>NZ_OU015430.1:2110000-2410000 GCF_907164845.1 Lysobacter luteus
GTCGGCGACTATGTGATCGCCTACGCATTGCACGGAGATCCGGATGCCGGATGACAGCGGCAGCCGGAAGCGGCGACCGGCGACCGGCGACCGGCGACGGACCATCCAGACCGCCGCCGTACACTGCCGCGATGACTTGGTTCGTGTACCTGATCGAATGCCGCGACGGCAGCATCTACACCGGCGTTGCCACCGACGTGGCGCGCCGCTATGCCGAGCACGCCGCCGGCAAGGGCGCACGCTACACGCGCGCCCGGCCGCCGGTGCGGTTGCTGGCCCGCTTCGAACATCCTGACCGCGGCAGCGCACTGCGGGCCGAGTACGCGATCAAGCAACTGACGTCGGCGCGCAAGCGCGCACTCTGCGCCGACGCGCAATCCGCGGGTTCCGCGTCGCTGTAGCGGCCAGTTCTACGGCGCGCCGGTTTCACGCGCACGCAAGGTCGACGCGGCCACCGTGACGGCATCGCAGGAACCAGAGCTGTCCCATGGCCGACCTGTCCCGCGCGCGCGACCGCATGGTCGACGTCCACCTCGCCGGGCGCGACATCCGCGACCGTAACGTCCTCGACGCGATGCGCGAGGTGCCGCGCGAGGTGTTCGTCGATGCGGGCATGCGCGAGTTCGCCTACGAGGATTCGCCGCTGCCGATCGGCGAAGGCCAGACGATCTCGCAGCCCTACATTGTCGCCCTGATGATCCACGCGGCCGGGATCGCCGCCGGCGAGCGCGTGCTCGAGGTCGGTTCCGGCTCGGGGTACGCCGCCGCGGTGATGAGCCGCATCGCGGGCCGCGTGCACACCATCGAGCGTCACGCGCCCTTGGCCGCGCAGGCGCGGGAGCGATTCGAGGCGCTGCGTTACGACAACATCGAGCTGCGCGTCGGCGACGGCAGCCGCGGCTGGCCCGAGGCCGCACCGTTCGACGCGATCCTGGTCGCCGCCGGTGCGCCGGACACGCCGCCGGCGCTGCGCGAGCAACTCGCGATCGGCGGCCGGCTGGTGATCCCGGTCGGCGAGGACGGACAGCACCAGCGCCTGCGCCGGATCACCCGTACCGGCCCCGAAACCTATGAGCAGGACGACCTGGGTGGGGTGATGTTCGTGCCGCTGATCGGCGAACAGGGCTGGGCCGAGGACGGCCGTCGCGCGGCGGGCAACCCCGTCCCGGCGCGCGAGCGCAGCGTGCCGGAAATGATCGCCGAGGCCGCCCTGCCGCTGCCCGACCTCGATGACGACGACTTTGCAGACCCGTTCGAGCGGTTTGCCCATTGCCGCGTGGTGATGCTGGGGGAAGCCAGCCACGGCACCGCCGAGTTCTACCGCGCACGCACGGAGATCACCCGCCGGCTGGTCGAGCGCCATGGATTCACGATCGTCGCCCTGGAAGCCGACTGGCCCGACGCCGCCGCACTCGACCGGCACGTCCGCCACCGCCCGCCGCGCGCCGACGCCGAACCGGTGTTCCAGCGCTTCCCCACCTGGATGTGGCGCAACGCCGAGTTCGCCGAACTGGTGGTGTGGCTGCGCGCACGCAACCACGGCCGCCCCCGCGAGCAGCAGGTCGGCATGCACGGGCTGGACATGTACAACCTGGGTGGTTCGATCGCCGCGGTGCTGGAGTACCTCGACAAGGTCGATCCCGAGGCCGCCGCTGTCGCACGCGAACGCTACGGCTGCCTGACGCCGTGGCAGAAGGAACCAGGCACCTACGGCCGCGCGGTGCTCACCCGCGGCTACGCCAAGTGCGAGGCGGAGGTGACCCGGCAATTGCATGAACTGTTGCAGCGGCGGCTGGAGTACGCCGCCCGCGACGGCGACGAGTTCCTGGACGCGGCCCAGAACGCGCGGCTGGTGGCTGCCGCCGAACGCTACTACCGGGTCATGTACTACGGCGGGGCGCAGAGCTGGAACCTGCGTGACACCCACATGTTCGAGACGCTGCAGCATCTGCTCGACGCCCGCGGCCCGGAGGCGAAGGCGGTGGTCTGGGCGCACAACTCGCACATCGGCGATGCGCGCCACACCGAAATGGGCCGCGCGCGCGACGAGCTCAATATCGGCCAGCTGTGCCGCGAGCATTTCGGCGAGGGCGTGGCGCTGGTCGGCCTGGGTACCCATGCAGGCACCGTGGCCGCCGCGCACGACTGGGACGACGACATGCAGGTCATGAAGGTGCGGCCTTCGCGCGCCGACACCGTCGAGCGGCTATGCCACGACAGCGGCGTCCGCCGGTTCCTGCTCGACCTGGGCGAGGGCCGCGACGGAGCCCTCGACCGCCGGCTGCTGGAACCGCGGCTGGAGCGGTTCATCGGGGTGATCTACCGTCCCGACACCGAACTGCAGAGCCACTACGCCGAGGTCACCCTGCCCCGGCAGTTCGATGCCTGGGTGTGGTTCGACGAGACCCGGGCCGTGACCCCGATCGGCCCCACCCACCCCGGCCCGGGCATACCGGTCACCTGGCCGACCGGGCTGTAGCGGCGGGGAAAAGCGGCAGCGCTAGACCCGACGCAGCGACCAGAATGGTAACCGCCGCCGCACGCGGTAGCCGACGTGCTCGTACAGCCGACCGGCGCGCGCGTTCTCCTGGCTGACGTGCAGGAACGGCGTCCGCCCGCGCGCGAGGTTGTCGTTGACCAGCATCGCCAGCAGCCGCCGCGCGTACCCGCGCCCCCCGAAATCGGGATGGGTGCATACCGCGCTGATCTCCCGCGCGGTGTCGGTGCCGAGCCGCTCCCCGATCATCGCCGCCAGCCTGCCGTCCTGGTAGATGCCGAAGTAGCGCCCCAGCTCCATCGTGCGGGCGCGGAAGTAGTGCGGATAGACCAGCGCGGTCAACGCGAGGACGTCGGCCCGGTGGGTCGGGCCGAGTTCGATGATCGCGGGCCCCTCGATCCCGGGCACCGGCCGCGTGCAGACCATCTGCGAAAGGGGGAGGTGGGCGGTGAGGTCCCAGCCCGCATCCAGGGGCGGCGGCCCGACGCCCAGCAGGTAGACGGTCTCACCCGGTTCGACCAGCGCCTGCAGGGCCACGGCGATGTCAGCCGCGTCGGCGCCCTCCTCGCCCGGTACCCCGAGGAACGGCGCATAAGCGGGCGGGAACCGGGCCACGTCGCCGTGGCGCAACGCCAGGTCGCGATGGCAGGTATCCAGCGAGACCCAGAACGGATTGTCGAGTTCCGATGCGCGCATGCCGCGGGGCCGCCAGTTCGAATGGATTTGGTGACGCCAATGTACGCCCGGTGATGGCACCGTGCGCACGGTGCACCCGCCTACCCGGCGGTCAGCCGAACGCGGTGTCGACCAGCCCTGGTGCCGGTGCGCTGAAGTGGTCCTGCAGGTACTTCTCGCCCTCGTCGCAGAACAGGGTCACCACCGTCCGCAGCTCCGGGTGCTGTTCGCGCACGCGCCGGGCGGCGACCAGGTGGGCGCCGGAACTCGGGCCGCACAGCAGCCCGTGCCCCTGCGCCAGCCCACGCATGGCGGCGATCGCCTCCTCGTCGGTGACCGACAGCAGCTCGTTCACCAGCGCGCCGTGCCGGGCGAAGATGCCGGGCACGAAGCCATCGGAAATACCTTCGATCGCGTGGGTGTCGACCTCCCCGCACAGGATCGTGCGCGACTCCGACGGCTCCATCGCGAACAGCCGCACCGCGGGATTGACCGCCCGGAACGCCTGACCGACGCCGATCAGCGTGCCGCCGGTGCCCACGCCCATCACCAGCGCGTCCGGCACCCGGCCCGCGGGCAGCTGCGCGAGGATTTCCGGTCCGAGGATCTCGCGGTTCTCCTCCACGTTCCATTCCGAATCGAACTGACCGGGGCAGAAGAACCCGTCCTGCCGGCCGAGCTCGCGCGCCCGCTCCAGGGCCGAATTGACGTGGAAGTTGCCGCAGAACTCCACTTCAGCCCCGTACGCGCGCGAGATCGCCACGCGCTCGTTGGATAACCCCTCGGGCATCACCACCCGCATCCGGTAACCCTTGACCGCGGCCACCATCGACAGCGCGTTGCCGGTGTTGCCGCTGGTCGCCTCGACGAGGGTGTCGCCGGGCTTGAGCAGCCCGGCGGCCTCGGCCTTCTCGACCATGTACAGCGCGATGCGCGCCTTGATCGAGCCGGACGGGTTCATGAACTCGCACTTGGCGAAGACGCCGTCGACCTCGATCAGCGGGGTGTCGCCGATCGCGTTGAGGATCGACGCCGATACGGAGTTGAAGCGGGTGGCCATCCGGGAGTCCTGCAGTGCGGCGAGGCCCACAGTGATACCCCCGCGGGCGTCAACGATGGCTGATCCACGTCAAGCGGCGGCCGGTCCCGTGCTCGGCCGTTCGCCGGCCCACCGTAGACTCCCCCCCCAACGCCCTTTCAAGCCCGCCATGGAACTCGATTTCCGCGCCGCCTCCCACCTCGTGCTGCACGCGCTGGTACCGCTGGCGATCGCGCTGGTGTTCTTCCGTCCACGGTGGCGCCAAGCGTGGCTGTGGATGCTGGCCGGCTGGCTGATCGACATCGACCACCTGTGGGCCGACCCGATCTACGTGCCGGACCGCTGCAGCATCGGCTTCCACCCGCTGCACCGGGCGCCGGCGATCGCGGTTTACGCCTTGTTGCTGCTGCCACGCCGGACGCGGTTGCTCGCGATCGGCCTGCTGGTCCACATCGGCCTGGACGGGCTGGACTGTGCATGGATGCAGCACGCGGATTGACGCTACCAGCTGTCCTCGAGCACCCGCGGCCTGGACGACGCCCACGCGCCCCACGCCAGCACGGCGATGCACAGCGCGAGGAACGCGACCGGCCAGTGCCAGCCCCCGGTGACGTCCCGCAGTTGCCCGACCACCAGCGGACCGGCACAGGCCACCCCGTAACCGACCCAGTGCATGAAGCCCGACAGGGCGGCGGACCCGGCCGGCGTGCGCGTGCGCAGGTTGATCAGCGTCAGCGCCAATGGGAACGTGCCGCCCGCCAAGCCCAACAGCCCGGTCCAGAGCGCCGGCCAGGAAGCGGGTGCCAGTAGCATGCCGGCATAGCCGACGGCGTAGAGGGCCAGCATCGGCAGCACCAGCAGGAACGGCGACCGCGCCCGCGAGGCCAGCACCGGCACCGCCAGTGAGGTCGCCAGCCCGGTGGCGGTGTACACGCCGAGCATCGCGCCCGCCGCGGCCGGCTCCAGGCCGGCATCGGTCATCCAGCGCGGGATCCAGGTGAACATCGCGTAGGTCACCAGCGAGGTCATGCCCAGCAATGCCGCCATCGCCCAGGCCAGCGGCGAGCGCCACACGTGCGCCCCCGGCGGCAGGGTGGCCCGCGGCAGCACGCCCTCCGCGACCGACGCGGCGGCGATCCGCCTGCGACCCCCCTGAAGCACCCAGGCCCACGGCAGCAAGGCCAGCACCGCGGGCACCACCCAAGCCGCCAGCGAGACCCGCCAGCCCATCGACATCGCCAGCGGCACCGCGACGAACGCCGGCGCCATGGTGCCCAGCTGCATCGAGGTGATGTACACCGAGCTGACCACGCCGACCCGGTCGAAGAAGTAGCGCTTGACCAGCGGCGGCAGCACCACGTTGCCCATGCCCATCCCGGCCAGCGCCAGCAGCGAACTGGCCATCAGCCCGCCGGTGCCGTCCACGAAGCCGCGCGCCAGCATGCCGGCCGCGGCCAGCGCCATCGCCAGCAGGACGGTGCGCTCCAGCCCCAGCCGATGGGCGATCGGCGGGGTCGCCACACCGAATACGGCGAAGGCCAGGGTCGGCAGCATGCCGAGCACGCCCGCCGCGGTGGACCCGAACGCCAGCGATGCGCCGACGGTCTCCAGCAACGGGGTAAGCGAGGTGATCGCGGTGCGCAGGTTGAAGGCGGCCAGCGCGATGCCGGCCAGCACCAGCAGCCGGCCGCGCCAGGGATGGGGGGATGCCATGCGCGCAATGCTACCCGGGGGCGTTGTTTTCCGGCCGGTCGACCCCGATCTCGGGGACTCCAGTCCGCTCCACGTGTCACGGAAAACGCAGATGGCTACCCAAACCGCACCCCAGACCGAAACCCGCCCGTTCGAAGCCGAAGTGGCCCAGGTCCTGCACCTGGTGACGCACTCGCTCTACTCGCACAAGGAGATCTTCCTGCGCGAGCTGATCTCCAACGCGTCCGACGCCTGCGACAAGCTGCGCTTCGAGTCGCTGGCCAACCCCGAGCTGATGTCCGGCGATGGCGAACTGCACATCGACGTGAGCTGGGACGAGAAGGCCCGCACGATCACCATTGCCGACAACGGCATCGGCATGAACCGCCACGAGGTGGTCGCCAACATCGGCACCATCGCCAGCTCCGGCACCCGTCGCTACCTGGAGGCGATGGCGCAGGAGAAGAAGGCCGACGCGCGCCTGATCGGCCAGTTCGGCGTCGGCTTCTATTCGGCCTTCGTGGTCGCCGACCGCGTCACCGTGCTGACCCGTCGCGCCGACGCGTCGGCCGTTGAAGGCGTCAGGTGGGAGAGCGACGGCAAGGGCGAATACACCCTGGAGCAGGTCGAGGTGCCGTCGCGCGGCACCACCATCGTGCTGCACCTGAAGGCCGACGAGGACGAGTTCCTGTCGGGCTGGAAGTTGCGCTCGCTGATCCACCGCTACTCCGAGCACGTTGCCTTCCCCATCCGGATGCCGAAGGACTCCGACGCGCACGATGGCAGCGACGAGGCTGCGGAAGATGGCAGCCAGTCCGCCGACAAGGCCGAATGGGACACCATCAATGCCGCCTCGGCGCTGTGGACCCAGCCCAAGTCGGAGATCTCCGACGAGGACTACCAGGGCTTCTACAAGTCGCTCGGCCACGACTTCGCCGACCCGCTGGCGTGGAGCCACAACCGGGTCGAAGGCAACCAGAGCTTCACCACCCTGCTGTACCTGCCGGCGCATCCGCCGTTCGACCTGATGATGGGCGGGCGCGATGAGCGCAAGGGACTGAAGCTCTACATCAAGCGCGTGTTCGTGATGGACGCCGCCGAAGAGCTGCTGCCCAACTACCTGCGCTTCGTGCGGGGCGTGGTGGACGCCGACGACCTCCCGCTCAACGTCAGCCGCGAGCTGCTGCAGCAGAACCGCCAGCTGGAGCGGATCAAGGCCAGCTGCACCAAGCGCGTGCTCGACCTGATCGAAGGCCTGGCCAGGAACGAGCCGGAGAAGTTCGCCACCTTCATCAAGGCCTTCGGCAATACCCTCAAGGAAGGCATCGGCGAAGACACCGCCAACCGCGAGCGTATCGCCAAGCTCCTGCGCTTCGCGTCCACCAAGGGCGACGACGCCAGCAGGTCGGTCTCGCTGGACGATTACATCGCCCGCATGCCGGAAGGGCAGGACACCATCTGGTACGTCACCGGCGAGACCCACGCCGCGGCGGCCGGCAGTCCCCAGCTGGAAGCGTTCAAGGCGCGCGACACCGAAGTGCTGCTGATGTCGGACCGCATCGACGAGTGGATGCTGGGTTACCTGCATGAGTACGAGGGCAAGAAGCTGCAGAGCGTCGCCAAGGGCGAACTGCCGCTCGACGACGCCGCGAAGCAGAAGCACGAGGAGGCCGCGAAGGCCGCCGAACCGCTGGTCGCCAGACTCAAGGAGCTGCTCGGCGACCGCGTCGGCGAGGTACGCGTGTCGGCGCGCCTGACCGACTCGCCGTCGTGCCTGGCGCTGTCCGATTACGACATGGCCCCGCACTTCGCCCGGTTGCTGCGCGAGGCCGGCCAGGATCTCCCCGACAGCAAGCCCACGCTGGAGGTCAACCCGCAGCACCCGCTGGTTCAGCGCGTGCAGACCGAGTCGGACGAAGCCACCGCGCGCGACATCGCGACCCTGCTGCTGGAGCAGGCCGAGATCGCCGCCGGGGCCACCCTGCCCGACCCGTCCGCCTTCGTGCAGCGGATGAACCGGCTGCTGCTGGGCTGAGGCCTACCGCAAACCCGTGTAAACGAAAAAGCCCGCCGGATGGCGGGCTTTTTCGTGGACGGGTCGGATCGCTCAACGCCGCGACCCAGCCCTGCCAAGTCTTCGCGTCAGTCGCTCACCATGGTTGGCAGGAGCCGATCCTGTTCCCGTAGCACGCGCTCGCCAGCATCGGACTCACCCGCAGCAGGCGGTCCACACACCTCCCACTTGAGCTCCCCTCGAACCCGTGGCACCTCGATCACGGTCAAGCCACCGTTCGAGGATGACTGCAGGCAAAAGTATTGGCTGTAGATGCGCCCAACCGTGGGGTCTCCGTCGGATTCAGGATTCACGATCTGCGAATTGATCGAGACGCCATAGCGCTCTCCGGGCTGCAAAGTTGCGACCACATTGCTCGATCCGCCAGCAACCAAGGCGCTGCCGAATGGGATGCACTGATCCGGGACCAGCGTCACCGACGGCTCCACCGGCGTGATCCAGCGCCACACGTTCGTCCAGTCCGCGCCAGTGAAGCGGTCGACCGAGATAGCGGTTAACACTGGGGGTGTACGGCGGGGCTCATCGTTGTCGGCCACCGCAAAACAAGGGCGGGAGTCGACAAGGCGTACCTGCGCCGTCTGGTACATGCCGGCAGGCTGGGTGCACCCACCGGTGGCCGGCAAGATGGCGAGGCCGACAACGAGCAAGCCGATTCTCATTCGGTCACCTTTGGCAGGTTGGAGGCGTCTTTGGGATCGGCTATGAACGGACCGAGGGCATTCTCGTAAAGGGGAAGTGCGTTCGGAAACCGGGCGTAGCGTGCCTCATAGACTTCGCTCTGGGCGTTGCGGAACTTCACTAGGAAATAGTCCGCCAGGATGTTCCCTTGCGCCTCCATGTTGTAGTCGCAAAGGTGCCGCCCAGCGGTCAGTGTGTACGCGTAGGACATTCTGGGTCGCGGTGTACGCACCCGCTTGACCGGATAGCCCAACTGGTACTGCCAGACGTGCGTCATCTCGTGGACCAGCAGGCGCTTGTGGACGTCCATCTCAAGCGAGAAATCTGCCTTGAACAGGTCCGCCGGCAAGTAGATCTCACCATTGGGCGCGGTCGCCGTGTCATCCGGCTGGAAGCCGAACAGCATCCAGTAGCCGTGGTTGTGCAGATTCACCGCGCCGTAATCGATCGACGAGCCGAACACTTGCCGCAGCATTGCGACCTCGCCGGCAGTCAGGCCGCGATCCTCTGCTTTCGTCGGTGGGTGGAATTGCCGACGGACGATGGGTTGGTGGCCGCACCATTCAACGCCACCGGGACGCGCTGCGACGGCAGGTGGGGGCCCGCGCAACACCCCTGCGCACCAGCGGGCGGCAGAAGCTCGGCGGAGTCGATTGCCACGGGGTGTGCGGTGACCACGCGTTCCGTTCTCCCATCCGCGTCGGTTACACCGGCGGTGGTGGTGCCATCAGCCAGGTGCAGGCGATAGCCGACGTTCGCTAACGGCACACCGGTCGGTCCGACGAAGCGGATCTGCTCGTCGAACGCCAGGGCCTCGGATGTCTCGGCGATGGCACTAATGGCAGCGACAGCGCCCAGGCCAGCTGCTGCGTCGGACATCCCGCTATCGCGTCCCGTGGCGGGATCCACAAACAACCGCACCTGCTGCGCCGCAATCACCTTGCAGCCGCAGGACAGCGAGCTGCCGTGGAGGGCGACCGCCTCGCCGTCGATGATCGTGGTCGGGTCGCCGTCGACGATCGGGAACGTGCCCTTGTGCGTCGGGCAGGTGGCCTTGTCGTTGACCCGCGCGACGGGCTTGCCGTCGATATCGGTGAAAGGCGAGCCGGTGATCACCTGCCCGCCGCTGCTGGTGGCGTCGCCCGCCACGGCCCACATCCTTGTCATGGTTTCCCTTCCTGGGAGCGTTGTCGGCCTAGTGTCCCCCACGGCCACGCGTCGATTCAACGGCCAGTCTGCCGCAACTGCAGTCACACCTCCTTTGTAGGAGCGGCGTAGGCCGCGATCCAAGATCCGACACAGGCGAATCCTCACGATCCCACGCAAAGCTGCTGGTCGTTCGCGAATGGACCACCACTCAGCGTTGTCGGGCCCTCTCGTACACGTGCCCACCCGCTTAACCCGCCGCGTGCAACGCTGGCCATCCTCCCGTTCAGGAGCCTGCCCATGCCGATGTCCGCCTTCGGCCTCAACTGCACACTGACCGCCTCGCCTGCCGCGTCCTCCACCCAGCTATTGCTCGATCAGGTGCTCGCCGCGCTGAGTGAACACGGCGTGTCGACGGATAGCACCCGCGTGGTCGACCACGACATCAAGCCTGGCGTACGCGCCGACGAGGGCGACGGCGACGAGTGGCCCGGTATCCGGCAACGCGTGCTCGACGCCGGCATTCTGGTGGTCGCCACGCCGATCTGGATGGGCCAGCCCAGCAGCGTGGCCAAGCGCGTACTGGAACGGCTGAACGCGTTCCTAGGCGAGATCGACGACAGCGGCTGCTACCCCACCTTCGGCCGCGTGGCGACGGTGGCGGTGGTCGGCAACGAGGACGGCGCCCATCACGTCACCGCCGAGCTCTACCAGGGTCTGGCCGACCTCGGCTTCACGATCCCCGCGGCCGGCGCGACCTACTGGGTCGGCGAAGCGATGCACAAGACCGACTACAAGGACCTGGAAGAGACACCGGAGAAGACCGCGTCGACCACCAGGACCCTGGCCAGCAACGCCGTCCACCTCGCCCGGCTGCTGCAGCAGCACCCGTACCCGCCCCCGACGCCGCAGTAGCGCCAGCAGGCTGTCGATTCCGCCCGCCTCCGGCCGTCGTAACCCGGCACCCACCGAACCGGAGAACCGCCATGTCCTACATCGATGGATTCGTCATCGCCGTACCCACCGCCAACAAGCAGAAGTTCATCGAACACGCCAACACCGGCGACTCGGTGTTCATCGAGTACGGCGCCACCCGCGTGGTCGAGTGCTGGGGCGACGACGTGCCCGACGGCAAGCAGACCGACTTCCGCCGCGCCGTGCAGGGCAAGGAGGACGAGACGATCGTGTTCTCGTGGATCGAGTGGCCCGACAAGGCGACCCGCGACGCCGGCATGAAGAAGATGATGGACGGTAGTGACCCGCGGATGGACCCGAAGATCAATCCGATGCCCTTCGACGGCGCGCGGATGATCTACGGTGGGTTCCAGCCGGTGGTGGACCTCGGGAAGACTTTGTAGGCCGCATGCCCCAGCAGGAGCGGCCTAAGCCGCGATCGTCGAGTCACACCGGCGATCGATTGCGCTATCGCGGCTGAAGCCGCTCCTACGGGCCGCCGGCAACAGGTCCGGCGTCAGACCTGCGCGCTCTTCCATCTCCCGCGGGTGAACAGCCACAGGGTGAACAGCCCGACCGCGGTCTCGGACACGAACACGCCCCAGAACACCCCGGTCTGCTGCCAGTCCAGTTGCAGCGCGAGGTACCAGCACAACGGGATCTGGATCAGCCAGAAGAACACCAGGTTGATCTTGGTCGGCGTGACCGTGTCGCCGGCGCCGTTGAACGCCTGCACCGCGACCATCCACCAGCCGTACACGAAGAACGAATACGACAGGATCCGCAACCATTCCCCGCCAATGTCGATCACCATGGCATCGGCGGTGAACAGCGCCACCAGCTCGCGCGGGAACGCGAAGAACAGCGCCGATACCGCGACCAGGTAGGCCATGTTGTACCAGCCGATTCGCCACACCGAGGCCTCGGCGCGGCCCGGCTCGCCGGCGCCGAGGTTCTGTCCAACCAGCGTCGCCGCGGCGTTCGACATCCCCCACGCCGGCATCGTGGTGAACATCATGATGCGGATCGCGATCGTGGCGCCGGCGACCGCCTCGCTGCCGATGCTGGCGAGGATGCGCATCAGGAAGATCCACGAAGTCATCGCCACGATCATCTGGCCGATGCCGCCCAGCGAGGTGCGCACGATGTTGAGCGCGGTCGCGCGGTCCCAGCCCAGCTGCGAGGCGGCGACGCGGATGTGCTGGCCGCCGCGGAACAGGATCCACAGCTGCATCATCACGCCGAGGCCGCGGCCGATGGTGGTCGCGATCGCCGCGCCCTCGATGCCCATCGCCGGCACCGGCCCGAAGCCGAAGATCAGGAGCGGGTCGAGGACGATGTTGAGCCCGTTGGCGACCCACAGAACCCGCATCGCGCTGGAGGCGTCGCCGGCGCCGCGGAACACCGCGTTGATCACGAACAGCAGCATGATCACCGCATTGCTGCCGAGCGCCCACTGCATGTAGCGGTAGCCGTGCTCCAGTGTCCACGCGTCGGCGCCCATCAGCTGCAGCAACTCGCGTGCCCAGACGATGCCCGCAACCGCAAACGGGAGCGATGCCAGCGCCGCGATCCAGATCGCCTGCACTGCGCTGACCGCCGCGGCCTCCCGACGGTGCTCGCCGATGCGACGCGCGACAACGGCGGTGACGGCCATCGCCAGGCCCATCGCGATCGCGTACAGCAGGAACAGGTAGCTCTCGGTCAGCCCGACCGTGGCCACCGCCGACGCACCGAGCTTGGCGACGAAGAAGATGTCGACCACGGCGAAGGTCGATTCCAGCACCAGCTCCAGCACCATCGGCACCGCGAGCAGGAACACCGCTCGACGCAGCGGGATCTTCGTGTAGTCGGCACCGGTGCCGCGAATCGCGTCGCGCAGCTCGGCCCACAGAGGGCCGGTGGGGACGTGCTCGGGGAGCGCGGCGGCAACACCGTCCACGTCGTCGCCGGGGGATCGGGAATCGGTGTTCATCCAGTACTCCGCTCGAGGCGCTCCGCTCCGGAACCGGGATGGTAGAGCGTGATCCCGCCGCCCGTGTCCAGCTTTCGACGAACGGTGCATCCCGGAATCGACAGCTGTCGATTTCCGGCATCGCCGACCGTCGCCATGGGACCGGGACACATTTCGCCCCTATCACCGACAGGAGACCACGCATGAAGCACGCCAATCCCTACCTCAACTTCGACGGCAACGCGCGCGAGGCGTTCGAACACTACCGCGACGTGTTCGGGAGCGACTTCGTTACCGCCATGACGTTCCGCGAATTCGGCGGCGAACAGATGGGCATCGACGGCGCCATGCTCGACCGCCTCGCCCACATCGCGCTGCCGCTCGGCACCTCCCTGCTGATGGGCTCGGACGTCACCCGGCCGCAGGACTTCAAGGTCGGCACCAACCACTACATCGCGCTGGAGGCCGACACCGGCGAAGAAGCCGAGCGCGTGTTCACCCGGCTGTCCGACGGCGGCAGCACCGAGATGCCGTTGCAGAAGGTCGAGTGGGCCGAGCAGTTCGGCATCTGCCACGACCGCTACGGCGTGCAGTGGATGGTCAGCTACACCGGCGCGGTCACGTTCGGGCAACCCTGACCGGGAGGCCTACAACCGGGTTGCCTGCATCTGCAGGCACCCCTGTTGTTGACCGTCAATCTCCGTCGGGGCAGTCGGCCTGGACGTCGTAACCCAGATAGTAGTACCCGCTCCAGAGTTCACTTGTCGCCCCAGCAGGGTTGCCTAGAACAAAAAAGCGGACTCCCTCGGCAGTTGCGCAGTGATCGAAGGTGTCGCGAAACCCGTCGCCGTCAATGTCCAGTTCGGATCCCGGCACCCCCGCGGACGGCGGCCCCACCATACCGATCGCCAGCGCAACCGCATCGGCGGGTTCGACAAGGTAGAACGCCAATCCGCTCGCCAGGTTCGTCGAGCGCCGGTCCTCGTTCAACGCGGGGCAGTGGTCCCCGGGGGCTGCTCGACGCTTTATCCGTGCGGCCGCCAGTTGCTGCGGATCGCCCAGTGTCACGATCATGACGGATGTGCCAGACGCCACGCCGGCGTCTGTGAGAGCGATGCATGGACCATGCAACCACCCCATTGTCGGCAGCGAGGTTGGCTCAGCCCGGGAGGAGATGACGGCGGGCACACATGCGGACACACACGCGCATGAAAGCGCGAGCGAAGCGGTCCATATGGAAAGACTCGACATCACTACCTCCCGTTGAACGACCAGTGCGGTGCATCGGAGCGCAGCTTCCGCACGCCATAGGATGCGCCCACCCCGTGCAGCGGCAGATTGGCGTTGACGGCCGGTGTCCATGCAACGGAAACCATCCCCCCGTCGCTGCGGGGCAGCCGCAGGGTCCCTTTCCAGCGGATGTCCATGTCAATGGCGCGGCCGGCGATGTGGTTGCTCGTCAGGGCTGGCGGATAGATGCTGCGCGGCGGCATGGCCAGCCCGAATCCGCGGGTCATCTCGAGCGCGCCCGACCTGCTCTGCAGGTCATTTCCGTGATCCCAGCGGATCCCGACACCCGCCATCGGCGCGGCATCGGCGTCGGCGGGCTTGCACTTGCCATTCGCGATCTTCCAGGACCAATGGAACAGGTATGCCCGTTTCGGGCTCCGCCGCGTCGCAGACACGTCGACTCGTGCTCCCGCGCTCTCCAGCACGGCGACGAATGTTTCAACGTTGCGTCGGAACGAACCTTCCAGGGCTTCGATCCGGTTACTGTTGCGGGCATGGACGTTCGCCCACGCCACCCAGTGATCACCACTTCTCGTATCCATCGTTCCTCCTTGAACGGGTCTTTCATCCTTGTTCCGACTGCCCGGACGACCAGTCGGTTACCACGTGCTGAGTTCCGTTCGTTCAATCGACCATCGGCAGCTTGAGCCCCTGCTCCTTCGCGCACTGCCTGGCGATTTCGTAGCCGGCATCGGCGTGGCGCATCACGCCGGTGCCGGGGTCGTTCCACAGCACGCGCTCGATGCGGCGGTCGGCCTCGACGCTGCCGTCGCAGACGATGACCACGCCGGAGTGCTGGCTGTAACCCATGCCGACGCCGCCGCCATGGTGGAGGCTCACCCAGGTGGCGCCGCCGGCGACGTTGAGCATCGCGTTGAGCAGCGGCCAGTCGCTGACCGCGTCGCTGCCGTCCTTCATCGCTTCGGTCTCGCGGTTGGGCGAGGCGACCGAGCCGCTGTCGAGGTGGTCGCGCCCGATCACGACCGGCGCTTTCAATTCGCCGTTGCGGACCATCTCGTTGAACGCCAAGCCGAGCTTGTGGCGCTGGCCCAGGCCGACCCAGCAGATGCGTGCCGGCAGGCCCTGGAAGGCGATGCGCTCGCGCGCCATGTCGAGCCAGTTGTGCAACTGCGGGTCGTCCGGGATCAGCTCCTTGACCTTCGCGTCGGTCCGGTAGATGTCTTCCGGGTCGCCCGACAGCGCGACCCAGCGGAACGGACCGATGCCGCGGCAGAACAGCGGGCGCACGTAGGCCGGCACGAAGCCGGGGAAATCGAATGCGTTGTCGCAGCCTTCATCCTTGGCCATCTGGCGGATGTTGTTGCCGTAGTCGAAGGTCGGCACGCCCTGCGCATGGAACGCGAGCATCGCCTCGACATGCACGCGCATCGACTTCTTGGCTTCGTCGCGCACGGTGTCCGGGTCGGCCTGCTGTGCGCCGAGCCACTGCTCGACGGTCCAGTCGATCGGCAGGTAGCCGTGCACCGGGTCGTGCGCGCTGGTCTGGTCGGTGACCGCATCGGGCCGCACGCCGCGGCGCACCAGCTCGGGCAGCACCTCGGCGGCATTGCCCAGCAGCGCGATCGACTTGGCCTGGCCGGCCTTGGTGTATCGCTCGATGCGCGCCAGCGCGTCGTTGAGATCGTTGGCCTGCTCGTCCACGTAGCGGGTCTTGAGGCGGAAATCGATGCGGCTCTGCTGGCATTCGATGTTGAGGCTGCACGCGCCGGCGAGCGACGCGGCCAGCGGCTGGGCGCCACCCATGCCGCCCAGGCCGGCGGTCAGGATCCACTTGCCGGTGAGGTCGCCGCCGTAGTGCTGGCGTCCCATCTCGACGAAGGTCTCGTAGGTGCCCTGGACGATGCCCTGGCTGCCGATGTAGATCCACGAACCGGCCGTCATCTGGCCGTACATCATCAAGCCCTTGCGGTCGAGCTCGTGGAAGTGCTCCCACGTCGCCCACGCCGGCACGAGGTTGGAATTGGCGATCAAAACGCGCGGCGCGTCGGCGTGGGTTGGGAAGATGCCGACCGGCTTGCCCGACTGCACCAGCAGGGTCTCGTCGTCGCCGAGCGTGCGCAGCGACGCCAGGATCGCGTCGTAGCTCTCCCAGTCGCGGGCGGCACGGCCGATGCCGCCGTACACGACCAGGTCTTCCGGGCGCTCGGCGACCTCGGCGTCCAGGTTGTTCTGCAGCATCCGGTACGGCGCCTCGGTCAGCCAGGACCGGCAGTTGAGCTCGGTGCCGCGCGGCGCGCGGATGGTGCGGGAGGGGTCATGGCGGCTGGACATCGACGCGGGTCCTTGGTCGGAGCGAGGCGCCGATTATCGCAGAGGCGGAAAACCAACCCCCGGACACGACAACGCCCGGGCGGGCCGGGCGTTGCGTGGGGCAGGCAGGACCGCGAAGCGGTCAGCGGATCGACGGATCCAGCCGGCGCAGCGCGTCGGCGATGTCGGTGGCGCCGGTGCGGTCCAGGTCCTCGCGGCTGTACACGCGGCCATTGGCAGCCACGCAGTCGTCGCGGTCCAGTTCGTCGACGGCTTCAGCCTTCGCTTTTCCGGCGCCGCGGTTGCGGGTCGCGACGACGCGACTGCCGGTGTAACGCATGCAGTCGCGGCGGGCATCTCGTTCGACAGCGGTCTCGGTGCCGGCACGGCGGTCGTCGGATGTACGGGGTTCGACCGGGGTCTCACCCTGGGCCGCCCCGGTGACAGCGGGGGAAGGGGTCTTGGGGGTATCGACCTGCGCCGCCGCGGCGAACGCGAGTAGGGCAAGCAGGCAGGCGAGCATCAGGCGCTTCATGGCAATCACCTCTCGGATGGGGACGATGGGCCGTGTGGTCCGAGGATACGCCTGCCATCCCGGTGCCCCGGGCGCCGGCGAGGGGTGGGATTCAGCGCCCTGACAGGATGGCCAGACAATGCAAAGCCGCGCCCGACGTTTCGCAACCCGCGCTGGCTATCATCGATGGATGCACCGTATCCGCGTCGCGGCCGCTGCCGCCTTCATTGCGCTGGTGGCGATCGGCTGCCAGTCCTCGCCCACCTCGACCGCCGTCGTCGACGCGCCTGCCGCAACGCGCCCGTCCGTCCTGCTGGTCTCGATCGACGGCTTCCGCGCGGACTACCTGGGGCGCGGCATCACCCCGAACATCGACCGGCTCGCGGCCGACGGTGCACGCGCACGGTGGCTGGAACCGTCGTACCCGAGCCTGACCTTTCCCAACCACTACAGCATCGTGACCGGGCTGCGGCCCGACCGCCACGGCATCGTCAACAACACGATGGAGGACCCCGCGTTGGGCGCGTTCAGCCTGGGCCGCCGCGAAGCCGTTGGCGACGGGCGCTGGTGGGGCGGCGAGCCGGTGTGGGTGACTGCGGAGAATGCGGGACTGCCGACGGCGACGCTGTTCTGGCCGGGCAGCGAAGCGGCCATCGGCGGCGTGAGACCCACCCGCTGGCTGCCCTACGACGGCGACCTGCCCGACGCGTCCCGCGTGGACACCGTGCTGGGGTGGCTGTCCGAGCCCGATACGACCCGGCCGCGGTTCGCGACGCTTTACTTCGACGCACTCGACCACGCCGGCCACGACGCCGGTCCCGACTCACCCGAAGCGACGTCGGCCATCGTCGCCATGGACGCGGCAATAGGACGCCTGCTGGACGGCCTGGAAGTGCGCGGCCTGCAAGATCGGGTGGATATCGTGCTGGTGTCCGACCACGGCATGGCGGAGGTGCCGGCCACACAGGTCATTGCCAGCGAGGACATGGTCGACCCGGCCGTCGCCCGGGCCGTGTCCGGCGGGCCCGCGGTCGGTTTCGAGCCGTTGCCCGGGCAGGTGGCGCAAGCGGAGGCGAAACTGCTCGGGACGCATCCGCACTACGCGTGCTGGCGCAAGCATGATCTGCCGCCGCAGTGGCATTACGGCAAGCATCCACGCGTGCCCGCGATCATCTGCCAGATGGACGAAGGCTGGAGCACCGCGTCGCGCGAGCGTATTGCGCGCTGGCCGCGCAGCGGTGTCCGCGGCGCGCACGGGTTCGACCCCGCACTGCCGTCGATGCGGGCGATCTTCATCGCGCGCGGCCCGTCGATCCGCGACGGCGTGGTGGTGCCGGCGTTCGACAACGTCGATGTGTACCCGCTGCTCATGCGCCTGGTCGGGCTGCCGGCGGCGTCGAACGACGGTGACGGCGATGCGCTGGTCGTGCTCGAACCGGGGCTGGACGGGCACCCCTGAACCGTCCGGCATTGGTGTCCGAATCCGGCGAGTTCCACCGGATCGCCGGTGCTAGCCTGCACCCATGCCGTCGATCGCCGCCCGCACCGCCACGCCCGACCCGCAGGTCTGCGAGCAGGCCCGGCTGAGCCGCGACGCGCGGTTCGACGGACTCTTCTTCACCGCGGTCGCCAGCACCGGGATCTACTGCCGGCCGGTGTGCCCGGCGCCGCCGCCGAAGCGGGAGAACGTCAGCTACTACGCCAACGCGGCCGCGGCCGAGGCGGCGGGGTACCGACCATGCCTGCGCTGCCGCCCCGAACTGGCACCCGGCGACGACAGCTGGCGCCGCGGCGATGCGACGGTGGCGCGCGCCCTGAAGCTGATCGACCAGGGTGCGTTGGCCGACGCGCCACTGGCCGACCTCGCCCGCCGCGTCGGCCTGGGCGAACGCCAGCTGCGCCGGCTGTTCGTCGACCGGCTGGGCGCGGCGCCGCTTGGCGTGCACGGCACCCGGCGACTGCTGTTCGCCAAGCAACTACTGACGGAGACCGCGCTGCCCATCACCGAAGTCGCGCTGGCGGCGGGGTTCGGCAGCCTGCGGCGGTTCAACACGAGTTTCCGCGAGGCCTACCGGATGGCACCGCGCGACTTGCGCCGTCGGCCGCGTGCCGCATCCGACGAGACGTTGACCCTGCGGCTGGGATACCGCCCGCCCTATGACTTCCCGGCGATGCTCGCGTTCCTGCGCCACCGCGCACTGCCCGCGGTCGAAGTGGTCGGCGAGGACGCCTACGCCCGTGTGATAGCACCGCCCGAAGACGCGCCGGATGCGGCCCCGGGGTGGTTGCGGGTATCGGAAGCCGGTGGCGACGGGCACGCATTGCTTTTGCAGGTGCATGGTGTGGCCCCGGCACGGTTGTTGCCGATCGTCGCCCGCCTGCGCCGGATGTTCGACCTGGATGCCGACCCACGGGTGATCAGCGCCGCCCTGTCATCGGATCCCTCGCTGCAACCGATGCTGCAACGCCACCCGGGGCTGCGCCTGCCGAGCGGTTGGGACGGGTTCGAGATTGCCGTGCGCGCGGTGCTGGGCCAGCAGGTGAGCGTGGTCGCCGCGCGAACACTTGCCACGCGGCTGGCGCACACGTTCGGCCGCCCGTTGGACACCCCGCTGGCGCCCGGACTGGAACGGTTGTTCCCGGCGCCGGCGGCGTTGGCCGATGCCGACCTTTCGTCGATCGGTGTCACCCGTGCCCGCGCCGACACCCTGCGTGGCATCGCGCGGGCACTGTTGGACGGACGGGTTGATTTCAACGCCGAACGCACGCTGGAGGATTTCACCGCGCGCTGGGTCGCACTCCCCGGCATCGGACCGTGGACGGCCCAATACATCGCTATGCGCGCGCTGGGCCACCCCGACGCCTTCCCGGCCGAAGACCTGGTGCTGCGACGGGTGGCTGCCGACGGCGACGCCGCGTTGACCACCCGGGCGCTCTCGGGCCGCGCCGAAGCCTGGCGGCCGTGGCGGGCCTACGCCGTGATCCACATGTGGCGCCATGCTTCCGAAGAGGCCGTCGCGGCGGCCAGCCATACCGCCCCGGCAGCGAGGCGGGAGCGCCCGCCCGGCACGCCCGCATCCCGATCACGCACCGCGCGGGGCACACGCGTCGCGCATCCCCGCGGAGGACACGCATGAGTACCACCTACACCACCATCGAAAGCCCTGTCGGCCCGCTGCTGCTGGCCGCCGGCGACGACGGCCTGCACGCGATCGAGTTCCACGCCTCGCGCCACCCGGTGCGGCGTGGTGCCGACTGGCAGCAGGGCCACCACCCGCTGCTCGACCGTGCGCGCGAGCAGCTCGCCGCGTACTTCGCCGGCGAGCGCCACGGTTTCGACCTGCCGCTGGCACCGCGCGGCACCGAGTTCCAGCGCGCGGTGTGGCATGCACTGGCCTCGATTCCCTACGGCCAGACCGTCAGCTACGCGCAACTGGCCGCGCGCGTGGGCCGGCCGACCGCAACCCGTGCAGTGGGTGCCGCCAACGGCCGCAACCCGCTGCCGATCGTGCTGCCCTGCCACCGGGTGATCGGCGCGGACGGCAGTCTGACCGGTTTCGGCGGCGGACTGCCCACGAAGCAGTTCCTGCTGGAGCTGGAAGGCGCCCTCCCCCGCGCGGACCTGTTCGCGGTCGCCTGACACGCCGCAGGAGGCACGTGGCGACGCGCAACGAAGCCCTTCAGTCCCTCAGCAATTCGCCGATCGCGGACCGGTAGCGCGCAGCGATCGATTCCGCCGCGACGTGCCGTCCGTCGGCCACCAACCGACGGCCCGCGACGGTTGTCTCGCGCACCAGGTTGCGGTTGCCGGCGAAGATCCAGCGGTCGACGGCGTCCGCGTCACTGGCCCCCGCCATCAGCGCGGCATCACCATCCAGCAGCAGGACGTCGCCACTGTCGATGCCACTGGCCTGGCCGGTGGAATCGGCGGCGCTGGCGACCACGTCGTGCAGCAGGGTTTCCCCCACGCTTGGGCTCCGTGCGCTGGCGGCAATGTTGCGACGGCCGGTCACCAGGCGCTGGCCGTACTCGAGCCAGCGCAGCTCTTCCACCGGCGACACCGAGATGTGCGAATCCGAGCCGATGCCCCAGCGGCCGCCCGCGTCCAGGAAGTCGCGGAGCGGGAACAGGCCGTCGCCGAGATTGGCCTCGGTGGTGGGGCAGATCGCCACGGTGGCGCCGGACGCGGCGATGCCGAGGATTTCCGAACCGACCAGGTGGGTTGCGTGGACCAGGGTCCAGCGCGCATCGACGTCGGCGTTTTCGAGCAGCCACTGGACGGGACGGGCGCCGCGCACGGCGATGCACTCGTCGACCTCGGCCACCTGCTCGGCGACGTGGACGTGCACGCGGCAGTCGCGCGGCAATCCCGCCAGCACCGTGCGCATCGCATCCGGTGGCACCGCACGCAGGCTGTGCAGGGCGCAGCCGATCCGGGTGGTGTCGTCCTGCTCGCCGCGCAGGTTGTCGAGGAGTTGCAGGTAGCTTTCCACGTCGTGACCGAAGCGCCGCTGCCGGTCCCCAAGCGGACGGCCGTCGAAACCGCCGGTCATGTACAGCACCGGCAACAGCGTGATGCGGATGCCGGTGTCGCGCGCGGCCTGCAGCAACGCGCGCGACATCGCCGCGGGGTCGTCGTAGCGACGGCCGTCGGGCGCGTGGTGCAGGTAGTGGAATTCGCAGACGGTTGTGTAGCCGGCCTCCAGCATTTCCGCGTAGAGCTGGGCGGCGACCGCGTGCAGCGTGTCGGGCGTGAAGCGGCCCGCGAACCGGTACATCGTCTCGCGCCAGGTCCAGAACGAATCGTGCCCCGCGCGCGCGCCGGGTCCGGGCGCGGACTGGCACTCGGCCATGCCCGCCATCGCCCGCTGGAACGCGTGCGAGTGGAGGTTGGCGATGCCCGGCAGTCGACGCGACCGCGCGCCCTCCCCGCTCGCGTCGTTACCAGCGCGCCAGCCGTCGGGCCGCCAGGTGCGGATGTTGTCGTGGGTATCCATCCGGCGATTGTCGCGTGGCCGCGGCTGCGCCGCGACCCCGGTGCGCCGGCCGGCGTCGACCCGCCGCCTACAATGCCGCCATGAACACGCATGAAGCATCCGACGCCCGTCCCTGGGACGGCCTGATCCTCGGCGCCTCGCTGGCGACCCTGGACGGCGAGGGCTACGGCGCCGTCACCGACGGCGCGCTGGGCTGGCGCGACGGCGTCATTACCTACGCCGGCCCGCGCGACGGCCTGCCGGGCGAGCCGGACGTACTCGCTCCCACAGTGGTCGAGGCCAGCGGCTGGATCACGCCCGGGCTGGTCGATTGCCACACCCACCTGGTGTTCGCCGGCGACCGCGCGCGCGAGTTCGAGATGCGCCTGGAGGGCGCCAGCTACGAGGACATTGCACGGGCGGGCGGCGGCATCGTTTCCACCGTGCGCGCGGTACGCGAGGCGGATGCCGACGAACTGCTGCGCCAGTCGCTGCCACGGGCCCGGGCGCTGCTACGCGATGGCGCCACCACGCTGGAGATCAAGTCCGGCTACGGCCTGGACTACGACAACGAACGCAAGATGCTGCAGGTCGCGCGCCGGGTCGGCGAGGAGCTCGGCATCACCGTCCGCACGACCTACCTGGCCGCGCACGCCCTGCCGCCGGACTTCGCCGATCGGCCCGATGCGTACATCGACGCGGTGATCGAGTGGCTGCCGCGCCTGCACGCCGATGGGCTGGTCGACGCGGTCGATGCGTTCTGCGAAGGCATCGGTTTCAGTGCGGCGCAGACACGGCGGGTGTTCGAGGCCGCACGGGCGCTCGGGTTGCCGGTCAAGCTGCACGCCGACCAACTCAGCGACCTGGGCGGGGGCGGGCTGGTGGCCGCGTTCGGCGGGCTGTCGGCCGACCATGTCGAGCACACCAGCATCGACAGCGTGCGCGCGATGGCGGCGTCCGGCGCGGTGGCGGTACTGCTGCCCGGCGCGTTCCACGTGCTGCGCGAAACGCGGCTCCCGCCGCTGGAGGGGTTCCGCGAGCACGGCGTGCCGATGGCCGTCGCCACCGACTGCAACCCGGGCACGTCGCCGTTGTTGTCGATGCGCCAGGCCATGCAGCTGGCCTGCACCCACTTCCGCCTGACACCCGAGGAGGCCCTGCGCGGGGCCACGGTGAATGCCGCACGTGCGCTCGGCCTGGACGACCGCGGCCGGCTGCGGGCCGGCCTGCGGGCGGACTTTGTCCGCTGGGACGTGGCCCACCCGGCCGAACTGGGCTACTGGCTCGGAGGTGAACTGGCCGCCTCTGTCCACGTCGACGGCCGGCAGGTCCGCTGAGCCGCCGGTCGCACCGGCCACATACGAAAAAGCCCCGCACTGGCGGGGCTCCTCGTCGACACCGGCGATCCGGCGTCTTACTCCTTGACCACCTTCTTGGCGACCTTCTTTGCCGGCGCCTTGCTGACGGTCTTGGTGGTGGCGGTCTTCTTCGCAACCGGCGCGGCAGCGGTGCCGGCGGCCTTGGTCACGGCCTTGCGGGCGTTGCCGTAGCTGGAGTTGTAGCGCTTGCCCTTGGCGGTCTTGCGGTCGCCTTTGCCCATGGTCTTGCTCCCGGATCGGTACTTGAACAGTTGAAAAACCCGCACGTCGAAGCGCGGGCCCGTGGTGTCGCATCGGAGCCGCGGTCGTGGCGCGGGAAGCTGCCTAGCCTATCACAGGCCCCGACCGGGCCGTCGCCTCAATGGGCGCAACCGGCGTCGTGCACGTGGCCGTGGTTGAGCCGCAGGTTGGCCAGGTGCCCCAGCCCGACCAGGGTGCCGCCAAGCGTCATCGCCACCGCGTGCGGCACCACCGAATGGTGGAGCGGCGGATACAGGACCCCGACCCAGAGCACCAGCAGGCCGGGGACCAGCAGCCCGAGCGCCCGCACGGCACGGTGACGGCGGTAGCTCCACGACAGGCTGCCCAGCCCAAGCAGGCTGGCGAACACCACGAAGGCCTGCTCCAGCGCGTCGCCGGCAAACAGCGCCACCCCGAGCGAGGGCAGCAGCGCGATCAGCACCGGCAGCAACGCACAGTGGATTGCGCAGGCAATCGAGCCGTAGGCCCCGAGGCGGTCCAGCAGGCGATGGCGTTGGCGGGGAGACATGAACCGTGACTTCCGGGAGGGGTGTCGAAGTTGGTGGAATAATATAACATTTCGACACCACCGCAACTGCCAACGACATGTCCGCGTCCCGTCTGCGCCACCTGCCCCTCTCACTCGCAATCGCCCTGTCGATGCCGCTGGCCGCCCAGGCCCACGAGGCGCAGGACCCGACCGGCACCGGCCACGACCATGAACCGACCGACCTGGCCCGCGTTGAAGTCCGGGCCACGCCGCTGGCCGGTACCGCCGACAACCTGGTGCGCCCGGTCGAGGTGCTCGCGGGCGAGGCGCTGGACGCGGCGAAGGCCAGTTCGCTGGGCGAGACGGTCAACAAGTTGCCGGGCGTGCAGTCGTCGTATTTCGGCCCCGGCGTGGGCCGGCCGATCATCCGGGGTTTCGACGGCGCGCGCGTGCAGGTGTTGAGCGATGGATTGGGGTCGGGCGACGTCTCGACCGTCAGCGCCGACCACGCGGTAAGCATCGAGCCGTTCCTGGCCGACCAGATCGAAGTGCTCAAGGGCCCGGCAACCCTGCTCTACGGCAGCGGCGCGATCGGCGGCGCGGTCAACGTGATCGACGGGCGCATCCCCGAGGCGGCGACGGTGGAACCGCTGGAAGGCCGCGCCGAACTGCGCGGCGGCACGGTTAACGACGAGCGTACCGGCATAGTGCGGCTGGACGGCACGTCGGCCTCGGGCAACGTGGTCTTCCACTTCGACGCACTGCATCGGGAAACCGGCGACTACGACATCCCCGGTTCGGCGGAGAGTGCGGCGACCCACGCCGGGCACGAGGAAGAGGACGGGCACGAGGAGGTAGTCGTCGGCCGGCTGCCCGGGAGCGCCATCCGCACCGATTCGGCCGCGCTCGGCCTGTCATGGGTGGGCGACCGTGGATTCATTGGTGGCGCCTACAGCCTGTTCAACAGCCGCTACGGCGTTCCCGGCCACGCGCACGGTGCTGGTGAAGCCCACGGCGACGAGCACGGGCATGAGGACGAAGATGCCGACGGGGAACACGCCGAAGGCGGCGTCCGCATCGTGATGGACCAGCGTCGCAGCGAGTTGCGCGGCGGACTGGACGACCTCGGCGCGTTCCAGTCGCTGCGGGTCAAGCTCGCTCGCACCGAGTACACCCACACCGAATTCGAGGGCGGGGCCGTCGGTACGGTGTTCGACAACACCGCCACCGAGGCCCGGGTGGAACTGGTCCACCAGCCCATCGCCGGATGGACCGGCGCGCTGGGCGCGCAATGGTCGCAGCGCGAGTTCCTCGCGGTCGGCGACGAGGCCTTCGTCCCGGGCTCGGATTCGCGCGACGCCGGTCTCTTCTGGATCGGCGAGCGTGCATTCGGCCCCACCCGGCTCGAGTTCGGCGCCCGCCACGACCGCAACCGCGTCGATATCGAAGAGTCCCGCGCGATCGGTCCCGACCGCGACTTCGACACCACCAGCCTGTCGGCCGCGCTGCGCTGGGACATCGGCGAGGACGTCCACCTGTCGTTCGGCCTGGACCGCGCGCAGCGCGCGCCGACCGCCGAGGAGCTGTATTCCAGCGGCATCCATGTGGCCACCGGCAGCATCGAGCTGGGCGATCCCGACATGGACGTGGAGACCGCCAACCGCGCCGAGGTCGGCGTCCACTGGCACAACGGGCCGTTCCGCATCGGCGCGTCGGTGTTCCAGGTGCGGTTCGACGATTTCGTCTATCTCGCCGATACCGGCATCGTGGAGGACGGGTTGCCGGTACGCGCGTGGACCCAGCACGACGCCCGCTTCAACGGCGCCGAGGCGGAACTGGACTGGACCTTCGTCGACAATGCCAGCGGCGCATGGGCGATGCGCGTGTTCGGCGACGTCGTGCGGGCCGAACTTGACGGTCGCGGGCGCCGCGAGGTCGCGCTGGCGGTGCCGCACGGCGACCATGCCCACCACCACACCGCGAGCCTGGCCAACGACGGCGACCTGCCCCGCATCGCCCCGGCCCGCGCCGGTGCCGAACTGCGCTGGGAGACCGGGTCCTGGCGCGCATCGCTGGGCGCGGTGCGCTACATGGAGCAGGACGACGTGGCCGAACACGAGGCCGCCACGCCGGGCTATACGCTGGTCGACGCACACCTGGCGTGGCATGCCGACACCCGCGGCGGCAACGCGTGGGAAGTCTTCGTGGACGGGAGCAACCTGCTCGACGAGGAAGCGCGGCCGCACACGTCGTTCCTGAAGGAACTCGCGCCGCTGCCGGGGCGCGGCATCGAATTCGGCGTGCGCGCGTTCTTCTAGCGGCTGGCCTGCGCCTTGGCGCAGTCGGCGCACAAGCCGTGCACCTCCAGCGTCTGCGCCTGCGGCAGGAAGCCCAGCGCGCGGGCGCGGCGGTCGAGCGCATCCACGATCTGCTCATCCTCCAGCTCGGTGGCCAGGTTGCAGCGGTCGCAGATGAGGAACGGCACCGCGTGCTGTTCGCCGCCCGGGTGGTGGCAACCGACGAAGGCGTTGATGGACGAGAGCTTGTGGATGAAGCCGTGCTCGAGCAGGAACTCGAGCGCGCGGTAGACCGTCGGCGGCGCCGCGGCACCGTGGGTCTCCTTCATCAGGTCGAGCAACTCGTAGGCCTTCACCGGGCGGTCGGCGGCGGCGATCAGGCGCAACGCGTGCGCGCGGATCGGGGTCAGCCGCAGCCCGCGCGCCTCGCACACCCGCTCCACCTCGCTGACGAAACCTTCGGCGTCGTCGACGTGGTGCTGGGGGTCGGTGCAGGCGTGGTGGTGGCCCATGTCCCCGATCTAGTCGCCCGCCGGCACTTTTGCAAGGGCGGCATCGATCCGGCGCAGCGCTTCGTCGCGACCGGCGAGGTAGACCGTGTGCGAGATGTCCGGGCTCACTTGCGTGCCGGTGATCGCCACCCGCATCGGCTGGGCGACCTTGCCCATGCCCAGTTCCAACGCGGCGGCGGTCTCGTGCAGCGCGGCGTTGATCGCGTCGGTGGTCCATTGTGGCAACGCGGCCAGGCGCTCGCGCGCATCGGCCAGCGGCGCACGGGCGGCGGGCTTGAGGTGCTTCGCCACCGCCGCCTCGTCGTACTGCGTGAGCGGGCCGAACCACACGGCGGCGCGCTCGGCCATTTCCTTCAGCGTCTGCACGCGGTCGCGCAGGGCCAGCACGATGTCGGCAGCGGCCGGGCCGTTGGCGAGGTCGTAGCCGGCGTCGCGCAGGTGCCATTCCAGGTGTGCGGCCACGGCGGCCGGCTCGTCGGCCTTGAGGTACTGCTGGTTGAGCCAGCCGAGCTTGGCCGGGTCCAGCCGCGAGGCCTTGGCGTTGACGTCCTTCAGATCGAACAGCGATTTCATCTCGTCGATCGAGAAGATCTCCTGGTCGCCGTGCGACCAGCCCAGCCGGACCAGGTAGTTCAGCAGCGCGTGCGGCAGGTAACCGGCGTCGCGGTACTGCATGACGTCGGCCGCCCCGGTGCGCTTGGACAATTTCGCACCGTCGGGATCGAGGATCATCGGCAGGTGCGCGAAATGCGGGACCGCGGCGCCGAGCGCCTGGTAGATGTTGATCTGGCGCGGCGTGTTGTTGACATGGTCGTCGCCACGGACGACGTCGGTGATGCCCATGTCGATGTCGTCGACCACCACCGCGAAGTTGTAGGTCGCGTAGCCGTCGGAGCGGAAGATCACCAGGTCGTCCAGCTCGCTGTTGGCGATCTCGATGCGGCCCTTGACCTTGTCGTCCCACGCGACCACGCCGTCGAGCGGGTTGCGGAAGCGGATGACCCGGTTCGGATCGTCGCGGTACGGCAGTGCGGCGTCGCGCGCGGCACCGCTGTAGCGCGGCTTGTCACCGGCGGCCATCGCGGCTTCGCGCATCGCCTCCAGCTCGTCCTTGGTCTCGTACGCGTAGTACGCATGGCCGGACGCAACAAGTTGCTCGGCGACCTCGCGGTAGCGGTCCAGGCGATGGGTCTGGTAGACCGGGCCTTCGTCGTAGTCGAGCCCGAGCCACTCCATCGCCTGCAGGATCGCGTCGATCGCGGCCTGGGTGCTGCGCTCGCGGTCGGTGTCCTCGATGCGCAGGATGAACTGGCCGCCGCGGCGACGCGCCTCCAGCCAGCAGTACAGCGCGGTGCGCGCGCCGCCGATGTGCAGGTAACCGGTGGGGCTGGGGGCGAAGCGGGTGCGGCAGGTCATGCGATCGTGCTCGGGACAGGCGAGCCGCCGATTTTAGCCGGTCGCCCCGGGGCCCGCGCGCGGCACCCTTACAATGCCGCGATGACCACGCTTTTCATCTCCGACCTCCACCTCGACGCCGAGCGGCCGGAAATCACCGAGCTGTTCGGTCGCTTCCTGCGAGACGAGGCCCGGGGTGCGGATGCGCTGTACATCCTCGGTGATCTGTTCGAGGCCTGGGTCGGCGACGATGATCCCTCCGACACCGGCACGTTGGTCGCCGAGGCGCTGCGCGCGGTGTCGGCTGCCGGCACGCCGGTGTCGTTCATGCACGGCAACCGCGATTTCCTGCTCGGGCATGACTTTGCGCGACGCGCCGGCATGGCGATCCTGACCGATCCGTCGGTGGTGTGCCTGTACGGCCGCCCCACCCTGCTCCTGCACGGCGACACCCTGTGTACCGGCGATGTCGCCTACCAGCAGTTCCGTGCGCAGACCCGCAACCCGACCTGGCAGCGGCAGTTCCTGGCGCAGCCGCTCGCGGCAAGGCTCGCGTTCGCGCAGCAGGCCCGCGCGGCCAGCAAGGCGCACCAGTCGGGGCTGTCGTCGCAGGGAACGATGGAGACCATCACCGACGTCGCACCCGACGAGGTCGCGGGCGTGTTCGCGCGGTTCGGGGTCGACACGATGATCCACGGCCACACCCACCGTCCCGCCATGCACCAGGTGGATGTCACCGGGCGCGCGCGCCGCCGCATCGTGCTCGGCGACTGGTACGAGCAGGGTTCGGTGTTGCGGGTGGACGCGGCTGGCGAACGCCTCGAAGCGCTGGCCTAGCCTGCCGCATCGGGTGCTTCGCCGACCGGGTCACCGGTGCGGCGCGCGCAGCCGGTCATGGTGGTGGCGCCCCAGTCGAACCGGGCGGTGAAGTCGTGCCGCCAGCCCGACATCGAGTCCTGGCAGGGCTGGTCGCGCAGCTCGAGCTCGAACTCCCGGCCGTCGTGCTCGCCGCGGTAGACGACATTGCCGTCGCGCGCCTCACGCGTGGCCTGCAGTACCAGGCCGGGCATCTGCTCCGGCGTGCTGTAGATCAGCGCATCGCCGTCGACCTCGACCGACCAGAACGGCTCGTTGCCACCGGCGATGAACGCAGTGACGTCGACCATCGGGGAGTTGGCGGTCGTGGCCGGCGGCGCCGACGCATCCACCGGGGCGGGACTCGCCGTGGTGTCTGGCGCGGTGGCGCCGTCCTGCGGGTCGGCCGTCTCCTCGGCAGTACAGGCGGCAAGCAGGCCGACCAGGGCCAGCGCAGCAAACAGTCGTGGAGCGGTCATGGCGGCATCCCGGTGGGCGACGGCGCGAGCGTGACGCGCGGGCGGTCAGCGCCCCGTGAGTGCGGCGGCCTCGCGCAGCATCGCCAGCTCGTCCTCGTCGAACCCGGCGGCCGCGCGGGCATCGAAGTTGAAAGGGCCATGCAGCACGGCGCGGGCGTAGTCGGCCAGCAATGCACGGAACGTCGGCCCCGGCGCCTTGCCTTCCCGCTCGCAGTACCAGCGGAACCAGCGCGACCCGGCAGCGACGTGTGCCACCTCCTCGCGCAGGATCGTTTCCAGGATCCGCACCGTTTCCGCATCGCCCAGCCCGCGCAGGCGATCGATCATGCCTGGGGTCACGTCGAGCCCGCGGGCCTCGAGCACGCGCGGCACCAGCGCCATCCGCGCCAGGCCGTCGTGTGCGGTCTTCTCCGCCATTTCCCACAGACCGTTGTGGGCGTCGAAGTCGCCGTAGTCGTGGCCCAGGTCCAGCAGCCGCGCCCTTAGCAGGGTGAAGTGGCGGGCTTCGTCGTTCGCGCAGGACACCCAGTCGGCGTAGAACGCCAGCGGCAACCCACGGAAACGGTAGACCGCATCCCAAGCCAGGTCGATCGCATTGAACTCGATGTGGGCGATCGCATGGATGAAGGCCGCGCGGCCCTCATCAGTGCCCAGGCCACGCCGGGGCAACTCGCGTGGATGGACCAGCCGCGGCCGCGGCGGGCGCCCAGGCATGCGGATCGGCTCCGGCGGCGCGGCGGCGCCGGGCACCGCCAACTCGCCGCGTTCGAACGCCGCCGCCGCCTCGAAGGTGGCCGCTACCTTCGCCTCGGGCGTGGCGGCGTCGAGGCAGCCGCGGGCGGCGTCGAACAGCGAATCCGACACGTCCCCGCTCACCCGCCGCGGCGGGTGGTCTTGGCGTCGTCGGAGCGCAACCGCTTGATGTGCTCGAAGTAGTCGGCTTCGGTGCCGGTGACGTACTCACCGTTGAAGCAGGACGAGTCGAAGTGCTCGATCCGGTGCTTGGGCCCCGACACCGCGTGCTCGAGCGCATCCAGGTCCTGGTACACGAGCCAGTCGCAGCCCAGCAGGTCCTGCACTTCCTGCTCGGTGCGGTTGAAAGCGATCAGCTCCTCGCGAGTGGGCATGTCGATGCCGTAGATGTTGGGGTGCCGCACCGGCGGCGCCGCCGAGGCGAGGTAGACCTTGCGGGCGCCGGCATCGCGCGCCATTTGCACGATCTGGCGCGAGGTGGTGCCACGCACGATCGAGTCGTCGACCAGCAGGACCACGCGGTTGCGGAACTCCAGCGGGATCGGATTGAGCTTGCGGCGCACCGACTTCGCGCGTTCGCCCTGCCCCGGCATGATGAACGTTCGGCCGACGTAGCGGTTCTTGATGAAGCCCTCGCGGTACTTCACCCCGAGTACGTTGGCCACCTCCAGCGCGGCGTCGCGCGAGGAGTCGGGGATCGGGATCACGGTGTCGATATCGTGGTCCGGGCGCAGGCGCAGGATCTTCTCGCCGAGCGTCTGGCCCATGCGCATGCGCGCCTTGTGGACCGAGATGTCGTCGATCATCGAGTCGGGCCGCGCGAAGTACACGTACTCGAACATGCACGGCGTGTGCTTGCCCGGCTCCACGCACTGGCGCGCGCGCAGCTGGCCGTCGGCGGTCACCACGATGCCCTCGCCCGGGTTCACGTCGCGCACGCGCTGGAAACCCAGCAGGTCGAAGGCGACCGATTCCGATGCGACCGCATACTCGTCGCCGGCGGCGGTAGTGCGCTTGCCGAGCACCAGCGGGCGGATGCCGTTGGGATCGCGGAACGCCACCAGCCCCAGCCCGAGCACGGTGGCGACCACCGCATAGCCGCCGACGCACCGCTTGTGCACGCGCTCGACCGCCTTGAACGCGGCCTCGGGCGTCAATGCCTTCTGCGCATCCAGCTCGTGCGCGAACACGTTGAGCAGGACTTCCGAGTCGGAGTCGGTGTTGACGTTGCGACGGTCCTGTTCGAACACCTCGCGGCGCAGCGCGTCGGTGTTAATGAGGTTGCCGTTGTGCGCCAGGGCGATGCCGAATGGCGAGTTGACGTAGAACGGCTGCGCCTCGTCGTCACCCTCGCTGCCGGCGGTCGGATAACGGCAGTGGCCGATGCCGATGCCGCCGCGCAGCAGGCGCATGGAGTCGGCGTCGAACACGTCGCTGACCAGGCCGTTGCCTTTGTGCACAAGCAGCCGGCTGCCGTGTGCGGTGGCGATGCCGGCCGCGTCCTGGCCCCGGTGCTGCAGCACCGTCAGGCCGTCGTAGAGCTGGGCCGCGACGTCGTTGTGGCCGACGATTCCGATGATGCCGCACATGGTTTCAGGATCCTGGGTTGGAGGGTTGTTGCGGTGAAGACGGTGGAACGGACGGGTCGGCGCCCTGCGGAAGCAGGCCGGCGTCGCCGGAGGCGGTGTCCTGCATGCCCGGTTGCTGGATCGCCTGCATGCGCTCGAGCAGGACATCGGTGGCCGCCGTCCCGAATCCGGCCGGGAGGTCGACCGGCAGCGGAAGCGCCGCCGCACCCGCCGGCGAGACCAGCGCCGGACCGGCCGACTCGCCCCGGAAATCGACCCGCTGCGCCACCCAGCCGGGCAGCCACGCGCTGAGCCACTGCGCCCCGGGCACGAACACCGGCACCACCGGCGAGGCGCGCCACTCCGGCGTGCGGGGCACCGCCGTCAGCCCGAGCAGCAGCACCAGTGCGCAAGCCACGAACGCGCCGCGGGCCGCGCCGAGCAGCAGGCCGAGCATCCGGTCCAGGCCGGACAACCCCACCGTCTGTACCAGCTTGCGCACCAGCCAGCCGACCACGCCAACCGCCAGCAACACCGCGATGAACGCCAGCGCGTAACCGCCCAGCAACTGGGTCGCGCTCGGCTCGCCATCGGCGGCCATCATCAATCCGACGTCGCCGCCGAAGCGGAACGCCGCCCATGCCGCCAGCACCCACGCGGCCAGCGAGGCGAGCACGCCGACGAAGCCGCGCATCAGCCCGAACACCGCCGAGACCACGACAACCGCGAGCAGGACCCAGTCGACCGCGCTCATGGTGCTGGCGCGCCGGGCCTCACGGGTGCGCGTGGACGAAGCCGTTGATGCCGAGCTTCGCGGCCACCTGCGCCTTGAGTCGCTCGGCGGCGTCGCGGTCGGCGACCGGACCGACCTGGACCCGGGTCAACGTGCCCTTGTCGGTCTGCACCGACTGCACGAAGGCACTCAGCCCGGCGGCGCGCGCGCGGTCACGCAGCGCGTTGGCGTCGGCCACATTGCTGAAGGCACCCAGCTGGACGGCGAACCCGACCCCGGCGGCCGCCGGCGGCGGCGCAGGCGTGGAGGCCGGCGGAGGCTTCGGTGCCGCCGGCGCAACTGCAGGCTCGGGTTTGGGCTCGGGCGCCTTGGCGACGGGCTTGGCCGGGGTTTCCGGCAGCGCCGTGGTTTCGGCAGGTGCCGGATCCGGCGCGGGCACCGCGGTCGACGCCGGCGTGCCGGCCACTTCTTCGTGGTCTTCACCGCCGTCGATCGCCAGCACCCGCGACCCGACATCGTCGCGTACATGGGCGGCGCGCAGGCGCGCAGCCTCGGCGGTGGCGCGCGTATCGAACGGACCGATGCGCACGCGGTGCAGCGTGCGGCCGTCGTGCATGGCGGTTTCCTGGTAGCCGGGCAACTGCGATGCCAGCAGCGCATCGACCACGCGCTGCGCGTCCGCGGCGGTCGCGTAGCTGCCGAAACTGACCGCGTAGCCGCCGCCTGCGGTGGCGGCGGGGAACATCCCGCTGCCCGCGCGGGTATCGACCGTCGGCAGCCCGCCTTCCACCGGCTCGGGTTCCATCCCGGTCACGCTGCCACCGGCGCGCGCCGACGGCGTCACGAGCGGCAGTTCACGGGTCTCGAACTGGCCCTGCGGGGTGTCCGGGATGTCGAGCGGGACGTCGGAGATGCCGCTTTCCGGCGCCGGCCCCTTGATCAGCATCGGCAGGAAGATCACTGCGATCGCGACCAGCACGGCGGCGCCGATCAGGCGCTGTTTCAGGGCAGGTTCCATCGGTGCTCGCAGGCCTGGAAAGGATGCCGGCGAATTATACCCGTGGTCCGGCGGCCCACCGCCGTGGCGTGCGAAGCGGCGGGCGCGTCGTTCAGGCCCCGGCGACTGACGGGTTGCTCAGCCCAACGACGCCAGCGCCGCCGCGGCGGTGTGGAACGAGCCGAATACGAGGATGCGGTCGCCGGGCGCGCTGTCCGCCAGCACGGTGGCCAGGGCCGATGCGACGTCCGTGTGGCGGGTACCAGCGGCCGCGGCAGTGCCCGCCAGCCGCGCGGCGAAGCTGTCGACGTCGGTGCCGCGCGGTGGATGGTCGACGAGCCCGGCGAGGTGCCACCGGCCCACGTCGTCGGCCAGCGCGTCGACCACGCCGCCGGCGTCCTTGTCGCCCAGCGCCGCGTAGACCGCGTGGGTGGTGCCCTCAACCGGATTGGCGCGCAGCCACTCGGCCAGCGCGCGTGCGGCCTGGGGGTTGTGGCCGACATCGACCATCACGTCGACGCCGCCGCGGTCGAACCGCTGCAGGCGGCCCGGGACGTTGGCCCGGGCGATGCCACGGGCGATGGCGGCATCGCCGATGGCGGCGGCGTCAGTGTCGAGCGCCCGCAGGGAGGCAATCGCGACCGCGGCGTTGCGCAACTGCGCCGGCGCCGCCAGGGCCGGCCGCGGCAGGTCGACGGTGTAACCGACCTCCCGCCAGCGCCAGTGGCCAACCGGCGCGTCGTCCGGTGCGGGCTCGAAGAAGAAATCGCAGCCCATCCGTACCGCCGAGGCGCCGATCGCGTAGGCATGTCGCAGCACGCTGGAGGGCGGGTCGTCATCGCCCAGCACCAGCGGCTTCCACGCGCGGGCGATGCCGGCCTTTTCGAAACCGATCGCCTCGCGGTCTCCGCCGAGCCACTCCTGGTGGTCCAGGTCGACGGTCGTGATGACCGCGACATCGGGGTCGACCAGGTTGGTCGCGTCGAGCCGCCCGCCGAGGCCGACCTCCAGGATCGCGAGGTCCAGGTCGGCCCGCTCGAACAGCCACAGCGCCGCCAGCGTGCCGTACTCGAAATACGTCAGCGCGACGTCGCCACGCGCGCGTTCCACAGTCTCGAACGCGTCCACCAGCGCCGCATCGTCGGCTTCGATGCCATCGACACGCACCCGCTCGTTGTAGGCGAGCAGGTGCGGCGAGGTGTAGGCACCAACACGCCAGCCGGCCTCGCGCGCGATCGCCTCGATGAAGGCCACGGTGGACCCCTTGCCGTTGGTGCCGCCGACGGTGACCACGCGGCGTGCCGGGCGGCCGAGACCCAGCGACGCCGCGACCTGGCGCACGCGCTTGAGCCCCATTTCGATTGACCGGGGGTGCTGGCGCTCGATGTAGGCGAGCCATTCGACGAGGGTCATGCGGGTCATGCGGACCAGGTGCGTGGGCGTGGGCGGGCCGGCAATGATCGGCGCTTACAGCGCGCGATGCACGGCCTCCCCGAACAACGGGGTGTGGTGGCTGCAGTCGTTCAGCCGGACCACCTCCAGCCGGTCCGCGTCGGGACCCTCGAGCAGGTTCAACGTGGTCGGCGCCTGGCGGAAACTCCACAGCCGCGCGAACGGGATGCCGAGCACGTGGCAAAGCAGCACCCGGTTGACCGCATCGTGGGCGACCACCAGCAGGATGTCGTCGGCGCCCAGCCCATCGGCAGCGCGTGCAAACGCCGGCCACGCGCGGTCGAACACGTGCTGCAGCGACTCCCCGCCCGGCATCAGCACTTCCTGCGGCGTATCGCGCCACGCCTGCAACCGGTCCGGGTCGCGGGCACGGATCTCCGCGGCCAGCAGGCCCTCCCAGGTGCCATGGGCGATCTCCATCAGGCCGGCGTCGGTGGTCAGCAGCCCGTGCCGGGCGCCCAGCGCGAGTTCCGCGGTGTGGCGGGCGCGGCCCAGCGGCGAGGCGACCGCGCGCGTGATCGGCACCCCGCGCAGTCGCTCACCGAGCGCACGGGCCTGCGCCTCGCCGACCGGCGACAGCGCGATGTCGGACTGCCCCTGGTAGCGGCCCTCGGCGTTCCACGGTGTCTCGCCGTGGCGGGCCAGCAGGAGCCTCACAGCGCCTCCAGAGACAACACGCCCGGCAACCGGCGGGCCTCGGCCAGCTGAGCGTCCTCTACCGCGCGATCGACCGTGATCGCCGCCAGTGCCTCGCCATCGCCCTTGGCACCGAGCGAGAAGTTGACGATGTTGATGCCGGCCGCGCCCAGCGTGCCGCCGATCGACCCGATGATGCCGGGGCGGTCCTCGTTGCGCATCAGCAGCAGGTGCGCCTGCGGATCGAACTCGATCTCGACGCCATCCAGCCGGACCACGCGCGGGCCGCGGTGCAGGGTCGCCTCGATCACGCGGGCGGTGCCCTCGCCCTCGACCTTGATCCGCAGCAGGCGGTCGAAGCCGTCGCCGTCGCCGCCGACCGTCTCGGCCACGGTGAGCCCGCGCGCGACCGCTTCCTGCAGCGCGTTGACCGGCGTGACCCGGCCCGACGCCGGCCCGAGCAGCGCAGCCACCAGCAGGCGCGTCAGCGGGCGCGTGTCCAGCGCCTCGGTGCGGCCGGCGTAGGTGACGTGCAAGCGGGTCGGCGCCGGCACCAGCCGCGCCGCCAGCCGGCCCAGCGCGGACATCAGCGGCATCCACGGGCCGACCTCGCGCGCGGCCTCGGCGGTCAGCGGCGGCAGGTTGACGCAACCCGCCACCGCGCCGGTCGCGATGAAATCGATGATCTGCCGCGCCAGAATGGTGCTCACCGCCTGCTGGGCCTCGCCGGTGGACGCGCCCAGGTGCGGGGTCAACACCAGCTTGGGGTGCGCGCGCAGGCTGGAATCCTCCGGCAGCGGCTCGGTCGCGAAGGTGTCCAGCGCGGCGCCGGCGAGGTGGCCCTCGTCCAGCAGGCGCAACAGCGCCGCCTCGTCGACCAGGCCGCCGCGGGCGGCGTTGATGATGTAGGCCCCGGGCTTCATCGCCCGCATGCGCTCCTCCGACAAGAGGTGCGTGGTCTCCTTGGTACGGGGCACGTGCAGGGTCACGATGTCCGCCCACGCCAGCAGCTCGTCCAGTGGCTTGAGCGCGACGCTGCCCTTGCCCGCTGCCGACGGCGGCAGGAACGGATCGAACGCGGCCACCTCCATGCCGATGCCGGCCGCCTTGCGCGCCACCGTGCCGCCGATCCGGCCGAGACCGATCACGCCGAGCTTCTTGCCCTCCAGCTCGAACCCGGTCAGCCCCGCCTTGGGCCACTGGCCGGCCTTCATGCCGGCGTCGGCGCGCGGGATGTGGCGGGCCAGCGCGAACAGCAGCGAGATCGCGTGTTCGGCCGCGGCCAGCGTGTTGCCGTCGGGCGCGTTCATCACCGCGATACCGCGCCGGGTTGCCGCGTCGACGTCGATCGTGTCGACCCCCGCGCCGGCCCGGCCGATCACGCGCAGTCGCCCGGCGTCGTCCAGCACGTCGGCCGGAACCCTGGTCGCCGAGCGGACCAGCAGCACGTCGACATCGCCCAGCGCGCGGGCGAGCTCGGCCGGGTCCTTGATCGGGTCGGAAACGACGACCTCCCAGCCTGCATCTCGCAGCAGGGCCAGGCCGTCTTCATGGATGCCATCGCACGCCAGAACCTTCATCGCACACTCCTCGGTTGGAGACATGCGGACACACAGCGAGCCGGCGGGGCAAGGCGGCTGCAGCGACGCTGCAGGGTCGGGCGATGGAGCAATAACGGGTGGTGCGGGTCGGGAGACGGGGCCGGCTGGCATGGGAATCCGCGAACGTCCGCAGCGTAGCAAACCCGTGGCCGATGCGAGGCGCTCCCGCCAAAAAAAAAACCGCCGGCGCGGGCCGGCGGTCTTTTCGGTGCGGGCGCGGGCGTTACTCCTGCTCGGGAACGCCCATCTCCTCCAGCACCTGCGGCGCCGGGAACACCTCCTGCATGATCCAGCGCATGTAACGGCCATCCACCGCGATCACCCGGGTCAGTTCCGGGTTGAAGACCCAGTTGGACGCCACGCTCTCCCAGTTCATGTCGAACACCAGGCCGACCAGCTCGCCCCGCGCATTCATGACCGGCGAGCCGGAGTTGCCGCCGGTGATGTCGAGGTCGGCCATGAAGTTGACCGGCACCGTGCCGAGCTCCTTGCTGGCAAGGCCGCCGTAGTTCTTCGCGGCAATTGCCTCCAGCTGTGCCTGGGGCGCGTCGAACGGCTCCTCGCCGGTGTGCTTGGCGGCCACCTGCTCGAGCGTGGTGAACGGCGGCAGCCGCACGCCGTCGGGGCGGGTGTAGCCCTGCACGTTGCCGAAGGTGATGCGCAGCGAGGAGTTGGCGTCCGGATAGACCGACCCGCCCTGGCTGGCCTTGTAGTCGGCGACCGCCTGCAGGAAGGCCGGACGGGCCAGCAGCGCATCGCCGGCGCGGGTCTCGGCCTGCTCCTCCAGTTCCAGCAGGGTCGGCATCACCGCGACCGCGAACTTCACCGCCGGGTCGGTGCTGGACTCGAACGCGGCGCGGTCGGCCTCCAACAGCGCCAGCCGCGCGTCCAGCTCACCCAGGCCGGTGCCGGCCAGGCGGTCGAGGGCGGCCTGCACCGCGGCCTCGTCGTCGCCGCCGAGCCAGGCATCGATCGCCTCCACGCGCTGCGCCTGCGGCAGCTTGATGTACTCGCGCAGCCAGTACTCCTGCAGCTGGCGGTCCATCGCCGCCGCGTAGCGCTTGTCCATCTGCCGCATCGCGCCCTCGAAGCCCGGCAGGTCACGCTGCTGGTAACCCGGCTCGCGCTCGGCGTCGGGCTTGGCCTGCTCGATCGCCAACCGGTACAGGCTGGTGGCGGCGCCGATCACGCCAGTGCGGCGCAACTGGCCGAGCACCAGGTCGCGCTCGCGGGTGGCGCTGGCGGCTTCGTGCAGTTCGAGCAACCGGGCGTGGGCGGCCAGTGCGGCTTCGCCCTCGGCGCCCTGCCCGCGCAGCCACGCCAGCACCGCGGCCTCCTCGTCGTGCTTGGCCTTGCTGGCGTCGATCCGTTCGAAGCCTTCCAGCTGGCCACCGTAGTTCTTCATCGCGTTGTGCCAGCCGCGCACCGTGCTGGCGTACTTGACCTTGATGTCCTCGTCCTTCGCACCGGCGGTCTCGACCAGCTCGACCAGGTGCTCGTAGTGCGCCTTGACGGTCGGGTAGGTCCACTGCGCGGTCTCGTCGAACTCGGCGGCCAGCGCGTAGCGCGCGGTGCGGCCGGGATAGCCGGCCACCATCACGAAGTCGCCGGTCTCCAGCGGCTCTTGGGCGACCTTCAGCCAATGCTCGGGCTGGTACGGCACGTTGTCCTCGGCGAACGCGGCCGGCTTGCCGTCCGGGCCGACGTAGGCGCGGTAGAACGAGAAGTCGCCGGTGTGCCGCGGCCACATCCAGTTGTCGACGTCGCCGCCGTAGCTGCCGACGCTGTTGGGCGGCGCGTGGACGAGGCGGACGTCCTTGATCTCGAGGTTCTTGAACAAGCGGTAGGTGTTACCGCCGGCAAAACTGTAGAACTGGCAGCGATAGCCTTCGTCGGCCTCGCAATCGGCAACCAGCCGCTTCTCGATCGCCTCAAGCGCGTGGCTGCGCCCGGCCGCATCGGGCGCGGCGGCGATTGCGTCACGCACCTGCGTGGTCACGTCCTGGATCGAGTCCAGCGCGTAGATGCGCGCGTTCGGCCCGGCGGATACCTCGTCGGCCCGGGTCGGGGCGTTGAAGCCCTTGTCGATCAGGTTGTTTTCCGGAGTGGAGTTGAGCTGGATCGCGCCGTAGGCGCAGTGGTGGTTGGTCACCACCAGGCCCTGCGGGGAAACGAAGCTGGCGGTGCAGCCGCCCAGCGACACCACCGCGCCCATCGGGTCGCCGGTCAGGTCGGCGAGCTGCTCGGGCGGCAGTTCCAGCCCGGCCTTCTTGAGCGGGCCGGCGATCTCAGGCAACTGTTGCGGCACCCACATGCCCTCGCCCGCCGTGGCGGAGCCCATCACACCCGCCAGTGCGATCGCACTGGCCAACATCGAAAAACGCATCGCGGTCACTCCCCCGGAGGAATCGAGCAGGAAAAAAGAAACGGAAAGGTCGAGTCTAGCCGCGCCCGGTTTACCGGACATGGCCTACTCAACGGGCAGGTCCATCTCGGCCAGCAGGTGCGGGGCCGGGTAGACCTTCGCCATCAGCCAGCGCATGTAGCGCATGTCGACGTGGATCGCCCGCTTGTAGCGCGGGTCGAACTTCCAGCTGGCGCTGACGGCTTCCCAGTTGCTGTCGAAGTTGAGGCCGATCAGCTGTCCGCGCGCATCGAGCACCGGCGAGCCCGAGTTGCCGCCGGTGGTGTCGAGGTTGGTCAGCAGGTTGACGGTCTGGGTGCCGAGGTCGGGGTCGGCGGTGCTGCCGAAGTCGCCCGCGGCGATCGCGTCGAGCAGCGGGCGCGGGGCGTCGAACGGCGCCACGCCGGTGTGCTTCTCGACAATGCCCGCGACGGTGGTCAGCGGCAGGTAGCGCACGCCGTCACGCGGGTCCATGGTGCTGACCTGGCCGTAGCTCACGCGCAGGGTGGAATTGGCGTCGGGATAGACCGCCTCGCCACGGGACTCGCGGTAGCCGATCAGCGCCTCCATGTAGGACGGCCGCAGCCGCAACAGCTCGCCCGCGCGCTGCTTGTCCTCGGACTCCAGCCGCAGCAGCGCCGGCTGCAGCCGCGCCGCCGCCTGCAGCAGCGGATCGTCCGCCTGGGCGACCTCCTCCGGCGTGGCGTTGAACCAGCGCAGGCGCTCGGCTTCCTCGTCCAGCGTGGTACCCGCGTAGAGCGCATCGACGTTCGCGCGCACCTGTTCGGGCGTGCCGCCAAACACCGCGTCGAACTCCGGCACATGATGCGAAGGGGGCAGCGCCACGTATTGCGTCAGCAGGTCGACCAGCAGCGCCTTCTCGACGCGCTCGGCGTACCGGCGCTGGACCTGTTTGAGCCCACCCTCGATCAGCGCCGCGTCGCGCTGCTGGTAGCCCGACTCGCGTTGCGCATCCGGCTTGCCGCGCTCCAGCGCCAGGCGCTGCAGGCGCATCGCCGAACCCAGCAGTTGCGGGAACCGGGCGATCGCGCCCAGCAACTGGTCCCGCTCGCGGGTCGCCTCGGTCTCGTCCAGCAATGCCTGGGCGGACGTGATATCGGCCCGGGTGGCGCGGGCTGCGGGCTGGTCCGCCAGCCACGCCAGCATGGCCTCTTCGTCGGCCTGGCGGGTGGCGACCGCGTTGCTGCGGCGCAGGCCATCGAGTTCGCCCTGCGCGCGCTTGAGGCCGTTCTCCAGCCCGGCCAGCGTCGAGGCGTACTTGACCCTGGCATCGGCGTCGCTTCCGATCGCTGCTTCCACGGTCTCGATCAGGCCGCCATAAAGCGCCACCCGCTCGGGCAGCGTCCACTCGACCTGGCTGGCGAACTCCGAGGCCATGCGGTGCCGGTAGGTCCGGCCCGGGTACCCGGCCAGCATCGCGAAGTCGCCGGCGGCGACGGCGTCCGTCGATACCTGCAGGTGCGCCGGCGGCACGTACGGCACGTTGTCGGGCGAGTACGCCGCCGGTTGCCCGTCCGGCGCGACATAGGCGCGCAGCAGGGTGAAGTCGCCGCTATGTCGCGGCCACATGAAGTTGTCCACTTCGTCCCCGTAGTTGCCGACCGCCTCGGGCGGTGCGTACACCAGGCGCACGTCGCGCAGCTCCAGCTGCCGGACGAGGTAGAAATCGCTGCCGTAATGCATGTTCGCGACGCTGCAGCGGTAGCCGGGCTGCTGCTCGCACTCGGCCACCAGCGCCTTCTCGGCAGCGTCGACCGCGTCGTAGTAGGCGCGCCCGGTCCTGCCACGCGCGTCCGCCAGGACCCGGTCGTTGACCTGGTCGAAGCCGGTGGTGACCAATACCCGGAAGTCCGGGTTGGCGGGCAGCTCGTCGCCGCGGTCGGCGGCGACGAAGCCGTTGGCGATCAGGTCGCGCTCCGGGCTGGAGTTGTACTGGATGACCCCGAACGCGACGTGGTGGTTGGTCAGTACCAGCCCCTGGTCCGACACGAACGCGCCGGTGCCGCCGCCGACCTTCACCACGGCGTTGAGCGGCGGGCGGGTGAGGTCGGCCAGTGAGGCCGGGTCGCCCTCGAACCCCGCATGGCGCAGCTGCGTGGCGATCTGTGGCAGTTGCGACGGCAGCCACATGCCCTCGTCGGCGTGGGCGCCGGCGGCGGCCAGGGTCAGGGACAGGGCGAGCAGCGATGGCCGCATGGTGCGACTCCGGGTGGCGGGTGGTGCCAGCGAACATAGGGGAAGCGGCCCGCTGCCGGCAAACACGGTCACGGGCCGACAAGGGCGGCCGCGTATAATTCGCGGTCCATTCCGGCGCCTTCGGGCGCCCCCGGTGCCTTGGCACGCGGGCAATCCAAGAGCGACCCATGACCCAGAAGACGATGAAGGCGCTGGTGAAGCGCGAAGCCACCAAGGGCATCTGGATGGAAGAGGTCCCGGTGCCCGCGCCCGGTGCCAACGAGGTGCTGGTCAAGCTCGAGAAAACCGCCATCTGCGGCACCGACCTGCACATCTACCTGTGGGACGAGTGGAGCCAGCGCACCATCAAGCCCGGACTGGTGATCGGCCACGAGTTCGTCGGCCGCATCGTCGAGGTCGGCCCCGGGGTGACCGGCTACAAGGTCGGCCAGCGCGTCTCCGCCGAAGGCCACATCGTCTGCGGGCACTGCCGCAACTGCCGCGCGGGCCGCCAACACCTGTGCCCCAACACCGTCGGCATCGGCGTCAACCGCGACGGCGCTTTCGCCGAATACATCGTGATGCCGGCCTCCAACCTGTGGCCGATCCCGGACCAGATCCCGAGCGAGCTGGCGGCGTTCTTCGACCCCTACGGCAACGCCGCGCACTGCGCGCTGGAGTTCGACGTGGTCGGCGAGGACGTGCTGATCACCGGCGCAGGCCCGATCGGCATCATCGCGGCGGGCATCTGCAAGCACATCGGCGCGCGCAACGTGGTGGTCACCGACGTCAACGACTACCGCCTCAAGCTCGCCGCCGACATGGGCGCGACCCGCGTGGTCAACGTCGCCAACACCTCGCTCAAGGACGTGATGGCCGACCTGCACATGGAAGGCTTCGACGTCGGCCTGGAGATGAGCGGCAACCCGCGTGCGTTCAACGACATGCTCGATTGCATGTACCACGGCGGCAAGATCGCCATGCTGGGGATCATGCCCAAGGGCGCCGGCGCCGACTGGGACAAGATCATCTTCAAGGGCCTGGTCCTGCACGGCATCTACGGCCGTCGCATGTACGAGACCTGGTACAAGATGACCCAGCTGGTGCTGGGCGGCTTCCCGCTGGGCAAGGTGCTGACCCACCAGTTGCCCGTCGAGGAGTTCCAGCAGGGTTTCGAGCTGATGGAATCGGGCAAGGCCGGCAAGGTCGTGCTGAGCTGGAATTGAGCCGACCCCGCTTCGGGCCCCGCCCTTGTTGAATGTTCATCGTTGGACGCCGCCCGTTGTAGGAGCGACGTGAGTCGCGACCCACTGACTTGCCGATTGCCCGCGTGTTCGCGACCCACGTCGCTCCTACGGCAATCCCCGCCCCGAGGATCCGTCCTATGTCTTTGACCGACCGTTACGCCGCCGAACTCGAATCCATCCGCGACGCCGGACTGTTCAAGTCCGAGCGCATCATCACCAGCCCCCAGTCGGCCGAGATCACCCTCGACGATGACCGCGCGGTACTGAACTTCTGCGCCAACAACTACCTCGGGCTGGCCGACCATCCGGACATCATCGCGGTCGCCAAGGACGCGCTCGACTCGCATGGGTTCGGCATGGCCTCGGTGCGCTTCATCTGCGGCACCCAGGACCTGCACAAGGAGCTCGAGCAGACCATCGCGGCGTTCTTCGGCAAGCAGGACACCATCCTTTACGCAGCCTGCTTCGACGCCAACGGCGGCCTGTTCGAGCCGTTGCTCGGGCCGGAGGACGCGGTGATCTCCGACGCGCTCAACCACGCCTCGATCATCGACGGCGTGCGGCTGTGCAAGGCGCAGCGCTTCCGCTACGCCAACTGCGACATGGCCGATCTCGAGAAGCAGCTGCAGGCGGCGGACGCCGCCGGCGCGCGGACCAAGCTGATCACCACCGACGGCGTTTTCTCGATGGACGGCTTCATCGCTCCGCTCGACGAGATCTGCGCGCTCGCGGACAAATACGGTGCACTGGTGCACATCGACGAATGCCACGCGACCGGGTTCATCGGCCGGACCGGCCGTGGCTCGGCCGAGGTGAAGGGCGTGCTGGACCGGATCGACATCATTACCGGCACCCTCGGCAAGGCCATGGGCGGTGCACTTGGCGGCTTCACCACGGCCTCGCGCGAAGTGGTCGAACTGCTGCGCCAGCGCTCCCGGCCATACCTGTTCTCCAACTCGCTGCCGCCGCACGTGGTCGCCGCCGGCACCAAGGCGTTCCAGATGCTCGACGCCGCTGGCGAACTGCGGGAGCGGCTGGCCGCGAACACCGCCTACTTCCGCGAGCGGATGACGGCGGCCGGCTTCGACATCCGGCCGGGCGTGCACCCCATCGCCCCGGTGATGCTCTACGACGCACCGCTGGCGCAGAAGTTCGCCGAGCGGCTGCTCGAGGAAGGCATCTACGCGATCGGGTTCTTCTTCCCGGTCGTGCCGCAGGGCCAGGCCCGGATCCGGACGCAGATGTCGGCGGCGCATACCCGCGAACACCTGGACCGCGCGATCGACGCGTTCACCCGGATCGGGCGCGAGCTGGGCGTGCTCAAGGCCTGAGTCGGCGCGCTCGCGGCAAAAAAAGACCCGGCCGAAGCCGGGTCTTTTCATGTCGACGTGGCGGCGCCCGAAGGCGCTGCGACGTTTACTTGTCGGCGAGGTCGGTGTCCGCCGCCGGTGCGCTGGCAGCTTCCACCGCCGGCTTGCCGGTGGCAACCCGCACGCCACGCGCCTTCATCCAGGCATCGAACTCGTCCGCGCTCATGCGCTTGCCGTTCTGCTCCATGTTGAAGCGGTACGGCGTGTTGTCGTGCTCGGTCTTGGGCTTGTAGGTGGCGGCGTCCACGATCTCAGGCTCGGCCATCTGTTCGGTGGCGAACGCCGGCGACAGGACCAGCGCCGACAACAGCGATGCAGCAATAACGATCTTCCCCATGACTCAGTCTCCCCGTTGAACGGGGTGAAGTGTATGTGACGGAAACGGCCAGCGGGTGACGCAAAAGGTGCCCCCGCCCACATTCCCGCGCCCCGACGCACGTCGGCTCGCAAACCCGCGCCGATGGTCACACGCCGATTGCGACGCCGGACCTCGCGGTTCAGGCCGACGGCGGGGCCAGCGCGCGGACCTCTTCCGGGCTCAGGTCCCGCCAGGCGCCCTTGGCCAATGCACCCAGCTCCACCGTGCCCACTGCCACCCGGACCAGCCGCAGCACGTTGATGCCGAAGGCGGCCAGCAGCCGCCGGATCTGGCGGTTGCGCCCTTCGTCCAGCACCACCTCAAGCCAGGCGTTGCGGTTGCCCGCCCGCAACAGACGCACCGCGCTTGCCGACAGGTGCTGTCCGTCCACGGCCGTCCCGGCGACCAGTGCCTGCAGCAGCACCCGGTCCGGAATGGTGTCGACCTGCACGTGGTACGTCTTGTCCGGGCCCGTTGCCGGATCGGTGATGGCCGACGCCCAGCCCGGGTCGTTGCAGAGCAGCAGAAGGCCTTCGCTGGCCTTGTCGAGCCGGCCGACCGGCGCCAGCCACGGCAGCGCAGCCCCTTCCAGGCAGCGGTACACGGTGTCGCGACCCTGCTCGTCGGCAGCGGTGGTGACCAGGCCGCGCGGCTTGTTGAGCATCAGGTAGCGGCGCGGCGACGGCCCTGGCGCAGGGGCGACACCGGCGATCTCGATGCGCGCCCGGCCGTCGTCGACAACCGGATGTTCGGGATCGCGGACCACGCGGCCATCCACCGACACGCGCCCGGCGACGATCCAGCGCGCCGCTTCGGACCGCGAGCACAGACCACGCTTGGACAGCACCCGGGCGAGCCCGTGGCGGCGCACCGGAGGGGCATCGCCGCCTGCCGGCGCCTGCCTGCGCTCGCTGCGAGCCGCAGGGCCGGAACCGCGAAGCCCGGCGCGGGGCCGGGCTTCGGGACTGCTGTCAGGAACGGGTCGACGCATGCACTCAGTTCTGGATGTTGAGCTCCGTCCTGCGGTTCTTGGCACGACCCTCCGGGTCGTCCGAACCGTCCGGGCGCTGGTTGGGCACGATCGGCCGCGATTCGCCGAAGCCCACCGGGCCGATCAGTCGCGCCTTGTCGATGCCGCTGGACACCAGGAAATCGTACACCGCCTTCGCGCGGCGCTCCGACAGTGCCTGGTTGTAGGACGCATCGCCGCGCGAGTCGGTGTGGCCGGCCACCTGGACCTTCAGGGCCGGGTGACGCTGCAGGATCTCGAGCGCCTCGGCCAGCACCGCCTTGGCCTCCGCGCCCAGGGTCGCCTTGTCATAGGCGAACGTCACGCCCTTGAGGTCGATCGACACCGGCACCGGGCAGCCGTCGGGACCGATGGTCTGGCCGGCCTCGGAGGCCGGACACTTGTCCAGGCAGTTGATGACGCCGTCGCCATCACTGTCGCCCTTGTCGCCCTCGGGGGTCGGGCAGTTCTGCACCAGCGGCACGGCCGGTTTGCCGGTCGCCACGCGCACGCCGCGCTGGCGCATCCAGGCATCGAACTCATCGGCCGACATGCTGCGGCCGTCCTGCTGCATGTTGAAGCGCCAGGGAGTGTTGTCGTGCGCGGTCTGCGGGACGTAGGTGTTGGGGTCGACGCCGGTCGTCGGGGTCGGCTGGCCGGTGGCGACGGTGGTCTGGACTGGCGGAATGGTGGTCGGCTGCCCGGTTGCCACGGTCGTCGCGCTGGCGGGCTGGCCGGTCGCTACCGTCGTCGGGGCTGGCGGCTGGCCTGTGGCCACCGTCGTCGGCACGGTCGGCTGGCCCGCGGTGACAGTCGTGTGTGTGGTGGGCTGACCGGTCGCCACGGTCGTCGGGGTGGTTGGGGTGGTCGGCTGGCCTGTTGCCACGGTCGTCGGCACCGTCGGCTGTCCGGCAGTGCCCGTCGCGGGTGTCGGGGCCGCGGGAAGCTGCGGATCCATCGTCGGCTCGCCAGCTCCGGCACTGGCGGTCGACGAGGCGGAGGCCGTCACGGTCGGCGTGGCATCCGCCGCGGCAACCTCGCCCTTCTGCGCTCCGGTGGAGGTGCAGGCGGAAACCAGCAGGATGCCCGTCGCAATCGTCAGTCTTCCCAGCACGTGAAGCCCCGCAATGAATGAAATCGCCCCGGAGTATATGAAGGCCGGGTGGAGGCCGGATGACGACCGCGTGCGGGATTCCGACCAAAAACGAAGCCCGGCGCAAGGCCGGGCTTCGGGTGACACCGGGCCACGTCAGTGGCCCGCGGGCTCATGCGCTCAGTTCTGCGCGTTGAGCTCGGTACGGCGGTTGGTCTCGTTCTTGCACTCCGGCAGGGTCTGCGGAGTCGAAACCAGCGGACGGCTCTCGCCGTAGCCGTTCGGACCGGCCAGGCGCGACGCGTCAACGCCGTTGCTGGTCAGGTAGTCGTACACCGCGGTGGCGCGACGCTCCGACAGCGACTGGTTGTAGGCGTCCGAACCGCACAGGTCGGTGTGGCCGGCAACCTCGACGCGCAGGTCCGGGTAACGCTGCAGGATCTGCACCGCCTCGCTCAGGATCGCAACCGCGTCCGGACGCAGGGTCGACTTGTCGAAGTCGAAGTTCACGCCCTTCAGGTCGATCGAGACCGGCACCGGGCAACCGTCAGGACCGATGGTCTGGCCGGCCTGCGAACCCGGGCACTTGTCGTCGCAGTTGTTGACGCCGTCACCGTCGTCGTCGAGGTCAGCGCAATTCGGGGCGGCCACCGGCGGAGGCGGCGGTGCGACGACGGCCTTGGCACCCAGCGGCACCACGAGGCCGACCGAGGCCAGCACGTCGCCGAACCAGTTCTCGCTCGGGTTGGCGACCGACTGGTCGTCCAGGTCCGCGCGGTAGGCCAGTTCGGTGCGCAGCAGCATGTTGTCGGCCACCGCGCCCTGCACGCCGAAACCGATCTTGGCGGCCAGGTTGCCGTCCTCGCGCTCACCCGGCGAGTTGGTGCTCGGGAACGCGTCGTACTCCTCCTCCGAGCGCTGGAAGCCCAGGCCCATCACGGCGTACGGGTTCCAGCTGCGGCCTTCGGCCAGGAAGTGGCGGCGCAGGTCGATCGACAGACCGTACTGGCTCCAGTTCATGTCCTGGTTGGCGTCGAAATTCGGGTTCTGGTAGTTGAGCTCGCCGTCCACCGACCAGTTCGGGTTGACGAACTTGCCGATGCCCAGGGCCAGGAACGGGGCGTTGTTGGTGCCGCGATTATTGTCCTGCAGGTTCATGCCGGCCGAACCGGTGACGTACCAGCGATCGTCGAACTCCTGGGCGTTGACAGCCGGGGCAAGCGCCAGGCCCGCCAGCAGCGCGGTGCTCAACAGACGAATCTTCATGGGGAACTCCTTCGGGGGGAAATGGGAACGGCAGTCCAAGGGAGTGCCGGAGCGTCGTGTCAGACCGCGCGAATCATACACATTCAGGATGATGTACAGGACCCTGCCCTGCCCGGCAAAAACGAAGCCCGGCACAAGGCCGGGCTTCGGGTGACACCGGGCCACGTCAGTGGCCCGCGGGCTCGTGCGCTCAGTTCTGCGCGTTGAGCTCGGTACGGCGGTTGGTCTCGTTCTTGCACTCCGGCAGGGTCTGCGGAGTCGAAACCAGCGGACGGCTCTCGCCGTAGCCGTTCGGACCGGCCAGGCGCGACGCGTCAACGCCGTTGCTGGTCAGGTAGTCGTACACCGCGGTGGCGCGACGCTCCGACAGCGACTGGTTGTAGGCGTCCGAACCGCACAGGTCGGTGTGGCCGGCAACCTCGACGCGCAGGTCCGGGTAACGCTGCAGGATCTGCACCGCCTCGCTCAGGATCGCAACCGCGTCCGGACGCAGGGTCGACTTGTCGAAGTCGAAGTTCACGCCCTTCAGGTCGATCGAGACCGGCACCGGGCAACCGTCAGGACCGATGGTCTGGCCGGCCTGCGAACCCGGGCACTTGTCGTCGCAGTTGTTGACGCCGTCACCGTCGTCGTCCAGGTCCGCGCAGCTCGGGGCGACCGGGGCCGGGGCGACCGGGGCCATCGGCTCCGGACCCAGCGGCACGACCACGCCGACCGAGGCCAGCACGTCGCCGAACCAGTCGGCGCCGTCGTCGCGCGGCACGTCGTCGCTCAGGAACGCGCCGACGCTGTCGTCGTCCGCGTCGATGCGGTAGGCCAGCTCGGTACGGATCGCGACGCGACCGACGTCACCCTGCACGCCGAAGCCGAGCTTGCCGGCAACGGTGCCGTCCTCACGCTCGCTCGGGGCGCCGTTGCGCTCGAACCGCGCCGGCAGAAGCGGGTTGCTCGGGTCGAACTCTTCTTCCGCGCGCTGGTAGCCCAGGCCCATCACCACGTACGGGTTCCAGGCACGACCCTCGGCGATGAAGTGGCGACGGACGTCGAACGAGATGCCGTACTGGCTCCAGTTCAGGTCCTGGTTACGGTCGGCCTGCGGGTTCTGGTAGTTCAGCTCACCGTCGACGGACCAGTAGGGGTTGATGAACTTGCCGACGCCGATCGCACCGAACGGCGCGTTGCGGGTGCCGCGATCGTTGTCCTGGATATTCATGCCGGCGGTACCGGTGACATACCAGCGATCGTCGAATTCCTGCGCGCTGGCCGTGCCGACCATCGACAGACCACCCAGCAGGGCGGCGCAGAGGAGTTTCTTATTCATTTGTATCTCCTTGTTCAAGTTCAATTGGAAACCGCGTCTGCGAGATCCTTACCGTTGGGGGGACGGTCGCCTGGAGGACGCCATCGGTGCGGAGGTTAGGTTTGGGTCCGTGAAGATCATGTTAACTCCGGCCTAACATTCCGGGGAGTTCCCCGAGGGAGGGATTTCCCTCAGGGATCATTCAGGCCGGAACAGCCCCATAAACTCCGTCACCGCCAGCGACTCCAATGCCTGCGGGTCGTTCGCAAGCGCCATCAAACGATCGGCGCGGGCGGCAGGCAGGCGGCCGCGAATGGCCCGCTCGAATTTTTGCATGAGCACCGGTATCCCCTCCGCGCGCCGCTTGCGGTGACCGATCGGATAATCGATCGAGACTTCGCCGGTATCGGTGCCGTCGCGGAAGAACACCTGCACCGAATTGCCGATATAGCGTTTGTCCGGATCGAAGTAGTCGCGGGTGAAACGCGGATTCTCGCTGACCACCATCTTCGCCCGCAGGGCATCGATACGCGGGTCGGCGGCGATGGCGTCGGTGTAGTCAGCGGCCTCGAGGCGGCCAAGCAGCAGCGGCACGGCGACCATGTACTGCAGACAGTGGTCGCGGTCGGCGTAGTTGGACAGCGGACCGGTCTTGTCGATGATGCGCATGCCCGCCTCCTGGGTGCGGATCTCGATGCGCTCGATGTCGTCGATGCGTTCTTTGACCTGCGGATGCAGGCGCATCGCGCACTCGACCGCCGTCTGGGCGTGGAACTCGGCCGGGAAGCTGATCTTGAACAGAATGTTCTCCATCACGTAGCTGCCGAACGGGCGTTCGAACTCGAACGGCTGGCCATTGAAGGCGACGTCGTAGAAGCCCCAGGTCGGCGCGGAGAGCGCGCTGGGGTAGCCGACCACGCCGTCGACCGCATTCAGCGCGTGGGTGACGGCGCGACGACAGGCGTCGCCGGCGGCCCAGCTCTTGCGCGGGCCGGTGTTGGGGGCGTGCCGGTACGTCCGCAGCGTGCCGTTGTCGATCCAGCTGTGCGAGACCGCGGTCCAGATCGCCTCCACGTCGCCGCCGAGCATCCGCGTGGCGACGGCGGTCGAGGCGAGCCTGACCAGGATCACGTGGTCCAGTCCGGCCCGGTTGAAGGAATTCCTGAGCGCGTAGCAGCCCTGGATCTCGTGCGCCTTGATGGCGTAGCCGAGCACGTCGCGCACGGTCATCGGGGTGCCGCCGTCAGCCTCGGCGCGCCGGCCCAGGTAGTCGGCCACGGCCAGGATGGCACCGAGGTTGTCGGAGGGATGGCCCCACTCCGCCGCCAGCCAGGTGTCGTTGAAGTCGAGCCAGCGGACCTGCACGCCGATGTTGTAGGCGGCCTGCACCGGGTCGAGCTCGTGGTGGGTGAATGGAACCCGCGCGCCGCCCTTCATGTCCGCACCGGGCACCAGCGGGCCGAGGTGGCGCACGCAGGCCTCGTGGTCCATCGCCAAGGCGGCGCAGGCCAGCGAGTCCAGCAACATATAGCGGGCGGTATCAAAGGCCTCGCGGGAGTCGACGGTGTAACCGGCGACATAGCGGGCGACGTCGAGCATCGGCCCGTCCGGCTCGGGACGGGCGGCGGAACGGCGGTCGTGCGGGCTCATGGCGCTTCCTCCAGGTGAGAGGCATCGCCCATTGTGCCGCCTGCAGGCGCCCCCCGTGATCAGCCCTGCACGGTGTCTGCCGGGACGCGCACCGCACCGTCCATCAGCACCCGTGCGCTGCGGCTCATCACCGCGCGGGTGACCGTCCAGCGCCCGTCGACTTCGACCGCTCCCGCGCCGACGCGCAGGGTGCCGGAAGGATGACCGAACCGCACAGCGTCGCGCGGGCCACCGCCGGCCGCGGCATGCACCAGCGTGCCCTGGATGGACGCGGCGGTACCGATCGCGACCGCGGCGGTCCCCATCATCGCGTGGTGCAGTTTGCCCATCGACAACGCGCGAACCAGCAGGTCGACGTCGCCGGCACCGATGGCCTTGCCGCTGGAGGAGACGTGGTCGGCCGGCGGCGCGACGAATGCGACCTTCGGCGTGTGCTGGCGGGTGGCGGCCTGTTCGACGGAATCAATCAGGCCCATGCGGACAGCGCCGTGCGCGCGGATCGCCTCGAAGTTCGCCAGGGCCTGCGGGTCGCCATTGATGGCGTCCTGCAGCTCGGTGCCGGTGTAGCCCAGGTCGGCCGCGTTGAGGAAGATCGTCGGGATACCCGCGTTGATCATGGTTGCCTTGAAGGTGCCCACGCCGGGCACCTCGAGGTCGTCGACCAGCTGGCCGGTGGGGAAGATGCCGTTGGATGGTCCCGCGCCCTCGCCTTCGTCGGCGGGGTCGAGGAATTCCAGCTCGATCTCCGCCGCCGGGAAGGTCACGCCGTCGAGCTCGAAGTCACCGGTTTCCTGCACCTGGCCGCCGGTCATCGGCACGTGGGCGACGATGGTCTTGCCGATGTTGGCCTGCCAGATCCGCACGGTGGCGATGCCGTCGCGCGGCACACGCCCGGGGTCGACCAGCCCGGCGCTGATGGCGAACGGCCCGACCGCCGCGCTGAGGTTGCCGCAATTGCCACTCCAGTCGACGAACGGCTGGTCGATCGAAACCTGGCCGTACAGGTAGTCGACGTCGTGGTCGGGCACGGTGGCCGTCGACACGATCACGCACTTGCTGGTGCTCGATGTCGCCCCGCCCATGCCGTCGGTGTGCTTGCCATACGGATCGGGCGAACCGATCACCCGCATCAGCAGCGCGTCGCGCACCGCACCCGGCACCTGCGCGGCGGCAGGTAGGTCCTGCAGGCGGAAGAACACGCCCTTGCTGGTGCCGCCGCGCATGTAGGTGGCGGGGATCCTGAGTTGCGGGGCGTGGGTCTGCGGCATTGGAATTCCTGGCGATCGGTTCTGCTGATAGAGGGGTCGAGGAGCGGTGGCGGGTTATGCCACCTTGGCCGCTTCGAAGAAGTCGTTGGCGAAGCGCTGAAGCACGCCGCCCGCTTCGTAGATCGACACTTCCTCGGCGGTGTCGAGGCGGCAGGTCACCGGCACATCAAGCCGCTCGCCGTCGCGGCGGTGGACCACCAGCGTCAGCGTCGCGCGCGGCGCCGGGGTGCCCGTGACGTCGAAGGTTTCGGTGCCGTCGATCCCGAGCGTGTTGCGGTCGGTGCCCGGCAGGAACTCCAGCGGCAGCACGCCCATGCCGATCAGGTTGGTGCGGTGGATGCGCTCGAAGCCCTCGGCCGCGATCGCCTCCACGCCGGCCAGCCGCACGCCCTTGGCGGCCCAGTCGCGCGAGCTGCCCTGGCCGTAGTCGGCGCCGGCGATGATGATCAGCGGCTGGCGACGCTCCATGTAGGCCTCGATCGCCTCCCACATGCGGGTGACCGTGCCCTCCGGCTCGATCCGCGCGAGCGAGCCCTGCTTCACGTTGCCGGCCTCGTCGCGCACCATCTCGTTGAGCAGCTTCGGGTTGGCGAAGGTGGCGCGCTGCGCGGTCAGGTGGTCGCCACGGTGGGTCGCGTAGGAATTGAAGTCCTCCTCGGGCAGGCCCATCTTTGCCAGGTACTCGCCGGCCGCGCTCGTCGCCAGGATCGCGTTCGAAGGCGACAGGTGGTCGGTGGTGATGTTGTCGCCGAGCACCGCCAGCGGACGCATCCCGCGCAGCGTGCGCTCGCCCGCCAGACCGCCCTCCCAATAGGGTGGGCTGCGGATGTAGGTGCTCTGCGGGCGCCAGTCGTACAGCGGGCTGACCTTCTCGCCATGCTCGACGCTGACCCGGAACATCGGCTCGTAGACCTGCCGGAACTGCTCGGGCTTGACGCTGGTCGCCACGATCGCGTCGATCTCCTCGTCGGTCGGCCAGATGTCCTTGAGCGTGACCGGGTTGCCCTGCGCATCGTTGCCGAGCACGTCCTTCTCGATGTCGAAGCGCACGGTGCCGGCGATCGCGTAGGCGACCACCAGCGGCGGCGAAGCGAGGAACGCCTGCTTGGCGTACGGATGGATGCGGCCGTCGAAGTTGCGGTTGCCCGACAGCACGGCGGTCGTATAGAGGTCGCGTTCGACCACTTCCTTCTGGATGACCGGGTCCAGCGCGCCGCTCATGCCGTTGCAGGTGGTGCAGGCGAAGCCGACGATGCCGAAGCCCAGCTGCTCCAGCTCCGGCAGCAGGCCCGAGTCCTCGAGGTACAGCTGCACCGCCTTCGAGCCGGGCGCGAGCGAGGTCTTGACCCACGGCTTGCGCGTGAGCCCGCGGGCATTGGCATTGCGCGCGATCAGGCCGGCGGCGATGACGTTGCGCGGGTTGCTGGTGTTGGTGCAGCTGGTGATCGCCGCGATGATCACCGCGCCATCGGGGATCAGGCCCTGCGCTTCCTCGGCGCGCGCGGCGTCGAGGTTGCCGGCGATGCCGCGCTCCGCCAGTGCCGAAGTCGGCAGTCGGCGGTGCGGGTTGGACGGGCCGGCCATGTTGCGCACCACGCCCGACAGGTCAAACGTCAGCGTGCGCTCGTACTGCGCGGTGGCCAGTGCGTCGGCCCACAGGCCGGTGTGCTTTGCATACGTCTCGACCAGCTTGACCTGCGCGTCGTCGCGCCCGGTCAGGCGCAGGTAGTCGATGGTGTTGTCGTCGATGAAGAACATCGCCGCGGTCGCGCCATACTCCGGCGCCATGTTGGAGATGGTGGCGCGGTCGCCGAGGGTGAGCGCCGATGCGCCCTCGCCGCGGAACTCCAGGTAGGCACCGACCACCTTCGACTGCCGCAGGAACTCGGTCAGCGCCAGCACGATGTCGGTGGCGGTGATGCCGGGTTGCGGCCTGCCGGTCAGCTCGACGCCGACGATCTCCGGCAGTCGCATCCACGATGCGCGGCCCAGCATCACGCTCTCCGCCTCCAGCCCGCCGACACCGACCGCGATCACGCCCAGCGCATCCACGTGCGGGGTGTGGCTGTCGGTGCCGACCAGCGTGTCCGGGAACGCCACGCCGTCGCGCGCATGCACCACCGGCGACATCCGCTCCAGGTTGATCTGATGCATGATCCCGTTGCCCGGCGGGATCACGTCGACGTTGCGGAACGCCTTCTTCGTCCAGTTGATGAAGTGGAAGCGGTCGAAGTTGCGACGGTCCTCGATCGCACGGTTCTTGGCGAACGCATCCTTGTCGAACCCGGGTGCTTCCACCGCCAGCGAGTGGTCGACGATCAGCTGCGTCGGCACCACCGGGTTGACCTGCGACGGGTCGCCGCCGCGCCGGGCAATGGCGTCGCGCAATCCGGCCAGGTCGACCAGCGCGGTCTGGCCGAGGATGTCGTGGCAGACCACCCGGGCCGGGAACCACGGGAAGTCCAGGTCACGCCGACGCTCGATCAGCTGGGTCAGGTAAGCGGTCAGCATCGACGGATCCGCGCGCCGTACCAGGTTCTCCGCATGCACGCGCGAGGTGTACGGCAGCGTGTCGTAGGCGCCGGGCTTGATCGCCTCGACGGCGGCGCGGGTGTCGAAATGGTCCAGCGCAGTGCCTGGCAGCGGCTTGCGGTATGCGGTGTTCATGCGGTCGGGGATCTCTTGCGTGATGCGGTGACGCGGCGGTGCACTCGACGCCCCGCACGAGGGGACCGCCGAGCGGCTGGAAGGGTCGGTGCCGCGGAAACGAAGTGCCGCAATTATCGCACCCGCCCGACGTGGGGGCATCCGCGGGCGCGCAGGCCCGCCGGCATTGGCCGTGGGCGGGCGTATATGCTGGGAACGCCTTCGCCCAGGTGAGGAGTTGCCGTGAACCGTCCGGTCTTTTCGCGCATCGCATTGTTGGCCCTGCTCGCCCTGTTGCTGGGGGCCGCGCCGGCGGTGGCCTCCGCCCAGGCCGGACCCGCCGTCCAGATCCGGGAATGGCAGGTTCCCTGGCCCGATACCCGGCCGCGCGACCCCGCGGTCGCCCCCGATGGACGCATCTGGTTCGTCGGCCAGCTGGGCAACTACCTGGCAGTGTTCGATCCGCAAGCCGAGGCCTTCGACCGCCACGACCTGCCCGCCGGGACCAAGCCACACACCGTGGTGGTGGACCGCGATGGCTTCCCGTGGATTGCCGGCAACGGCAACGGCACGATCCTGAAATTCGACCCCGGCAGCGGCGAATTCACTACTTACCCGGTGCCGGAGACTCCCGGCGTCGACACCCGCGACCCGCACACCTTCGCTTTCGATGGCCGCGGCGGCATCTGGTTCACCATGCAGCGGGGCAACGCGATCGGCCGGATCGACATGGACAGCGGCGCCATCCGCGTCATCCCGGTGCCGACCAGGGGCGCCCTGCCCTACGGCATCCTGGCGGACGACGACGGCCGCGCCTGGGCCGTGCTGCTGGGCAGCAACCGCCTGGCGACGGTCACGCCGGAAACCTATGACCTGAAGGAGATCGAGCTGCCGCGCGCACAGGCGCGGTTGCGCCGGGTCGGCCTGACCGACGACGGCCGGGTCTGGTACGGCGACTTCACCCAGGGCTACATCGGCGCCTACGACCCGGCCGACGGCGTGTTCGAGGAGTGGAAGACGCCTTCCGACCGTTCCGGCCCGTACGCGATGACGACCGACGACCGGGACCGGGTGTGGTTCGTGGAAACCGGCCCGCAGCCGAACCTGCTGCAGGGGTTCGACCCGGCCAGCGGCAAGTTCCTGCCCGCGACCGCGATCCCCAGTGGCGGCCGCTCGGTGCGCCACATGGTGTTCGACCCGAATACCCGGAGCCTATGGTTCGGTACCGATACGAATCGGTTGGCACGCGCGCGCGTGCCGGACTGATCGGACGGGTACCGCCGCGGCGCGGCACCCGGCACCCGCCTCGCGGCTTGTGCGGGCCTGCTGATCGCGGCATCGTGGCCACTTCCATACGCACGCGTATTCCCGAATGACGGTCACCGCCCCCGACGCGTCCCCGCGTCACCCGCTGTACCCGCACCTGTTCGCACCGCTCGACCTGGGCTTCTGCACCCTGCCCAACCGGGTGCTGATGGGGTCGATGCACACCGGACTGGAAGACCACGCGCGCGACTTCCCGCGGCTGGCGGCGTACTTCGGCGAGCGCGCGGCGGGCGGCGTCGGATTGATGGTCACCGGCGGCTTCTCGCCCAACATCACGGGCTGGCTCAAGCCGTTCGGCGGCAGCCTGGCGTGGCGCTGGCAGGTCGGCCGCCACCGCCAGGTCACCGATGCCGTGCACGCGCACGGCAGCCGGATCTGCCTGCAGATCCTCCACGCGGGGCGCTACGGCTACCACCCGCTGCAGGTCGCCCCAAGCCGATTGAAGTCACCGATCCATCCCTTCACGCCGCGGGCGCTGGGCGCGCGCGGGATCGAACGCCAGATCCGCGCGTTCGCCAATACCGCCCGGCTGGCGCGGGACGCCGGCTATGACGGGGTCGAGGTGATGGGCTCGGAGGGCTACCTGCTCAACCAGTTCACCGCACCGCGCACCAACCGCCGCGAGGACGCGTTCGGTGGCGATGCGACGCGGCGGATGCGGTTCGCGGTGGAGATCGTGCGCCGCATCCGCGAAGCCTGCGGGCCGGATTTCATTCTCATCTACCGGTTGTCGATGATCGACCTGGTCGAGGGTGGACTGGCATGGGACGAAGTGGTTCAGCAGGCGCGCGCGGTCGAGGCCGCCGGTGCGACCATCATCAACACCGGCATCGGCTGGCACGAGGCCCGGGTGCCGACGATCGCGACCTCGGTGCCGCGCGGTGCGTTCGCCGGTGTCACCGCGCGGCTGAAGCCGGAAGTGTCGGTACCGCTGGTGGCGACCAACCGCATCAACATGCCCGACGTCGCCGAAGGCATCCTCGCCTCCGGCGCCGCCGACATAGTCTCGATGGCCCGTCCGCTGCTGGCCGACCCGGCGTGGGTGGCCAAGGCGCGCGAGGCGCGGGCGGTCGAGATCAACACCTGCATCGCCTGCAACCAGGCCTGCCTGGACCATGTCTTCGAGAACCGCACGGCCAGTTGCCTGGTCAACCCGCGCGCCTGCCACGAGACCGAGCTGGCCTACCTGCCCAGCTCGTCGCCACGGCGCGTCGCGGTGGTCGGTGCCGGCCCGGCGGGGCTGGCCAGTGCGACCGTCGCCGCCGAGCGTGGGCACCGGGTCACCCTGTTCGAGGCCGCCGACGCCATCGGCGGGCAGTTCAACCTCGCCCGCCGGATCCCCGGCAAGGAGGAGTTCAACGAAACCGTGCGCTATTTCGATGACCGCCTCCGCCGCACCGGGGTCGAACTGCGCCTGGGCACGCGGGCCGACGCCGCCGCGCTGGCGGGTTTCGATCACGTGGTGCTGGCCACCGGCGTCACCCCACGCGCGGTGACCTTCCCCGGCGCAGGCCATCGCAAGGTGGTCGGTTACCGCGACGTACTGACCGGAGCAGTCGTGGTCGGGCAACGGGTGGCGATCATCGGCGCCGGCGGCATCGGGTTCGACGTCGCCGAGTTCCTGGTCGAATCGGGCCCCTCGCAGGCACTTGATGTGGCCCGCTGGCACGCCGAATGGGGCGTGGATACGGGTTACACCGACGCCCGCGGCGGGCTGGTGCCCGCCCGGGCCGAGGCGCCCGCGCGGGAGGTCTGGCTGTTGCAGCGAAGCGAGGGCAAACCCGGCGCCCGGCTGGGCAAGACCACCGGCTGGATCCACCGCGCCACCCTCCGCAAGCGCGGTGTGCAGACCTGGGCGGGCGTGGAATACCTCAAAGTGGACGACGCGGGCCTGCACATCCGGCGCGACGGCGTGGAGCAGGTCCTGCCGGTGGACCACGTGGTGGTGTGCGCCGGGCAGGAGCCGTTCCGCCCGCTGCAGGCCGAGCTGGTGGGCGCCGGAATCCCCACGACGGTCATCGGTGGCGCCGACATGGCGGCCGAACTCGACGCAAAGCGGGCCATCCGCCAGGGCAGCGAGGTCGGCGCGGCCCTCTAGGTGGACGAAACCTGAATACGCTTAACGGCGCGACGGCCCCGGACAGCTCCCGTAACTACCTGAACAGGCAGGTTTTCGTGCCCCACATCACGAAACGGACGGAATTTCGTCGCCGCTTGTCAAGCGCGTCTGTTCACACCCCGTTTATCTAGCCGCCGCTACCTTGCGCCAACTTTTCCAGCCGCCCACCGCGGCCACCCACCACCGAGCCGCCTTCTGCGGTCCCCGGTGACGGGGCAAAGCGCGCCAGAGAGCCGCCGCCCTCCCCAGTACGCCATGCCGTTCGCCCACGTGGTTCCCCGCCCTCGCCCGAGGTGCGGCCCCCCGAGTGCGGCCGGCGCAACGGAGCAAGGAGTACGACATGAAACTCGCGTGGATCCTGTGGCTGGCCTCGGTGCTGCCACCGCAAACCGCCGATTCGCTGTGTTTGAGCACCACGCTGTACCTGGAAGCCCGCAACCAGTCCGTGCAGGGCCAGCAGGCGGTCGCCGAGGTCGCCCTGCGCCGCCGCGACAGCGGCCTGTGGGGAGACAGCGTCTGTGAGGTCGTGACGGCCCGCAAGCAGTTCGCCCCGACCCTGGTCTCGCCCAACACCCGGCTGAGCAACACCGAGGCGTGGGCCGCGTCGGTGACGGTCGCACTGGAGGCCCAGCGCAACTGGCAGCTGCCGCCGGGCGAGCGCCAGGAGATCGTACCGGGCGCAAGCCACTTCGCCGCGCTGGCGATCGCCAGCCCAAGCTGGCGCAACGCCTACCAGGTCGCGAAGATCGGTGACCACACCTTCCTGAAGGTGCAGAACCTCGCCCCGCGCGGGTCCTGACCGTGCCGTAACGCAGCGTTGCGACAACGTGCGCGAGTATCCCCGACGGGTCGGCGACAATGCCGGCCCGTCGTCGTTTGACGACACGCAATCGCTACGGAGGCACGCATGAAGCTGTATACCAAGCCAGGCGCCTGCTCGACCGCCGACCACATCGCACTGCAATGGACCGGTGGAACGTTCGAGGTGGAAGTCTTGGACGCGGAGACGATGAAATCGCCGGAGTACCGCGCGATCAATCCCACCGGCGCCGTCCCGGCCGTGGTGGATGGCGACTTCGTGCTGACCCAGAATGCCGCGATCATGGGCTACATCGCCGACAGCTTCCCCGACGCCGGCCTCGCGGGCGATGGCAGCGCGCGGCAGCGTGCGCAGGCGGTGCGGTGGCTGTCGTTCGTCAACTCCGACGTGCATCCGGCCTTTACCCCACTGTTCGCGCCCGGCAAGTTCCATCCCGACCAGGCCGAGCACGCCAGCGTGCAGGACGCGGCGCGCACCCGCCTGCGCGGCCTGTACGAGGCCGCCGACCGCCAGCTGGCGGGCCGCGACTGGCTGGCCGGGTTCCGCAGCGTCGCCGATCCCTACTTCTACGTGACCTTGCGCTGGGCGAGCCGGCTGGGCATCGACCTCTCGGGGCTCGACAACGTCAATGCGTTCAAGTCACGAATGGATGCCGACCCGGGCGTGCGTGCCGCGCTGGAGGCCGAAGGGCTGGCGTAATCCTCCTTCCCCCCCGTCCACAAAAAAGGCCGCGCAATTGCGCGGCCTTTTCGTTGCTGCGGTACCGCTCAGCGGTTTTCGATCGGCACGTACTCGCGGTCTTCCGGCCCGGTGTAATTGGCGCTCGGGCGGATGATCTTGCCGTCCTCGCGCTGCTCGATCACGTGCGCGCTCCAGCCGGTGGTGCGGGCGATCACGAACAGCGGTGTGAACAGCGGGGTCGGGATGCCCATCATGTGGTACGCGCTGGCGCTGTACCAGTCGAGGTTCGGGAACATCTTCTTGGTGTCCATCATCAGGTTCTCGATGCGCTCGCTGACATCGAACAGCACCTGGTTGCCGCCGTCGCTGCAGAGCTTGCGGCTGATCTCTTTGATGATCGGGTTGCGCGGGTCGCCGACCGTGTACACCGGATGGCCGAAGCCGATCACGATTTCCTTGCGCTCCATCCGCACACGGATGTCGGCCTCGGCCTCGTCGGCGGTCGCGTAGCGGCTGATGATGTCCATCGCCACCTCATTCGCACCACCGTGCTTGGGCCCACGCAGCGCGCCGATGGCGCCGGTCAGGCACGAATGCAGGTCCGAGCCGGTGCCGGCGATCACGCGCGCGGTAAACGTCGATGCGTTGAACTCGTGCTCGGCGTACAGCACCAGCGACTTGTCGAGCGAATCGGCGTGCAGGACGCTCGGCGGCTCGCCATGCAGCAGGTGCAGGAAGTGCGCGGCCACGCTGTCGTCGTCGGTCTCGACATCGATGCGGCGACCGTTGCGGGTGAAGTGCCACCAGTACAACAGCATCGAGCCGAAGGACGCGATCAGTCGGTCGGCGATGTCGCGCGCCTCGCTGGCCGGGTGGCCGTCGCGCTCGGGCAGCACGGTGCCGAGCACCGAGCAGCCGGTCCGTAGCACGTCCATGGGGTGGGCGTTGGCGGGCACCAGTTCCAGCGCCTCGGTGACGATCGCCGGAAGGCCGCGCAGGCGACGCAGCTTGGTCCGGTAGGCGTCCAGCTGGGCTCGGGTCGGCAGCGCGCCGTGCACGAGCAGGTGCGCCACCTCCTCGAACGTGGACCGGGTGGCCAGGTCCTTGATGTCGTAGCCGCGGTAGTGCAGGTCGTTGCCGCTGCGGCCGACGGTGCACAGCGCGGTGTTGCCGGCCGCGGTGCCCGACAGGGCGACCGACTTCTTGGGCTTGGGCAGGGTGTTGTTGTCACTCATGGCTTATTCCTTGTCCTGCTGCTGCGCGAACAGCGCGTCGAGTTTGTCTTCGTACGTGTGGTAGCCGAGGAAGTCGTACAGCTCGGCGCGCGTCTGCAGCGTGTCGATGATGTTCTTCTGGGTGCCCTCGCGGCGCACCGTCTCGTAGAAGTGCAACGCGGCCTTGTTCATCGCCCGGTACGCGCCGCAGCAGTACAGCGCAATGTCGACGTTGGCCTCGCGCAGCTCGTCGGTGGTGAAGAAAGGCGTCGAACCGAACTCGGTCAGGTTGGCCAGGATCGGCACCTTCACCGCCGCCTTGAACTTGCGGTAGTCGTCGAGCGACCTCATCGCCTCCGGGAAGATCATGTCGGCGCCCGCCTCGACGTAGGCCACCGCACGCTCGATGGCCGCGTCGATCCCCTCGACCGCGGCGGCGTCGGTCCGCGCCATGATCACGAAGCCGTCGTCGGTGCGCGCATCAACCGCGGCCTTGACCCGGTCGACCATCTCGCCCCTGCTCACCACTTCCTTGCCGGGGCGGTGGCCGCAGCGCTTCTGGCCGACCTGGTCCTCCATGTGCACCGCGGCAACGCCGATGCGCTCGAAGTTGCGGATGGTGCGGCCGATGTTGAATGCCCCGCCCCAGCCGGTATCGATGTCGACCAGCAGCGGCATGCCGGTGGCGTCGACGATGCGGCGCGCGTCGGTCAGGACGTCCTCCATCGTGCTGATGCCCAGGTCGGGCATGCCCAGCGAGTTGGCGGCCACGCCGCCACCCGACAGGTACAGCGCCCTGTAGCCGGTGCGCTTTGCCATCAGGCCGGCATAGGCGGTGATCGCGCCCATGACCTGCAGCGGTGATTCGGACTCCACCGCTTCGCGGAAGCGGGCGCCGTTGGAAACGTATGACATCGCAGTCTCTCGGTAGACGCCGCGTCAGCCGGCAGTTCCTGGCGGCACGGCGGTCTGGAAAAGCACGAAGGCGACCGGGGCCGCCTTCGCAGGGTTACAGCAGGTGGGCCACGCCCTCGCGCTCTTCCTCGAGCTCGGCCAGGGTCTTGTCCATCGCCTTGCGGCTGAACTCATCGATCTCCAGGCCCTGCACGCGGGTGTACTCGCCGTTCTCGGTGGTCACCGGCACGCCGTAGATGATGCCTTCCGGGATGCCGTAGCTGCCGTCGGACGGCACGCCCATGGTCACCCAGTCGCCGTTGCTGCCCAGCACCCAGTCGCGGATGTGGTCGATCGCGGCGTTGGCCGCCGACGCCGCCGACGACAGGCCGCGCGCCTCGATGATCGCCGCGCCGCGCTTGCCGACCTTGGGGATGAACTCGTTGGCGTTCCAGTCGGCGTCGTTGACCTTGTCCTTCAGCGACGCGCCGTTGACGGTCGCGAAGCGGTAGTCGGGATACATGGTCGGGCTGTGGTTGCCCCACACCACCAGCTTCTTGATGTCGCCCACCGCAACGTCCGCCTTGTTGGCCAGCTGGCTCAGGGCGCGGTTGTGGTCCAGCCGCAGCATCGCGGTGAAGTTCTTCGCCTTCAGTTCCGGGGCGGACTTCATGGCGATGTAGGCATTGGTATTGGCCGGGTTGCCGACCACCAGCACCTTGACGTCGCGGCTGGCGACCTTGTTCAGCGCGGCGCCCTGGGCGGTGAAGATCTTGGCGTTCTCCAGCAGCAGGTCCTTGCGCTCCATGCCCGGGCCGCGCGGACGCGCGCCGACCAGCAGGGCGATGTCGGCGTCCTTGAACGCGACTTCGGCGTCGTCGGTGCCGACCATGCCGGCCAGCAGCGGGAACGCACAGTCCTCCAGCTCCATCATCACGCCCTTGAGCGCGGCCTGAGCCTTCTCCATCGGCAGCTCGAGCATCTGCAGGATCACCGGCTGGTCCTTGCCGAGCATCTCGCCGGAGGCGATACGGAACAGCAGGGAATAGCCGATCTGGCCGGCAGCGCCGGTAACGGCAACGCGGACGGGGGATTTCATGGTCGATCTCCGGGAACGTGTGGCGGTTGGATCGTCGTTCGCGGCGGATCGCCGCGAGCGGCCGTGATGCGAAGGCAGCCCCGGCGGCCAGTGGCCGGACGGGGCGCCGGCTTCAGCTCAGCTCGCTGAAGAATTCCTTGAAGCGTTCGATGCCGGGCGCCAGCTGTGGCGTCGGGCAGGTGTAGCTGATGCGCAGTGCGCGCGGCTCGCCGAATGCCGAGCCCGGCACGCAGGCAACACCCTTGGCCTCCAGCAGCACGCTGCAGAACTCGACGTCGTTGCCGACCACCTTGCCGGTCGGCCCATGGGTCTTGCCGAACGCGCAGCTGATGTCGGGGAACACGTAGAACGCCCCCTGCGGCCGCGGGCAGACCACGCCGGGGATCGAGTCCATCACCGCCATGACCTGGTCGCGCTTGGCCTGAAACTCCGCACACTTGGCGTCGGGCACGTCCTGCGGGCCGGACAGCGCGGCGGTGGCGGCGGCATTGACCACTTCGGGCAGGCTGGTGATGTGGTTGGAGTTCATCGTCACCACGGCCTGGGCCACCACTTCCGGGCCGGCCATGAAGCCGACGCGCCAGCCGGGCATGCCGTAGGTCTTGGACAGCGAGTCGACGAAGATCACGCGGTCCTTCAGCTCCGGGCGGCAATGCACGAAGTTGTGGTACCCCACGCCGTCGAACACCATCCGGTTGTAGATGTCGTCGGTGATGATCCAGGTGTCCGGATACTTGGCGATGACGTCCGCCAGTGCCGCGATCTCGTCCCTGCCGTAGACCATGCCGGTCGGGTTGGACGGGTTGTTGAACAGGAACACCCGCGGCTTCTTTGCCAGCGCGGCGTCGAGCTGGGCCGGGGTGAGCTTGTAGTCCTGCTCCGGCGGGCACGGAAGCAGGTCGACCTTGGCATCGACGATCTCGGCGATGTCGAGGTAGCTGGTCCAGTACGGGGTCGGGAAGGCGATCGTGTCGCCCTCGTCCAGCAGTGCTTCGGCCAGGTTGTAGAGCACGTGCTTGGCGCCCACGCCGGTGGCGAGGTTGGCCCTGGTGTATCCGGTCAGCCCGATCTTTTCGATGTGCTGCAGGAACGCATCGAGCATCGCGTCGGCGCCGCGGTTGCTGCCGTACTGGCCGCTGTCGTGCTCCAGCGCCTCGCGGGCGGCCTGGTAGACGTGCTCGCCCGGCAGGAAGTTCGGAACGCCGATCGAGAAGCTGATGATGTCGCGGCCTTCTGACTTCAGGCGCTTGGCCTTCTCGGCAATCTGCATGATCGCGCTGGGCTTGGCGCGACCGATGCGCCGGGCGAGCTGGGGCATCTTGGTGACCTCGGGTGGGGGTGGTCGGATGGCCGCGATCCGCGGCCGGTCAGCCGCAAAATGGTACCACGTGAAACTAATTCGGCCCGAGGGTGGCCGGGCCGAAAAGTACCCCGTCGGGGCGCGCGACGGCTTTACTTGCCGGCGTCGAGGGTCTTGTTCCAGTCGGCCACGCGATCGGCCTTGGCGGCGATGGCTGCATCGACGTCGCCCTCGAGCTTCACCGACTTGATCTTGTCGCCCTGCTTGATGCTGTCGACCACGTCCATGCCTTCGAGCACCTTGCCGAACACGGTGTGCTTGCCGTTCAACCACGGGCACGGCACGTGGGTGATGAAGAACTGGCTGCCGTTGGTGCCCGGGCCCGCGTTGGCCATCGAGAGCACGCCGCGGTCATGGGACAGGCCGTTGGAGGTCTCGTCCTCGAAACGGTAGCCCGGACCGCCGGTGCCGGTGCCCTGCGGGCAGCCGCCCTGGACCATGAAATCGTTGATCACGCGGTGGAAGTTGAGACCGTCGTAAAAGCCGCGCTGGGCCAGGTTTGCGAAGTTGGCCACGGTCAGCGGGGCCTTCTCGGGCTCCATCTGGATGCGGATCGGACCGCGGTCGGTGTCGAAAGTGGCGATCAGGCTCATGGGGGATGCTCCGGTGGAAGATGAATGCGTCGACCGCCAAGGATACCTGAGCGACAGGCGATCGCCGTTCGGGCGGACCTTTTCTATATACTGGCCGACTTCCTTTCAAAAAGAGCCGCGCCCCAGGCGCCCTTCCGCATGTCCATCGAACGCCTGCGCAACATCGCCATCGTCGCCCACGTCGACCACGGCAAGACCACCCTCGTCGACCAGCTGCTCAAGCAGTCCGGCACCCTCAACGAGCGCACGGTCCTGTCCGAGCGCGTGATGGACAGCGGCGACATCGAGAAGGAGCGTGGCATCACGATCCTCTCGAAGAACACCGCGATCCGCTGGACCGACCCGAAGACCGGCGAGACCTGGCGCATCAACATCGTCGACACCCCCGGGCACGCCGACTTCGGCGGCGAGGTCGAGCGCGTGCTGTCGATGGTCGACTCGGTCCTGATCCTGGTCGACGCGATGGACGGGCCGATGCCGCAGACCCGCTTCGTCACCCAGAAGGCCTTCGCGATGGGCTTCAAGCCGATCGTGGTGGTCAACAAGGTCGACCGCCCGGGCGCGCGCGCCAGCTGGGTGCTGGACCAGACCTTCGACCTGTTCGACCGCCTGGGCGCCACCGACGACCAGCTCGACTTCACCACCGTCTACGCCTCCGGCCTGCAGGGCTACGCGGGCATGGACGAGAGCGTGCGCGACGGCGACATGACCCCGCTGTTCGAAGCCATCTGCCAGCACGTGCCGGCGCCCGACGTCGACCCCGACGGCCCGTTCCAGATGCGCGTGACCTCGCTGGACTACAACAGCTACGTCGGCATGATCGGCGTCGGCCGCATCCAGCGCGGCAAGGTCAAGACCAACCAGCAGGTCACCGTGATCGACCGCGAGGGCAAGACCCGCAACGGCAAGGTGCTGCAGGTGCTCGGCTTCATGGGTCTTGAGCGGATCGAAGTGCCAGAGGCCAGCGCCGGCGACATCATCGCGTTCTCCGGCATCGACCCGCTGGGCATCTCCGACACCCTGTGCGACCCCTCCGCGGTCGAGCAGCTGCCGGTCCTGACCGTCGACGAGCCGACCATCTCGATGACCTTCCAGGTCAACGATTCGCCGTTTGCCGGGGTCAAGGACCGCAGTGGCGGCAAGTTCCTGACGTCGCGCCAGCTGCGTGACCGCCTGACCCGCGAGACCGCCCACAACGTCGCGCTGAAGGTCGAGGACACGGCCGATGCCGACAAGTTCAAGGTCAGCGGCCGTGGCGAACTGCACCTGTCGATCCTGATCGAGAACATGCGCCGCGAGGGCTACGAGCTGGCGGTGTCGCGTCCGGAAGTGATCATCCGCGAGATCGACGGCAAGCTGCAGGAGCCGTTCGAGCAGCTGGTGGTGGACATGGAGGAGCAGTTCCAGGGCGGCGTGATGGGCCGGCTGGGCGAGCGCAAGGCACTGCTGCAGAACATGGAGCCCGACGGCAAGGGCCGCGTGCGACTGGAGTTCCTCATCCCGGCGCGTGGCCTGATCGGTTTCCAGACCGAGTTCCGCACGCTGACTGCCGGCACCGGCCTGCTGTTCCACGTCTTCGACCACTACGCCCCGAAGATGGAGGGCGAGATCGGCCAGCGCCAGAACGGCGTGCTCATCTCCAACGGCACCGGTCCGTCGCCGGCGTACGCGCAGATCGCGATGCAGGAACGCGGCCGGCTGTTTATCGAGCCGGGCGAGGAGATCTACGAGGGCCAGATCGTCGGCATCAACTCCAAGGACAACGACCTGACCGTCAATGCCCTGCGCGGCAAGCAGCTGACCAACTTCCGTGCCTCCGGCACCGACAAGGACGAAGGGCTGATCCCGCCGATCAAGCTGTCGCTGGAGCAGGCGCTGGAGTTCATCGACGACGACGAGCTGGTCGAGGTCACGCCCAAGCAGATCCGCCTGCGCAAGAAGCACCGCACCGAGAACGACCGCAAGCGGGCCAGCCGCGGCGCCTGACGGACGCAATGCTTGGACCCCGGTCGCTGGGGGCCAGGCATGAAAAAGCCGCCCAACCGGGCGGCTTTTTTGTGGGTCACGTCCGGACTAGCCGCAAGACGCCAGCGTGGCCTGCTTGCGCACGATCAACATCGCCACTTCCAGCGACTGCTCGTAGTTCAACCGCGGGTCGACGGTCGAGCGGTACGCGCGCTCCAGGTCGGTCTCGGTGAGGTCGCGGGCACCACCCATGCATTCGGTGACATCCTCGCCGGTCAGCTCCAGGTGCACGCCACCCAGCCGCGTGCCCGCCGCCGCATGCAGGTCGAAGGCCTGCTCCAGTTCGCTGCCGATGTTGGAGAACCGGCGGGTCTTGTAACCGTTGGCGGTACCCTCGGTGTTGCCGTGCATCGGGTCGCACACCCACAGCACGCGGCGGCCGTCGCGGCGCACCGCCTCCAGCAGCGGCGGCAGGCGCTCGGCGATCGCGGCCGCGCCCATCCGGTGGATGAAGGTCAGGCGCCCCGGTTCGTCGTCGGGGTTGAGCAGGTCGATCGTGCGCAGCAGCTGGTCGGCGCTGACCGACGGGCCGACCTTCAGCGCAATCGGATTGCGGATGCCGCGGAAATACTCGACGTGGGCGCCGTCGATCGCGGCCGTTCGCATGCCGATCCAGGGGAAGTGGGTGCCCAGGTTGAACCAGCCCCAGTGGCGCGGGACCTGTCGCGTCAATGCCGCCTCGTAGGGCAGCAGCAACGCCTCGTGCGAGGTGTAGAAGTCGACCCGGTTGAGGTTGTGCACCTCCGAGCCCGAGAGCGTCTCCATGAACCGCACCGCATCGCCGATCGACTCGACCATCTCCCGGTATTCGTCCGCCAGCGGCGAGTGGCCAACCCAATTGAGGTCCCAGTACTCCGGGTGGTGCAGGTCGGCAAAGCCACCGTCGATGAGGGCGCGGACAAAGTTCATCGTCATCGCCGAGCGCGCGTGCGCCTTGACCATACGACGCGGGTCCGGTCGCCGCGCGTCGGCGTCGAACGCGGGCGCGTTGACCATGTCGCCGCGGTAACTGGGCAGGGTCAGGCCGCCGATCGTCTCGGTGTCGGCGCTGCGCGGCTTGGCGTACTGGCCGGCGAACCGCCCTACCCTGACCACCGGCTTGCGCAGGCCGTGCACGAGCACCAGGCTCATCTGCAGCAGGACCTTGAGCCGGTTGGACACCACCTCGGACGAACACGCGTCGAAGGTCTCGGCGCAGTCCCCGCCCTGCAACAGGAAGCGTTTACCTTCCTGGGCCTCGGCCAGCTGCTGGCGCAGCGCCAGGATCTCCCACGACGTGACCAGCGGCGGCAGCGACTTCAGCTCGCCGAGCACCGCTTCCAGCTCGACCGGATCGGGATAGGTCGGCAGTTGCGCCGCGGGCCGCGCCCGCCAGGAGTCGACGCTCCAGTCAGCGGGGAGGTTCACGGGTTGCAGGTTGCGGTCGCGGGTTGGCATTGGCACTTCGATCAGGATTGCATGTCAGCCCATCATGATCTGCGCCACATGCACGCAGCGCAATGGGCGCGACTGCCAGAGCCCCGGTCAGCGCCGTCGAGCCATCCCGCGTCGGGTGAACGCGGCGAAGGCCGCCCACGCCGCCAGCAGCACGAACCAGACCAGGCTCCACGCTGGCATCGACAGTCCGAGGAAGGCCCAGTCGACGTTGGCGCATTCGCCCGAGCCGGTCATGACCTTGCGGATGACGCCACTGACGGGCATCACGTCGAGCATGTAGTCCAGGCCGGGGCCACAGGCGGGCACCTGGTCCGGCGGCAGGTGCTGCAGCCGCACGTGGTTGCCGGCCACCGCGATTCCGACCAGCGATACCAACAGAGCGAGCACGCCATAGACACGTCGCCCCACCGCCCCAGGCGCGTGCAGGCCACCGACCAGGAACACCACGCCCAGCGCCGCGAACGCCACCCGCTGGAAGATGCACAGCGGACACGGCAGCAGGCCGCCGTAGAACTGCGTGTACAACGCGTAGGCAATCAGGGCGACGCAGGCAGCAAACCCCAGCAGGAACCGGGCGCGGAAGGTGGTTTCGGGCGAGGTCGTCATGAGGCGACAAGATACGGGGCGGACGCTGCGATGCAAAGCATTCCGCGCCGCGCGTGCGGGTGCCGCTTGAACGAAAAAGCCCCGGCATGGCCGGGGCTTTTACGACGACCGCGGGGGGCGAACCACCGGCCGCCGGGAAGACTTACTCCGCAGCAGCCTGCGGGCGGTCAACCAGTTCGACGTAGGCCATCGGCGCATTGTCGCCAGCGCGGAAGCCGCACTTGAGGATGCGCAGGTAGCCACCCGGACGCTCGCTGTAACGCGGGCCGAGTTCGACGAACAGCGTGCCGACGGCTTCCTTGTCGCGCAGGCGCGAGAAGGCGAGACGACGGTTGGCGACGCTGTCCTTCTTGGCCAGGGTGATCAGCGGCTCGGCAACGCGACGCAGCTCCTTGGCCTTGGGCAGGGTGGTACGGATGGCACCGTGCTTGATGATCGACGCGGCCATGTTGGAGAACATCGCATCGCGGTGGGCACTGGTGCGGCTGAATTTGCGGCCGGACTTTTGGTGGCGCATGGGTCTGATTCCTGATGAATGCTGGAGCTGTTGGACGTCGTTGTCGCCATCATGGCGTTGGAGGCTTGGACTGCGGATGGTCCTGGCCGGCCATCCCTGACCGACGGCGCCGTGGGCTTCAGACCCATCGACGCGTGTGTTTCAACTGCTGCTGCGTTGCGCGGACCCCCGCCGGAGCGGGGATCCGTGTTGTTACTTACCGGCTCATCCCATCATGCCGTGCGAGGCAATCCCCGCCGGCGGCCAGTTCTCGAGCTTCATGCCGAGCGAAAGGCCGCGCTGGGCGAGGACTTCCTTGATCTCGGTGAGCGACTTCTTGCCGAGGTTCGGCGTCTTGAGCAGTTCGACTTCGGTCTTCTGGATCAGATCGCCGACGTAGTAGATGCTCTCGGCCTTGAGGCAGTTGGCCGAACGCACGGTCAGCTCCAGGTCGTCGATCGGGCGCAGCAGGATCGGGTCGACCCCGTTGCTGGCCGGCTTCGCCGCACCGCGGTCGCGGTGGGTGAAGTCGCCAAACACCGACAGCTGGTCACTGAGGATGTCGGCGGCGGTGCGCACGGCTTCCTCGGCGTCGATCGTGCCGTTGGTCTCGATGTCGATCACGAGCTTGTCGAGGTCGGTGCGCTGCTCGACGCGGGCGGCTTCGACGGCGTAGGCGACGCGACGAACCGGGCTGAAGCTGGCATCCAGCATCAGGCGGCCGATCGAACGGGTCTCCTCGTCGGGGCGGCGACGCGCGGCGGCCGGCTGGTAGCCGTAGCCACGCTCGATCTTGAGCCGCATGTTCAGCGCCGTGTCCTTGGTCAGGTGGGCGATGACATGCTCACCGTTGAGGATCTCGACGTTGTGGTCGGTCTTGATATCGGCCGCGGTGACGATGCCGGGACCCTGCTTGGCCAGCGAGAGCGTCGCCGACTCGCCGGTGTGCATGCGGATCGCGACGTCCTTGAGGTTGAGCAGGACTTCGAGCACGTCCTCCTGCAGCCCCTCGACCGTGGTGTACTCGTGCAGCACGCCGTCGATCTCGACTTCGGTGATGGCGAAGCCGGGGATCGAGGACAGCAGCACGCGACGCAGCGCGTTGCCGAGGGTGTGGCCGTAGCCGCGCTCGAGCGGCTCGATCACGACCTTCGCGCGGTTTCCTGCGAGGCGTTCGATCTGGGGACCGCGGGGACGCAGTACCTGATTGGCGGTAACCGTCATGTTGTGGGGTCTCCTGCGAGCTTCCGACCGGGGCCGGGAAGCTCAAGAACAGATGGATTACTTCGAGTAGAGCTCGATGATCAACGCTTCGTTGATATCGGCCGGCAGGTCGGTGCGGTCCGGCACCGCCTTGAACACGCCGGCGAACTTCTTCGAGTCGACTTCGATCCACGATGGCGACAGGTCCATCTGCTGCGCGACGGTCAGCGACTCCTGGACGCGGAGCTGCTTCTGGGCACGCTCGGACAGCGCGACCGCATCGCCGGCCTTGACCTGGTACGACGGCAGGTTGACCGGCTTGCCGTTGACGGTGACGCCACGGTGCGACACCAGCTGGCGCGCGGCCGGCCGGGTCACCGCGAAGCCCATGCGGTAGACGACGTTATCCAGGCGGGTTTCCAGCAGCTGCAGCAGGATCTCGCCCGTGTTGCCGCGCTTGGCGGCCGCCTTCTTGTAGTAGTTGCGGAACTGACGCTCCAGCAGGCCGTAGATACGCTTGACCTTCTGCTTCTCGCGCAGCTGGTTGGCGTAATCGGACAGCTTGCCGCGACGGGCGACGGGACCGTGCTGGCCGGGCTTCTGCTCCAGCTTGCACTTCGAATCAAGCGCCCGGGCCGGCGACTTCAGGCCGAGGTCGACACCTTCGCGGCGCGAGAGCTTGCACTTGGGACCAATATAACGAGCCATGGTTCTTCAGCTCCTCAGACGCGACGCTTCTTCGGCGGGCGGCATCCGTTGTGCGGGATGGGCGTCACGTCGATGATGTTGATGATCTTGTAGCCGACGTTGTTCAGCGAACGAACGGCGGACTCCCGACCCGGACCCGGGCCCTTGATGCGCACTTCCAGCGACTTCACGCCGTAGTCGAGGGCGGCCTTGCCGGCCTTCTCCGCGGCGACCTGGGCAGCGAACGGGGTCGACTTGCGCGAGCCGCGGAAACCCGCGCCACCCGAAGTCGCCCACGACAGCGCATTGCCCTGGCGGTCGGTGATCGTGATGATGGTGTTGTTGAACGAAGCGTGGACGTGGGCGATGCCGTCGGTGACGACGCGCTTGATCTTCTTCTTCGTCTTGGCTTGTGCTGGCTTGGCCATTGTCTACCCCTTACTTCCTGATGGCCTTGCGCGGACCCTTGCGGGTGCGTGCATTGGTCTTGGTGCGCTGGCCGCGCAGCGGCAGGCCACGACGGTGACGCAGGCCGCGGTAGCTGCCCAGGTCCATCAGACGCTTGATCGCCATGCCGATTTCGCGGCGGAGGTCGCCCTCGACGACGAACTTGCCGATCTCGGCGCGCAGCGCTTCGACTTCCGGCTCGGAAAGGTCGCGGATCTTGGTCGACGAATTGACGCCGGCCGACTCGCAGACCTTCTTGGAACGGGTACGGCCGATGCCGTAGATGCTTTGCAGCCCGACCCAGACGTGCTTCTGGGCAGGCAGGTTGACGCCCGCAATACGCGCCATAACGCGATCTCCAACTGGTTTGGCCGCCGGGTCCTGACAACCCGGCTGGAGGAACACTCGACAGAGTGAATCGGAAATTGTAACAAGGTCTCGGGTTCATAGGAAGCGCGCCGCGCCAAGGCGCGACGTGCCACGGCATGGGGAGTGTGCCCATGCTCCGGCGACGGATCGGGACTGCCAGGCGGCAACGGTGTCAGCCGTCGCCCCCGGGCACCGCGCACTACTCTGGCGCGCGGACCGGTCCAGACCCACCCGCGCGCGAGACATCGCACGGGTCGCCCTGCTGGAAGCCGGGAGCTGTGCCCGGCGTTCCGATACAACGTTCGCGCCACCGGGTTGCCGGGGCGCAGGTGCCGGCGACCAGTCGCCGGACACCGATCAGATCAGCGGCCTGCCCGCGAACCCTTCAGGTTCGCCTTTTTCAGGAGGCTCTCGTACTGGTGGGACATCAGGTGCGCCTGGATCTGCGCAATGAAGTCCATCACCACCACCACCACGATCAGCAGCGATGTGCCACCGAAGTAGAACGAAATTCCCATCTGGCTGCGCATCACCTCCGGCAGCAAGCAGACCAGTACCAGGTAGGCGGCGCCCGCGGCGGTGAGGCGGGTCAGCACCGCGTCCACGTAGTCGGCGGTCGCCTTGCCGGGACGGATGCCCGGGATCAGGGCGCCCGACTTCTTCAGGTTGTCGGCGGTTTCCTGTGAGTTGAACACCAGCGCCGTGTAGAAGAACGCGAAGCCTGCGATCAGCCCGCCGTACAGGATCATGTGCAGCGGCTCGCCCGGGCTCAGCCACTGGCTGACCTGCAGCATCTTCGAGGAAGCGTCGCCCTGGCCGAACCAGGCGGCCGCGGTGGCCGGGAACATCACGATGCTCGAGGCGAAGATCGGCGGGATCACGCCCGACATGTTGAGCTTGAGCGGCAGGAAGGACGACTGGTTCATGTACGCGCTGCGGCCACCCTGGCGGCGTGCGTAGTTGACCGTGATCCGGCGCTGACCGCGCTCGACGAAGACCACGAAGTAGGTGACGGCCAGCACGATCGCGACGATCGCGAGCGCCAGCAGCGTGCTCATCTCACCGTTGCGGACCTGCTCGAACATGCCGATGGCGGCCGACGGGAGACCGGCCACGATGCCGGCGAAGATGATCAACGAAACGCCGTTGCCGATGCCGCGCTCGGTTACCTGCTCACCCAGCCACATCAGGAACATGGTGCCGGCGGTCAGCGAGATGACCGCGGTCAGGATGAAGCCCACGCCGGGGCTGTACACCACCGGGATGCCCTGGCTGGCCCCACCGGCCTGAAGCGCGGTGGCGATGCCCCACGCCTGGAACACCGCCAGCGGGATCGCGCCCATGCGCGACCACTGGTTGATCTTGCGACGGCCCGACTCGCCCTCTTTCTGGATCGCCTTCATGCTGGGCACCATCTGCACCAGCAACTGCATGATGATCGAGGACGAGATGTACGGCATCACGTTGAGCGCGAACAGGCTGAAGCGCTCCAGCGCACCACCGGAGAACATGTTGAACATGTCCACGATGGTGCCTTCCTGGGTCTCCATCAGCCGCAGCATCGCTTCGGGATTGACCCCCGGCACCGGGATGTAGCAACCGATGCGATAGACGATCAATGCGCCGATCACGAACAGCAGGCGCTGGCGGAGCTCGGTGAACTTGCCGAGCCCGCCGCCCATGCCGGCCATTGCGTTGCCGCTTCGCGCCATGCCCGGATTACTCCTCGACCTTGCCGCCAGCCGCTTCGATCGCGGCCTTGGCACCGGCCGTGGCCAGCAGGCCCTTCAGCACGAACTTCTTGCTGAGCTCGCCCTTTGCCACGATCTTGGCCCGCTTGGCAGTGCTGTGCACCAGCTTGGCGGCGCGCAGCGCGGCGAAGTCGATGTCACCGGCGTCCAGCTTGTCGAGCTGGTACAGCATGACCTCGGCAGTATCGCCGGCGGTCTTGCTGCGGAAGCCGATCTTCGGCAGGCGCATGTGCATCGGCATCTGGCCGCCTTCGAAGCCGGCCTTGATCTTGCCCTTGCCCGAGCGCGCGAACGAACCCTTGTGGCCGCGGCCGGCGGTCTTGCCCAGGCCCGAACCGATACCGCGACCGACGCGGGTGCGCTCGGTGCGGGCGCCGTCAGCCGGCTTGAGAGTGTTGAGACGCATGATGATTACTCCTCGACCCGGACCAGGTAGTGGACCTTGTTGATCAGGCCCCGCACCTGCGGGCTGTCCTTAAGTTCGCGTACGTCGTTGAGCTTGTTGAGCCCGAGCGCCTTCACCGACAGGCGGTGACGCGCCTGGCTTCCGCGCAGGCCCTTGACCAGACGCACCTTGACGGTGCCGCCGCTGTTTTCAGTCTTAGCCATTGATCAGATCCTCGACCTTCTTGCCGCGCTTGGCCGCGATCTTGGCCGGCGAGTGCATTTCCGTCAGGCCGCGCAGGGTCGCGCGCACCAGGTTGATCGGGTTGCGCGAGCCGACCGCCTTGGCCAGCACGTCCTTAACGCCGACCGCCTCGAGCACGGCGCGCATCGCGCCACCGGCGATGACGCCGGTACCCTCGGAAGCAGGCTGCATGTACACACGCGCCGCGCCGTGGCCGGACTTCACCGAGTGCCACAAGGTGCCGCCATTGAGCTCGACGTTGCTCATGCTCTTGCGGGCGTATTCCATCGACTTCTGGATCGCGACCGGCACTTCGCGCGCCTTGCCGTAGCCGAAGCCGACCTTGCCGGCGCCGTCACCCACCACCGTCAGCGCGGTGAAGGTGAACTGGCGGCCACCCTTGACGGTCTTGCTGACGCGGTTGACCGCGATCAGCTTCTCGATCATGCCGTCATCGATTTCCTCACGGTTGCGGTCACGCCCCCGCGATTCACGTTCGTTAGCCATTTCAGTTCCTGGATGTTGGGTAGGTTTGCTTGCGGCTTGGCCGCTTATGGTTGTGTAGTAGTTCGGTCGTGCCGCAGGGACGGAAACCCGTCACAAGCGTCCGGCGCAGGCCGCGCCGGCAGCTGGAACCGGCGCGCGGAGCCGAAGCCCCACGCACCCGGACATCAGAACTGCAGGCCACCCTCTCGGGCGGCGTCGGCAAGCACCTTGATGCGGCCGTGGTAGCGGTAGCCCGAGCGGTCGAACGCGACCTTCTCGATGCCGGCCGCCTTGGCCTTCTCGGCGATCGCCTTGCCTACCTTGGCGGCGGCGTCGGCGTTCTTGCCGTTCTTCAGGCCATCCTTCACGTCGGACTGGGTGGTCGAGGCGGCAGCCAGGACCTTCGAGCCGTCGGCGGTGAAGACCTGGGCGTACAGGTGCTGGCCAGTGCGCAGCACCGACAGGCGCGGCACACCGAGTTCGCGGATGTGCGCACGGGTCGACTTGGCGCGGCGCAGGCGGGCGATGTTCTTGTTCATTGTCAGGTCCTCGAAAGCTGAAAGCCGGGTTAGGCCTTCTTGGCTTCCTTGCGAATGATGTTCTCGCCGGCGTACTTAACGCCCTTGCCCTTGTAGGGCTCCGGCGGACGGAAACCGCGAATCTTGGCAGCCACTTCGCCGACGCGCTGCTTGTCGGCACCGGCCACGACCACTTCGGTCTGGGTCGGGGTGGTGATCGTGATGCCCTCGGGGGTCTTGAACAGGACCGGGTGGGAGAAACCCAGCGACAGGTTCAGGTCCTTGCCCTGCATCGCGGCGCGGTAGCCGACGCCGACCAGCTCGAGCTTGCGCTCGAAGCCTTCGGACACGCCGTGCACCATGTTCGCGACGATCGCGCGCAGGGTTCCGGTCAGCGGGACCAGCGACGGCTCGTTGGCCGACAGCTGCGCGTGGCCGTCCTCGATGACGATGGCGATACCGGCCGGCTTGGCGATCGACAGGGTGCCCTTGGGCCCCTTGACGGTCACATTCTCGGGCTGGACGTTCAGTTCGACACCCTTGGCCAGGGCGATCGGCTTCTTGGCAACTCGGGACATGGTCGTTACTCCCTTAGGCCACGAAGCACAGGACTTCACCGCCGACGCCCTGCTGGCGCGCCTGCGCATCGGTCATGATGCCCTTGGACGTGGAAATGATGGCGACGCCGAGGCCACCGAGCACCTTCGGCAGATCGTCCTTGCCGCGGTACTGGCGCAGGCCCGAACGCGAGAAGCGCTTGAGCTGCTCGATGACCGGCTTGCCTTCGTAGTACTTGAGCTCGATCTCGAGCTCGCTCTTGCCGGCGCCGACCTCGGTCACGCGCGAACCGAGGATGTAGCCCTCGTCCTGCAGGACCTTGGCGATGGACACCTTGATCTTGGAAGACGGCATCTTCACCGTCGGCTTGCCGACCGCGGCCGCATTGCGAATGCGGACGAACATGTCGGCGATGGGATCAGTCATGCTCATGTGTGATTCCTGATGAGTGCACCGATATCCGCTATAGCGAATTCAGTTGTGACGCCACGGCCGGGTGGCCGTGGCGTTTTGGCATTGCGAGCCGACTAGTCTACCAGACTTGGCCGGCCCTGGGCCAACACGGGCGCGGGGCCCGCTTGACTTACCAGCTGGCCTTACGCAGGCCCGGCACGTCGCCGCGCATGGTGGCTTCGCGCAGCTTGTTGCGGCCAAGGCCGAACTTCTGGTACACGCCCCGCGAACGGCCGGTCATGGCGCAACGGTTGCGCTGGCGGCTCGGGGAAGAGTCGCGCGGCAGCTTCTGCAGCTTGACCACGGCCTCTTCCTTCTCCTCATAGGAGGCGGTCGGGCTGGCGATGACCTTCTTCAGCTCTTCGCGCTTGGCGGCGTACTTCGCCGCCAGCTTGGCCCGCTTCACCTCGCGGTTGATCATGGACGACTTGGCCATGTATTGATCCTCGGGTCAGTTGCGGAACGGGAAGCGGAAGGCTTCCAGCAGGGCGCGCGCCTCGGCGTCGCTCTTCGCGGTGGTGGTGATCGCGATGTCCATGCCGCGCAGCGCGTCGACCTGGTCGTAATCGATCTCCGGGAAGATGATCTGTTCCTTGACGCCCATGTTGTAGTTGCCACGGCCGTCGAACGCCTTGCCCGACACGCCGCGGAAGTCGCGGACGCGCGGCAGCGAGACGTTGATCAGGCGGTCGAGGAACTCGAACATCTTCTGGCGACGCAGGGTCACCTTGCAGCCGATCGGCCAGCCATCGCGGATCTTGAACGAGGCCACGGAAACGCGGCTCTTGGTCACGATCGGCTTCTGGCCGGAGATCTTGGTCATGTCGGCGACCGCATTCTCCAGGATCTTCTTGTTGGTGGCCGCCTCACCCACACCCATGTTCAGGGTGATCTTGGTGATGCGCGGCACCTCCATTGGATTCTTGTAGCCGAACTTCGCCGTCAGCGAGGGAACGACCTCTTCCTTGTAGAACTTTTCAAGCCGGGTGTTCATTTCAGCATTCCTCAGGCGTCGACCGCCTCACCGCTGGAGCGGAACACACGCAGTTTGCGTCCATCCTCCAGCACCTTGATGCCAACGCGCTCGCCCTTGCCGGTGGCCGGGTTGAAGAGCATCACGTTGGAGATATGGATCGGCGCCTCACGCTCGATCACGCCGCCGGGCTGGCCCAGCTGCGGGTTGGGCTTGGTGTGGCGCTTGATGATGTTGACGTTGGACACGACGACCTTGTCGCCGGCCACGCGCACCACATCACCCTTCTTGCCCTTGTCCTTGCCGGCGGTCACGACGACCTGGTCGCCTTTCTTGATACGGTTCATGTCGGTTCCTCCGCTCAGAGCACTTCAGGTGCGAGCGAGACGATCTTCATGAACTTCTCGGAACGCAGCTCACGGGTCACGGGCCCGAAGATGCGGGTGCCGATCGGCTCATGCTTGTTGTTGAGCAACACCGCGGCGTTGCCATCGAAGCGGATCAGCGAGCCGTCCGGGCGACGGACGCCCTTGCGGGTGCGGACCACGACGGCGTCATAGACGTCGCCCTTCTTCACCTTGCCCCGCGGGATCGCATCCTTGACGGTGACCTTGATGATGTCGCCAATGTGCGCGTAACGGCGCTTGGAGCCGCCGAGCACCTTGATGCACATCACTTCCTTCGCACCGGAGTTGTCGGCCACGCCGAGGTAGCTTTGCATCTGGATCATGGTTCAGCCTCCTCGTTATTCGGCCGCGCGGCTGACGATCTCAACCACGCTCCAGTTCTTGGTCTTGGACATCGGGGCGACTTCACGCACCCGGACGACGTCGCCTTCGTTGCAGGCATTGTCTGCATCGTGCGCGTGGAGCTTGGACGAGCGGCGGATGTACTTGCCGTACAGCGCGTGCTTGACCTGACGCTCGACGAGCACGGTGACGGTCTTGTCCATCTTGTTGCTGACCACGCGTCCTTCGACCGTGCGCAGCGCCTTCTCTGTATTGTTGTCGGTCATGGCGGGTCCTTACTTCTTCTGACCCAGCAGGGTGTTGACGCGAGCGATCTCGCGGCGCACCCGGCGGGCCTCGTGGGTCTTGGCGAGCTGGCCGGTGGCCTTCTGCATGCGGAGGGCGAAGCTCTCCTTGTGCAGCTCGGTCAGGTGGGCCTGGAGCTCGTCAGCCGACTTTTCACGCAGTTGCTTGAGTTCCATCAGCGCACCGTCCGGGTAACGAAAGTGGTGGTCACCGAGAGCTTGGCCGCGGCAAGGCGGAACGCCTCGCGCGCCACGTCCTCACCCACGCCCTCAATCTCATAGATCATCCGGCCGGGCTGGATCTGCGCGACCCAGTACTCGACGTTGCCCTTGCCGGAGCCCATTCGGACTTCGATCGGCTTCTTGGTGATCGGCTTGTCGGGGAACACGCGGATCCACATCTTGCCGCCACGCTTGACGTAGCGGCTGATGGACCGGCGCGCGGCCTCGATCTGGCGCGCGGTGATCTGGCCGTGGGCGGTCGCCTTCAGGCCGTACTCGCCGAAGCTGACGGCGTTGCCGCTCCATGCCAGGCCGTCGTTGCGGCCCTTGTGCATCTTGCGGTATTTGGTTCGCTTGGGTTGCAACATGGTCGGTTACCTCGATTCACGCGGCGGACGCGGGCCACGGTCGCGACGGTCGCCGCGGTCACCGCGGTCGCCACGCGGGCTGTCGTCCTGCTTTTCCTGGCCGACCTGGGAGAAATCGAAGATCTCGCCCTTGTAGACCCAGACCTTGATGCCGATGATCCCGTAGGTCGTCTTGGCTTCGGCAAAGCCGTAGTCGATATCGGCGCGGAGGGTATGCAGCGGCACGCGGCCTTCGCGGTACCACTCCGAACGCGCGATCTCGGCGCCGTTGAGGCGGCCGGCGACGTTGACCTTGATGCCCAGCGCGCCCAGGCGCATCGCATTGCCCACTGCGCGCTTCATTGCGCGGCGGAACATGATGCGGCGCTCAAGCTGCTGCGCGATCGACTCGGCGACCAGCTGCGCGTCGAGCTCGGGCTTGCGGACCTCGGTCACGTTGATGTGCGCCGGGACGCCCATCATGTCGCTGACTTCCTTGCGCAGCTTGTCGATGTCCTCGCCACGCTTGCCGATCACCACGCCCGGACGGGCGGTGTGGATCGTCACGCGGGCGTTGTTGGCCGGACGCTCGATGAAGATCTTGGAGATGCCTGCCTGGGCAAGCTTCTTGCGCAGCATCTCGCGGACCTTCAGGTCGGCCGCGAGGTACTCGGCGTACTGCTTCTTGCCGGCGAACCACTTCGAGTTCCAGTCCTTGGAAATGCCAAGGCGGATGCCGATCGGATGAACTTTATGACCCATGAGTTACTTCCCCTCGCCGACGACGACGGTGATATGGCTGGTGCGCTTGAGGATGCGGGTACCGCGTCCCTTCGCACGGGCCATGAAACGCTTCAGCGTCGGACCTTCGTCGACCATGATGGTCTTGACCTTGAGCTCGTCGATGTCGGCACCCTGGTTGTTCTCGGCGTTGGCGATGGCCGACTCGACGACCTTGCGGATCATCGCGGCGGCTTTCTTGTCCGAGAACTTGAGCAGGTTGACGGCACGCTCGGCGCTCAGGCCACGGACCTGGTCAGCGACCAGGCGGGCCTTCTGCGGCGAGATGCGCGCGGTGCGCAGGATTGCTTTCGCTTCCATGGTCATCTCCTTAGCGGCTCTTCTTGTCGGCCACGTGACCCTTGAACGTACGGGTCAGGGCGAACTCGCCGAGCTTGTGGCCAACCATGTTCTCGTTGACCAGCACGGGGATGTGGTTGCGACCGTTGTGCACGGCGATGGTGAAACCCACCATCTCCGGCAGAACCATCGAGCGACGCGACCAGGTCTTGATCGGCTTCTTGTTGTTGGCCGCAGCCTCCACCTTCTTGATGAGATGGTGGTCGACGAACGGGCCCTTCTTGAGTGAACGTGCCATGGCCGATTAGCTCCTACGATCGCGCACGATGAACTGCTGGGTGCGCTTGTTCTTGCGGGTCTTGTAACCCTTGGTCGGAACGCCCCACGGGGTGACCGGATGCGGGTTGCCCTGGCCGGCCTTGGCCTCACCACCACCGTGCGGGTGGTCGACGGGGTTCATCGCCGCGCCGCGGACGGTCGGGCGGACACCACGCCAGCGCTTGGCACCGGCCTTGCCGAGCTTCTCGAGGTTGTGCTCGACGTTGCCGACTTCACCGATGGTGGCGCGGCACTCGACCGGCACCTTGCGCATCTCGCCGGAGCGGAGGCGCAGCGTGGCGTAGCCCTGCTCGCGAGCGACCAACTGCACGCCGGCGCCGGCGGCACGCGCCAGCTGGGCGCCCTTGCCGGGCTTCATCTCGATGCAGTGGACGGTCGAACCAACCGGGATGTTGCTCAGCGGCAGGGTGTTGCCCACGCGGATCGGGGCGTCACGGCCGGCAATCACCTGGTCGCCATCCTTCAGGCCCTTGGGCGCGATGATGTAACGACGCTCGCCATCGACGTAGCACAGCAGGGCGATGTGGGCAGTGCGGTTGGGATCGTATTCGATCCGCTCCACGCGCGCCGGGATGCCTTCCTTGTTGCGCTTGAAATCGATGATGCGGTAGTGCTGCTTGTGGCCACCACCGATGTGGCGGGTGGTGATCCGGCCATGGTGGTTGCGACCGCCGGTCTTGCTCTTCTTCTCGAGGAGCGGAGCGTGCGGGGCGCCCTTGTGCAGGCCCGGGGTCACCACGCGGACCGCGGAACGGCGGCCGGGCGAGGTGGGTTTGAAAGTCATCAATGCCATGGGTCTAGTCCTCAGGCCTTGGCCATCACGTCGATCGACTGGCCTTCAGCCAGCTTCACGTACGCCTTGCGCCAGTCGGCGCGGCGGCCCATGCGGAACTTGAAGGCCTTGGACTTGCCCTTCACGTTGACCACGTTGACTGCCTCGACCTTGACGTCGAACAGCTTCTCCACGGCGACCTTGATGTCGGCCTTGGTAGCAGTCGTCGCCACTTCGAAGACGTATTGGTTGGAAACTTCCTGCAGGCGCGCGGTCTTTTCGGACACACGCGGCGCACGGATCACGTTGTAGAGCTTGGCGTCGTTCATGCCAGCCACTCCTCGATCTTCTTGACCGCATCGGCGGTGACCACGACCGAGTCGGCGCCAACCAGCGCGACCGGATCCAGGCCCTGCACGTCGCGGACTTCGACATACGGCAGGTTGCGCGCCGAGAGGTACAGGTTCTCGGTGGCATCCTCGGTGACCAGCAGCGGACGGCGACCCGCACCAAGGTCCTTGAGCATGGAGATCATGCCCTTGGTCTTCGGCGACTCGATGTCCAGCGACTCCACGACCATGATGCGGCCCTGGCGGTTGAGCTCGGACAGGATCGCGGCCATCGCGGCGCGGTACATCTTGCGGTTGACCTTCTGCGCGAAGCTGCGCGGCTTGGCCGCGAAGGTCACGCCACCACCGACGAAGATCGGAGCGGTCAGGGCGCCGTGACGTGCACCGCCACCCTTCTGCTTCTTCGACTTCTTCGTGGTGCCGGCGACTTCCGAGCGGGTCTTCTGCGCCTTGGTGCCGGCACGGCCGGCATTGCGGTAAGCGACCACGACCTGGTGGACCAGGTCCTCGCTGAACTCGCGGCCGAAGATCTCGTCGGACACCGACACGGTCTTGCTGCTGTTATTGATGGCAAGTTCCATCGTCATACTCCCTTGCTCGACGGGCGGACGATCACGTCACCGCCCGGCGCGCCCGGCACTGCGCCGCGGATGGCGATCAGACCGCGCTCTGCGTCGACCTTCACCACCTGCAGGCCCTGGGTGCTCTGCTGGACCGAGCCCATGTGGCCGGACATCTTCTTGCCCGGGAACACGCGACCGGGGGTCTGGCGCTGGCCGATCGAACCCGGGGAACGATGCGACAGCGAGTTACCGTGGGTGGCGTCGCCCATGCGGAAGTTCCAGCGCTTGATCGTGCCCTGGAAGCCCTTGCCCTTGGTCACGCCCTGGACGTCAACGACCTGGCCGGCCTCGAAGATGTCGGCGCGGATCTCGCCGCCGACCTCGAAGTCGCCGATCTTGTCGTCGGCCACGCGGAACTCCCACAGGCCACGGCCGGCGTCGACCTTGGCCTTGGCCAGGTGGCCCGCCTCGGGCTTGTTGACCAGCGCGGCACGCTTGACGCCGACGGTCACCTGCACCGCGCTGTAGCCGTCGGTGTCGGTGGTCTTGATCTGGGTGATGCGGTTCGGGGTCGCCTCGATCAGCGTCACCGGGACGGACTTGCCGTCTTCGGTGAAGAACCGGCTCATGCCGGCCTTGCGACCGACGATGCCCAGCGAATATTTCTTCGCAGTCATGTGGTTGGCCTCAGGTCAGCTTGATCTGGACGTCGACGCCTGCCGCGAGCTCGAGCTTCATGAGCGCGTCCACGGTCTTGTCGTTGGGGTCGACGATGTCGAGCACGCGCTTGTGCGTGCGGGTCTCGTACTGGTCGCGCGCGTCCTTGTCGACGTGCGGCGAGGTGAGAATGGTGTAGCGCTCGATCTTGGTCGGCAGCGGGATCGGGCCACGCACTTGCGCGCCGGTCCGCTTGGCCGTTTCGACGATCTCGCTGGCCGAGCGGTCGATCAGACGATGATCGTACGCCTTCAGCCGAATCCGGATCTTCTGGTCCGCCATGACGGTGTTCCTTGGTTAAAAGAGCGACGGGCCGACGACTGGTTGCGCCGAACCCCGGTGGAATGCATTCCGGCCAGACCGCGCCGGCGTCCTTCAAAAATCAAGGCAGGCCGGTTTCCCGGCCCGCCCAGACGGAATCTAAGAACGCATGAAGCCGCCATTGGCCGGAAACCGGGCCAGGCAGCACCATGCGACATATCCCTGTCTGGCGAAGACGAGGTGCTTCCTGCCCCTCATTTCGCTGGTTCGCGGGCCTGCATGTTCATGAGGCCCACGGTGGTCGCGCATTCTAACGGGTTTCCAGAACACAGTGCAAGCACCTGCCTGGAAACGACCGCCGCCAGGCGAACCTGGCGGCGGATGGAGCATTCAACCCGGGCGGTGGCCCGGATCGGCATTACTTGATGATCTTGGAGACCACGCCGGCGCCGACGGTACGGCCGCCTTCGCGGATCGCGAAGCGCAGGCCTTCGTCCATGGCGATCGGGTTGATCAGCGAGACGACCATCTTCACGTTGTCGCCCGGCATCACCATCTCCACGCCTTCCGGCAGCTCCACCGCACCGGTGATGTCGGTGGTGCGGAAGTAGAACTGCGGACGGTAGCCCTTGAAGAACGGCGTGTGACGGCCACCCTCGTCCTTCGACAGCACGTACACCTCGCCTTCGAAGTCGGTGTGCGGCTTGATCGAACCCGGCTTGCACAGCACCTGGCCGCGCTCCACGTCGTCACGCTTGGTGCCGCGCAGCAGCAGGCCCGCGTTGTCGCCCGCCTGGCCCTGGTCCAGCAGCTTGCGGAACATCTCGACGCCGGTGACGGTCGTCTTGACGGTCGGACGGATGCCGACGATCTCGATTTCCTCGCCCACCTTGATCACGCCGCGCTCGATGCGGCCGGTCACCACGGTGCCGCGACCGGAGATCGAGAACACGTCCTCGACCGGCATCAGGAACGCCTTGTCCACGTCGCGCTCGGGCTCCGGGATCCAGCTGTCCAGCGCCTCCACCAGCTTGATGATCGCCGGCACGCCGATCTCCGACTGGTCACCTTCCAGCGCCTTCAGCGCCGAACCGTGGATGATCGGGGTATCGTCGCCCGGGAAGTCGTACTTGCTCAGCAGCTCGCGCACTTCCATCTCGACGAGCTCCAGCAGCTCGGCGTCGTCCACCATGTCGGCCTTGTTCAGGAACACCACGATGTACGGCACGCCCACCTGGCGGGCCAGCAGGATGTGCTCGCGCGTCTGCGGCATCGGGCCGTCCGCGGCCGAGCACACCAGGATCGCGCCGTCCATCTGCGCCGCACCGGTGATCATGTTCTTCACGTAGTCGGCGTGGCCCGGGCAGTCAACGTGCGCGTAGTGGCGCGTCGGGCTTTCGTATTCCACGTGCGAGGTCGAGATCGTGATACCACGGGCCTTTTCCTCAGGCGCCTTGTCGATCGCGTCGTAGGCGTGGAACTCACCACCGAAACGCTCCGCGCCGATCTTGGTCAGCGCTGCGGTCAGCGTGGTCTTGCCGTGGTCGACGTGACCGATCGTGCCGACGTTGACGTGCGGCTTGGTGCGCTCGAACTTACCCTTCGCCATGACTGCTTACCTCTGAACTATGTGTTGATCTTGTCGGGGGAAGAACCGGCGCCACCCGGCGCCGGATCCGTACATCAGTTCTTTTTGACCACTGCTTCGGCGATGTTGGTCGGCGCCTCGGCGTAGTGGTCGAACTCCATCGAGTAGGTCGCGCGGCCCTGCGACATCGAGCGCAGCGTGGTCGCGTAGCCGAACATCTCGCCCAGCGGGATCATCGCGTTGATGATCTTGCCCGACGGGCTGTCGTCTTGGCCCTGCAGGATGCCGCGGCGACGGCTCACGTCGCCCATCACGTCGCCGAGGTAATCCTCGGGGGTGACGATCTCGACCTTCATCATCGGCTCGAGCAGGCACGGGTTGGCCTTGTTGAAGCCTTCCTTGAACGCCATGGAGCCGGCGATCTTGAACGCCATTTCGGACGAGTCGACCTCGTGGTACGAACCATCGACGAGGCGGATCTTGACGTCGACAACCGGGTAACCGGCGAGCACGCCGTTGGCCACGGCTTCCTGGATACCCTTGTCGACGGCCGGGATGTATTCCTTCGGCACGACACCACCGACGATCGCGTTCTCGAACTCGTAGCCCGCGCCCGGCTCCTGCGGGATCATTTCGATCCACACGTGGCCGAACTGGCCCTTGCCGCCCGACTGGCGGACGAACTTGCCTTCGACCTTGACCTGCTTGCGGATGGTCTCGCGGTAGGCCACCTGCGGCTTGCCGACGTTGGCCTCGACGTTGAACTCGCGCTTCATGCGGTCAACGATGATGTCCAGGTGCAGCTCGCCCATGCCGGCGATGATGGTCTGGCCCGACTCCTCGTCGGTACGCACGCGGAAGGACGGGTCCTCCTGCGCCAGGCGGCCGAGGGCGATGCCCATCTTTTCCTGGTCCGACTTGGTCTTGGGCTCCACCGCCATCGAGATGACCGGCTCCGGGAAGACCATCCGCTCGAGGGTGATCACAGCGTCCTGCGCGCACAGGGTGTCACCGGTGGTGACGTCCTTCAGGCCGACGGCCGCGGCGATGTCGCCGGCGCGGACTTCCTTGATCTCCTGGCGATCGTTGGAGTGCATCTGCAGCAGACGGCCGACGCGCTCCTTCTTCATCTTGACCGGGTTGTACACCTGGTCACCGGAGTTCAGCACGCCCGAGTACACCCGGAAGAAGGTCAGCGAGCCGACGAACGGGTCGGTCATGATCTTGAACGCCAGGGCCGAGAACTTCTCCTCGTCCGAGGCCTTGCGGGTGACTTCCTTCTCGTCCTCGTCGACGCCCTGCACGGCCGGCACGTCGACCGGCGACGGCAGCAGCTGGATGACGCCGTCGAGCATGGCCTGCACGCCCTTGTTCTTGAACGCGGTACCGCAGAACACCGGGACGATCTCGGTCTTCAGGGTGCGCGCGCGCAGGCCGGCGATGATCTCGGCCTCCGACAGCTCACCGTCGTTGAGGTACTTGTCCATCAGCTCTTCGGACGCCTCGGCGGCGGCCTCGACCATGAACGCACGCGCTTCGGTGGCCTTGTCGGCCAGCTCGGCCGGGATCTCGCCGTACTCGAACACGGTGCCCTGGGACGCGGTGTCCCAGTGGATGCGCTTCATCTTGAGCAGGTCGATCACGCCGTCGAAGCCGTCCTCGGCACCGACCGGCACCTGCATCGGCACCGGGTAGGCACCCAGGCGCGACTTCAGCTGGCCGACGACCTTGTCGAAGTTGGCGCCCGTGCGGTCCATCTTGTTGACGAACGCGAGGCGCGGAACTTCGTACTTGTTGGCCTGGCGCCAGACGGTCTCGGACTGCGGCTGCACGCCACCGACCGCACACAGCACGAACACCGCGCCGTCGAGCACGCGCAGCGAACGCTCCACCTCGATGGTGAAGTCGACGTGCCCGGGGGTGTCGATGATGTTGAAGCGGTGCTCGGGCAGGGTCTTGTCCATCCCCTTCCAGAACGCCGTGGTGGCCGCCGACTGGATGGTGATGCCGCGCTCCTGCTCCTGCTCCATCCAGTCCATCGTCGCGGCGCCGTCATGCACCTCGCCGATCTTGTGGCTGACACCGGTGTAGAACAGGATGCGTTCGGACGTGGTGGTCTTGCCGGCATCGATGTGGGCCATGATGCCGAAGTTGCGGTAACGCTCGATGGGAGTGGTGCGAGCCACGGGACCCTCTCGTATTTTATGGTTTCCAAATGGCCGGACGCCGCCTGACGGCGGCCTCCGGTTCGCGTGGCGGCCGGGGCCGCCGCGGCAGCGCGGCTATCGCGCTGCGTGAGGGTCCCGGCGCGTCTGGGCCGGGACGTCTCGGATCACCAGCGGTAGTGCGCGAACGCCTTGTTCGCTTCCGCCATGCGGTGGGTCTCTTCGCGCTTCTTGATCGCGCCGCCACGACTTTCCGAGGCATCGATCAATTCGGCGGCAAGCTTGCGCGGCATGCTGTTCTCCCCGCGCTTGCGGGCGGACTCGATCAGCCAGCGCATCGCCAGCGCCATGCGTCGCGAGGCGCGCACTTCGACCGGCACCTGGTAGGTGGAGCCACCAACGCGGCGCGACTTGACCTCGACCGCCGGGGAGATGTTGCTCAGCGCCTTCTCGACAACCTCGAGCGGATTGGGGTTCTTCTCCCCGATCACGTCCATCGCGCCGTAGACGATCTTCTCGGCGACCGACTTCTTGCCGCTGTACATGACCATGTTGATGAAGCGCGCGATGGTCTCGCTGCCGTGCTTGGGATCAGGCAGGACCGAACGCTGCGGGGTGGAGCCTTTACGCGACATGTTGCGGATTCCTTAGGACTTCGGGCGCTTGGCGCCGTACTTGGAGCGACGCTGGCGACGCTTGGCGACGCCGGCGGCGTCGAGCGAACCGCGAACGGTGTGGTAACGGACGCCCGGCAGGTCCTTGACGCGACCGCCGCGGATCAACACCACCGAGTGCTCCTGCAGGTTGTGACCCTCACCACCGATGTACGAGATGACCTCGTAACCGTTGGTCAGGCGAACCTTGGCCACCTTGCGCATCGCCGAGTTCGGCTTCTTCGGGGTGGTGGTGTAGACACGGGTGCAAACACCCCGGCGCTGCGGGCAGTTCTCCAGCGCCGGCGAGGCGCTCTTGTACGTGGCCGCCTGCCGCGGTTTGCGGACCAGCTGATTGATCGTCGCCATCTGAACTCTTCTGAGGAGAAGGCCCGCGCGGAATGCGGACCCTGTTGAAAACGAACGGCAAGCCGAATGCACCCGGCCGACCGAGACGGAAAAGTATAGCCCGCGCCAGACGTCTCCGTCAACGCGAGCCAGGTTACGGATTGCAGGGAGCGCCGAGCGCCCCCCGCTTCCATTGGTTCCCGCCCATCCGTGGGCCCAACACGAGGCGCTCCGTGCGCCTCATTTGGTGATCTGGGCGGCCCGGCGTACGGGCCGCGGACGCCACGGTTACGTGGCGCTGGATTCCTCGCCCGCATCGGCGACGTCGGCCGTTTCGGCGGTGACCGGCGCGGACAGCGCCTCCATCTCCGAATCGGTGAGCCCCGAGGCGTTCTTGCGGCGCTGCGTATGGTACGCCAGGCCGGTACCGGCCGGGATCAGGCGGCCGACGATGACGTTCTCCTTGAGGCCACGCAGGCCGTCACGGGTACCGCGCACGGCGGCCTCGGTGAGGACGCGGGTGGTCTCCTGGAACGATGCCGCCGAGATGAACGACTCGGTCGCCAGCGAGGCCTTGGTGATGCCCAGCAGCACCGGATCGTACTGCGGCACGATCTCGTTGCGGCCGGCCACGCGCGCGGCTTCCTCGACGTAACGCTGGCGCTCGACCTGCTCGCCATGCAGGAACTTGCTGTCGCCCTGGTCGGTGATCTCGACCTTGCGCAGCATCTGGCGAACGATCACCTCGATGTGCTTGTCGTTGATCTTCACGCCCTGCAGGCGGTAGACATCCTGGATCTCCTTGGTGAGGTAGACCGCCAGCGGCTCCACGCCGAGCAGGCGCAGGATGTCCTGCGGGCTCGGCTCGCCGTCCACCACGGTCTCGCCCTTCTCCACGTGCTCGCCTTCGAACACGATGATCTGGCGGTACTTGGGGATCAGCTCCTCGTGCTCGTTGCCGTCGGCGTCCTTGATGATCAGGCGCTGCTTGCCCTTGGTGTCCTTGCCGAAGCTGACGATGCCCGAGCGCTCGGCCAGGATCGCGGGGTCCTTCGGCTTGCGCGCCTCGAACAGGTCGGCCACGCGCGGCAGACCACCGGTGATGTCGCGGGTCTTGGACGCTTCCTGCGGGATCTTGGCGACCACGTCACCCACGCCGACCGCGGCGCCGTCCTGCAGGTTGACGACCGAGCGCGGCGGCAGCTGGTACTGCGCCGGCAGGTCGGTGCCCGGGATGTTCAGGTCGTTGCCGTTCTTGTCGACGATGCGGACGATCGGACGCAGGTCCTTGGCGGCCGAACCGCGACGCTTGGGATCGGTGATCTCGCGCGAGGCCAGGCCGGTCAGCTCGTCGGTCTTCTCGATCACGGTCACGCCCTCGACGAAGTCGATGAAGCGGATGAAACCGGCGACTTCCGAGACGATCGGGTGGTTGTGCGGATCCCAGTTGGCGACCTGCTGGCCGGCCTTGATCTCCGCGCCGTCCTTGACCGCGACGGTCGCACCGTACGGCAGCTTGTAACGCTCGCGCTCGCGGCCGTGCGCGTCCAGCACCGACAGCTCGCCCGAGCGCGACACCGCGACGAAGTGGCCGTTGGTGTGCTCGACGTGCTTGAGGTTGTTGAACTTGATCGAACCGGTGGTCTTGACCGTCACGTTGTCGATGGCCGCCGCACGCGACGCCGCGCCACCGATGTGGAAGGTACGCATGGTCAGCTGGGTGCCCGGCTCGCCGATCGACTGCGCGGCAACCACGCCGACCGCCTCGCCGAGGTTGACGATGTGGCCGCGGCCCAGGTCACGCCCGTAGCAGTGGGCGCAGACGCCGAACGACGACTCGCAGGTAATGGTCGAGCGGACCTTGATGGACTGCACGCCGGCGTCCTCGAGGCGCACCACCCACTGCTCGTCGAGCAGGGTGTTGCGGGTGACGATCGGGTCCTCGTCGTTGCCCGGCAGGAACACGTCCTCGGCCACGATGCGGCCCAGCACGCGGTCGCGCAGCGGCTCGACCACGTCGCCGCCTTCGACGATCGGGGTCATGGTGAGCCCGTCCATCGTGCCGCAGTCGGTCTCGGTGATCACCACGTCCTGCGCCACGTCGACCAGGCGACGGGTCAGGTAACCGGAGTTGGCGGTCTTGAGCGCCGTATCGGCCAGGCCCTTTCGCGCACCGTGGGTCGAGATGAAGTACTGCTGGACGTTCAGGCCTTCGCGGAAGTTCGAGGTGATCGGGGTCTCGATGATCGAGCCGTCCGGCTTGGCCATCAGGCCACGCATGCCGGCCAGCTGGCGGATCTGCGCCTGCGAACCACGCGCGCCGGAGTCGGCCATGATGTAAACCGAGTTCATCGACTTCTGCGCGACCTGCTTGCCCTCGGCATTGGTCACCGTCTCGGTGCCGATCGCGTCCATCATCGCCTTGGCCACGCGCTCGTTGGTGCGCGACCAGATGTCGACCACCTTGTTGTAGCGCTCCCCGGCGGTGACCAGGCCGGACTGGTACTGCTCCTGGATCTCCAGCACCTCGGCCTCGGCCTCGGCGAGGATGCCCTTCTTCTCGTCCGGGATGGTCATGTCGTCGATGCCGATCGAGACACCGGCACGCGTCGCGTAGGCGAAGCCGGTGTACATCAGCTGGTCGGCGAACACGACCGTGTCCTTCAGGCCGAGCATGCGGTAGGAGGAGTTGATCAGGCGGCTGATGTTCTTCTTGGTCAGCTCGACATTGGCCAGCGCGAACGGCAGGCCGTCAGGCAGGATCTCGCGCAGCAGCGCGCGCCCGACCGTCGTGTCGACGATCGAGGTCTTCTCCTCGCTGGTGCCGTCCTCGTTGCGCACCGTCTCGGTGATGCGCACCTTGACCTTGGCGTGCAGCTGCACGACGCGGTTGTCATAGGCGCGCTTGACCTCGGCGACGTTGGCGAACGCCATGCCCTCGCCCGCCTTGTTCTCCAGCGCGCGGGTCATGTAGTACAGGCCCAGCACGACGTCCTGCGACGGCACGATGATCGGCTCGCCGTTGGCCGGCGACAGGATGTTGTTGGACGCCATCATCAGCGCGCGCGCTTCCAGCTGGGCTTCCAGCGAGAGCGGCACGTGGACGGCCATCTGGTCACCGTCGAAGTCGGCGTTGAACGCGGTGCAGACCAACGGGTGCAGCTGGATCGCCTTGCCCTCGATCAGCACCGGCTCGAACGCCTGGATGCCGAGGCGATGCAGGGTCGGGGCGCGGTTGAGCAGCACCGGGTGCTCGCGGATCACCTCTTCGAGGATGTCCCACACCTCGGCCTCTTCACGCTCGACCAGCTTCTTGGCGGCCTTGATCGTGGTGGCCAGGCCACGGCGCTGCAGCTTGGCAAAGATGAACGGCTTGAACAGCTCGAGCGCCATCTTCTTGGGCAGGCCGCACTGGTGCAGCTTGAGGTACGGGCCGACCACGATGACCGAACGGCCCGAGTAGTCCACGCGCTTGCCGAGCAGGTTCTGGCGGAACCGGCCCTGCTTGCCCTTGATCATGTCGGCCAGCGACTTGAGCGGACGCTTGTTGGTGCCGGTGATGGCGCGGCCACGGCGGCCGTTGTCCATCAGCGCGTCGACCGACTCCTGCAGCATGCGCTTCTCGTTGCGCACGATGATGTCGGGCGCGTTGAGCTCCAGCAGGCGGCGCAGGCGGTTGTTGCGGTTGATGACGCGGCGGTACAGGTCGTTGAGGTCGGAGGTCGCGAAGCGGCCACCGTCCAGCGGCACCAGCGGACGCAGGTCCGGCGGCAGCACCGGCAGCACCGTCATGATCATCCACTCCGGGCGGTTGCCGGACTCGATGAACGCCTCGACCAGCTTGATCCGCTTGGTCAGTCGCTTGAGCTTGGTTTCCGAACCGGTGGCGGCGATGTCTTCCTTCAGCTGCACCATCTCGGACTGCAGGTCGATCGTGCGCAGCAGGTCGTAGACCGCCTCGGCGCCCATCGCGGCCTCGAAGTCGTCGCCATGCTCCTGGCGCGCCTGCATGTACTGCTCTTCATTGAGCAGCTGGCCGCGCTCGAACGGGGTCAGGCCCGGCTCGGTGACGACGAACGCCTCGAAGTACAGGATGCGCTCGATGTCGCGCAGGGTCATGTCCAGCATCAGGCCGATGCGCGAGGGCAGCGACTTGAGGAACCAGATGTGCGCAACCGGCGAGGCCAGGTCGATGTGGCCCATGCGCTCGCGACGGACCTTGGCCAGGGTGACCTCGGTGCCGCACTTCTCGCAGACCACGCCGCGGTGCTTCATGCGCTTGTACTTGCCGCACAGGCACTCGTAGTCCTTGATCGGACCAAAGATGGCCGCGCAGAACAGGCCATCGCGCTCGGGCTTGAACGTGCGGTAGTTGATGGTCTCCGGCTTCTTGACTTCGCCGAAGGACCACGAACGGATCAGGTCCGGCGACGCGAGCGCGATCTTGATCGCGTCGAAGTCGAGCGCGGGACGCTGCTGGTTGAACAGGTTGAGCAGGTCTTTCATTTTCTGTCTCCGCAGAGGAGTAAATCGTCGAAGGGCTGTCGGTCACCAAGGGATCGGGGAGCGCGCGTCACGCGGCGCTCCCCGGCCCGGCTCAGGTCTCTTCCAGCTCCATGTTGATCGCGAGCGAGCGGATCTCCTTCACCAGTACGTTGAAGGACTCCGGCATGCCGGCGACCATCTCGTACTCGCCGTCGACGATGTTCTTGTACATCTGGTTACGGCCCTGCACGTCGTCGGACTTCACCGTCAGCATTTCCTGCAGGGTGTAGGCCGCGCCGTAGGCTTCCAGCGCCCAGACTTCCATTTCGCCGAAACGCTGGCCGCCGAACTGCGCCTTGCCGCCCAGCGGCTGCTGGGTGACGAGCGAGTACGGACCGGTCGAACGCGCGTGCATCTTGTCGTCGACCAGGTGGTTCAGCTTCAGCATGTGCATGTAGCCGACCGTCACCTCGCGCTCGAAGGCCTCGCCGGTGCGACCGTCGTGCAGCACGGTCTGGCCGCTCTCGGGCAGGTCGGCCAGGCGCAGCATCGCCTTGAGCTCGGACTCCGCCGCGCCGTCGAACACCGGGGTGGCCATCGGCACGCCGTCGGTGAGGTTCTGCGCGAGGGTCAGCAGTTCCTTGTCGCTGAACTGCTTGAGGTCGACGCGCTCGCCCTGCAGCTTGTGGTCGTGGTTGTAGATCTCGTCGAGGAACTTGCGCAGCTCGGCCACCTTGGCCTGCGCCTCGAGCATCCGCTGGATCTTCTGGCCCAGGCCCTTGGCGGCCCAGCCCAGGTGGACCTCGAGGATCTGCCCGATGTTCATACGCGACGGCACGCCCAGCGGGTTGAGGACGATGTCGACGGTCTGGCCATCGGCCATGTACGGCATGTCCTGCACCGGCACGATGGTCGACACGACACCCTTGTTGCCGTGGCGGCCGGCCATCTTGTCGCCCGGCTGGATGCGGCGCTTAACAGCGAGGAAGACCTTGACCATCTTGAGGACGCCCGGGGCGAGGTCGTCACCCTGGGTGATCTTGCCGCGCTTGTCGGCGAACCGGCGCTCGAACTCCTGCTCGTGCGCGGCGATCTGCTTCTGCGCGCGCTCGATCGCCTCGACCGCTTCCTCGTCCTTCATGCGCAGGCTGAACCAGTCCTTCCGGCTCAGGCCATCGAGCACCAGCGAAGTGACGGTTTCGCCCTTCTTGAGGCCGGCACCGCCATTGGCGGTCTTGCCGATCAGCTGGCTGCGCAGGCGGTCGTAGATCGCCGCCTCGAGGATGCGGAACTGGTCGTCGAAGTCCTTCTTGACGCGGCGGACCTCGGACTCCTCGATCTGCTTGGCGCGCTTGTCCTTCTCGATTCCGTCGCGGGTGAAGACCTGCACGTCGATGACGGTGCCGTCCATGCCCGGCGGCACGCGCAGCGAGCTGTCCTTAACGTCGGACGCCTTCTCACCGAAGATCGCCCGCAGCAGCTTCTCTTCCGGGGTCAGCTGGCTCTCACCCTTCGGCGTGACCTTGCCGACCAGGATGTCGCCGGCCCGGACCTCGGCACCGATGTACACCACGCCCGACTCGTCGAGGCGGTTGAGGGCCTGCTCGGAGACGTTCGGGATGTCGGCGGAGATTTCCTCCGGCCCGAGCTTGGTGTCGCGGGCGACCGCGGTCAGCTCCTCGATGTGGATCGTGGTGTAGCGGTCTTCCTGGACCACGCGCTCGGACAGGAGGATGGAGTCCTCGAAGTTGTAGCCGTTCCACGGCATGAACGCGACCAGCATGTTCTGGCCCAGCGCGAGCTCGCCGATGTCGGTCGAGGGACCGTCGGCCAGCACGTCGCCGCGCGCGACCACGTCACCGACATTCACCAGCGGGCGCTGGTTGATGCAGGTGTTCTGGTTGGAGCGCGTGTACTTGATCAGGTTGTAGATGTCGACGCCGGCATCGGTCTCACCTGAGATCTCGTCCTCGTTGGCCTTGACCACGATGCGGCCTGCGTCGATCTGCTCGATCACGCCGCCACGGCGAGCGTTGACGGTCACGCCGGAGTCGCGCGCCACGGCACGCTCGATGCCGGTGCCGACCAGCGGCTTCTGCGCACGCAGCGTCGGCACGGCCTGGCGCTGCATGTTGGCGCCCATCAGCGCACGGTTGGCGTCATCGTGCTCGAGGAACGGCACCAGCGCGGCGGCCACCGACACGGTCTGCATCGGCGAGACGTCCATGAAGTGGATCTCGCTCGGCGGCTTGAGCAGGTTCTCACCCTGGTAGCGGCAGGCGACGAACTGGGCCGACAGCTTGCCCTTCTCGTCCTGGGTCGCGTTGGCCTGGGCGATGACGTACTCGTTCTCCTCGATCGCCGACAGGTACTCGACGTCGTCGGTGACCTTGCCGTCCACCACCTTGCGGTACGGCGTCTCGAGGAAGCCGTAGCTGTTGGTGCGGGCGAACACGGCCAGCGAGTTGATCAGGCCGATGTTCGGGCCTTCAGGCGTTTCGATGGTGCAGACGCGGCCGTAGTGGGTCGGGTGCACGTCGCGCACTTCGAAGCCGGCGCGCTCACGGGTCAGGCCGCCCGGGCCGAGGGCCGAGACGCGACGCTTGTGGGTCACTTCCGAGAGCGGGTTGTTCTGGTCCATGAACTGGGACAGCTGCGAGGAGCCGAAGAACTCCTTGATCGCGGCGGCCACCGGCTTGGCGTTGATCAGCTCCTGCGGGGTCAGGCCTTCGGACTCGGCCATCGACAGGCGCTCCTTGACCGCGCGCTCCACGCGGACCAGGCCGACGCGGAAGGTGTTCTCGGCCATTTCGCCGACCGAACGCACGCGGCGGTTGCCGAGGTGGTCGATGTCGTCCACCACGCCACGGCCGTTGCGGATCTCGGTCAGGACCTTGATCACGTCGAGGATGTCGGAACCTTCACCGCACTCGGCGGCCAGACGCTTGGACTCCTCGTCCTTGCGCTCGCCGTAGTACTTGGCGTCGTATAGCACCGAAGCGCCGGTGGTTTCCTTGCGGCCGATGCGGCGGTTGAACTTCATCCGGCCGACGGCCGACAGGTCGTAGCGGTCGAAGGTGAAGAACAGGTTGTGGAACAGGTTCTGCGCGGCGTCCTTGGTCGGCGGCTCGCCCGGACGCATCATCCGGTAGATCTCGACCAGCGCCTCGAGCTGGGTCTTGCTCGGGTCAATGCGCAGGGTGTTGGAGATGAACGGACCGCGGTCCAGGTCATTGACCCAGATGGTGCCGACGGTCTCGATGCCTGCCTTGCGCAGGGCCTCGAGCTGCTCCTCGGTGATCTCGTCGTTGGCGTTCGCGATCAGCTCGCCGGTGCCCGCGTCGACCACGTCGTGCGACAGGATGCGGCCGACCAGGTAGGCGTCGGGCACGGCCAGCGCTTCGATGCCGGAGGCCTCGAGCTGCTTGACGTGGCGCGCAGTGATGCGGCGGCCGGCCTCGACGATGACCTTGTCGCCATCGGCCAGGTCGAAGTCGAGGGTCTCGCCGCGCAGGCGCTCGGGCACCAGCTCCAGCTGCACGCCTTCCTTCGGGTCGATGTGGAAGGTGTTGACCTCGAAGAACTCGGCCAGCATCTCTTCGTTGTTGTAGCCCAGCGCGCGCAGCAGCACGGTCACCGGCAGCTTGCGGCGACGGTCGATACGGGTGAACAGCGCGTCCTTCGGGTCGAACTCGAAGTCCAGCCACGAGCCGCGGTACGGGATAATGCGGGCGCTGTACAGCAGCTTGCCCGAGCTGTGGGTCTTGCCGCGGTCGTGGTCGAAGAACACGCCCGGGCTGCGATGCAGCTGCGAGACGATGACGCGCTCGGTGCCATTGACGATGAAGGTGCCGTTCTCGGTCATGAGCGGGATCTCGCCCATGTAGACCTCCTGCTCCTTCACGTACTTGATGGCCTTGGTCGACGACTCGCGGTCGTAGATCACCAGGCGCACGGTGACGCGCAGCGGTGCGCCGTAGCTCATGCCACGGGTACGACACTCGCGCTCGTCGAACGCGGGTTCGCCCAGCTTGTAGCCCACGTACTCCAGCGCGGCGTTGCCGCTGTAGCTCGAAATCGGGAACACCGACTTGAGCGCGGCGTGCAGGCCACGGTCCTCGCGCTTGGCGGGATCGGTGTGCTCCTGCAGGAACGCGCGGTACGAGTCGACCTGGATGGCGAGCAGGAAGGGCACTTCGAGGATGGACTTGCGCTTGCCGAAGTCCTTGCGGATGCGCTTCTTCTCGGTGAACGAATAATTCGTCGTGGAAGCTGTGGTCATGGTGCTACCGCCTCGTCTTTGCGGGCCGCGCGTCCGCGGCCCCGGGGGAATACGTAAGCTGCTACTTGGAAGTCGCTGGTATTGCCGGCACCAGCACGCCATCTCCCGCTACTTCCAGCTAACAGCTCGTCTCGGGTGGAACCAGTTCCGCACGGGAACTGCAACAACGGCCAAAGGCCGGGGGCTTACGCCCCCAGCCTCAGGTGGTCGCCGATAACGCCTGGCGACGCAAGTACGGCTTACTTCAGCTCGACGGTCGCGCCGGCGGCCTCGAGGTCCTTCTTGAACTTCTCGGCGTCTTCCTTCGAAGCGGCTTCCTTCACCATGCCGCCGGCCTCGGCCAGGTCCTTGGCTTCCTTCAGGCCCAGGCCCGTGATGGCGCGGACGGCCTTGATGACCTCGACCTTCTTCGCGCCGGCTTCCTTCAGGATGACGTCGAACTCGGTCTGCTCCTCGGCCGGGGCGGCGGCGGCGGCGGCGCCACCGGCCATCATGACCGGGGCGGCGGCGGTGACGCCGAACTTCTCTTCGATGGCCTTCACCAGCTCCATCACTTCCATCAGCGACTTGGCGGCGACGGCCTCGACGATCTGCTCGTTGGACAGGGACATTTTGATTACCTCTGGAAAATATTGTTCGAGATCAGTGATCTTGCGAAACGGTTAGTAGAGTCGCCTGCGTGGATCAGGCTTCGGCGGCGGCTTCGGCGGGGGCGGCTTCGCCACCACCCTGCTGGTCGGCCACGGCCTTGACGACGCGGGCAAACATCGAGGCCGGCTCGGCCAGGACGCGGGCCAGCATGGACAGCGCCTGCTCGCGGGTCGGCAGCGATGCCAGCACGTCGACGTGGGCGGCCGGCAGCAACTTGCCTTCCACCGCGACGAGACGGGCCTGCAACTTGTCGTTGCCCTTGGCGGCTTCCTTGATCAGGCGCCCGGCAGCACCGGGTTCCTCCAGCGAGAACGCGTACAGCAGCGGACCGGTCAGGGCGTCCTTGACGACCTCGAACTCGGTACCGACCACGGCGCGCGAGGCCAGCGTGTTCTTGACAACCTTCAAGTACACGCCGGTTTCGCGGGCCGTCTTGCGCATCGCGGTCATCTGACTGACCGTGGTGCCCGCGTACTCGGCTGCGACCAAGGAGTGGGCCTTGGCGGCGATGTCTGCCAGCTCGGCGACTACTTCTTGCTTCTGGGACAGATTGAGAGCCATTGCACTCCTCCAATTGAATTCCGCTTACGGCTCCTGCCGTTCGCGGTCCTAGGCGACGCCGGTCCCTGGCATCGGGGACACCTTGCGGCGTCCCGGTGGCGGCCACTCCAGAAAAATTTTCCAGAAGGCACCATCTACGCAGGCCGACCCGAAGGTCCGGATTAAGCAGCCCCGTTTCCACCGACGGCGATTCCCTGCCAAGTCGAGCTTCCGTGCCCGTCGCCGGTAGGCGTTGACCGCACCTGCGGTCTTTGACGGCTATCGCCCGGACCGGGGCCCGGGCGATGCCCTCAAAATTTGTTGATTACTTCAGCACCAGGGTCGACTGGTCGACGGTGACGCCCGGGCCCATCGTCGAGCTGACCGAGACCTTCTGCAGGTACTGGCCCTTGGCGGTCGCCGGCTTGGCCTTGATCAGGTCCATCAGCAGCGCCTCGAGGTTGCCCTTCAGCGAGCCATCGTCGAAGTCGGCCTTGCCGATGGTGCAGTGGATGATGCCGGCCTTGTCGGTGCGGTAGCGGACCTGGCCACCCTTGGCGGCCTTGACGGCCTCCGCCGGGTTCGGCGACACGGTGCCGACCTTCGGGTTCGGCATCAGGCCACGCGGGCCGAGCACCTGGCCGAGCTTGCCGACCACGCGCATCGCATCCGGGGTCGCGATGACGACGTCGTAGTTGAGATCACCGGCCTGCATCTTCTCGGCCAGGTCGTCCATGCCAACGGCCTCGGCACCCGCGGCCAGGGCCTCGTCTGCCTTGGCGCCAGCCGGGGCGAACACCGCCACGCGGACCGACTTGCCGGTACCGGCGGGCAGCACGGTCGAGCCGCGCACCTGCTGGTCGGACTTCTTCGCATCCACGCCGAGGCGGACCGCGACGTCGACGGACTCGACGAACTTGGCCTTGGTGGCGGTCTTGATGATCTTGATCGCTTCGTCGAAGGCGTACGCCTTGCCCGGAACGACGGCGGCCTTGATGGCCTTCTCACGCTTGGTCATTGCCATCTTCTCAGCCCTCCACCGTCAGACCCATGCTGCGGGCGGAACCCGCAATCGTGCGCACCGCCGCTTCCAGCTCGGCCGCGGTCAGGTCCGCTTCCTTCGCCTTGGCGATCTCCTCGAGCTGGGCACGGGTGACCTTGCCCACCTTCTCGGTGTTGGGGCGCTTGGAGCCGGAGGTGACGCCGGCCGCCTTCTTGAGCAGCACGGTGGCCGGGGTGCTCTTGGTGATGAAGGTGAAGGTACGGTCGGAGTACGCGGTGATGATCACCGGCGTCGGCAGGCCGGGCTCGAGCTTCGAGGTGGCCGCGTTGAACGCCTTGCAGAACTCCATGATGTTCAGGCCGCGCTGGCCGAGGGCGGGGCCCACCGGCGGCGACGGATTGGCCTGACCGGCCTTGACCTGCAGCTTGATGTAGCCGATTACTTTCTTTGCCATCTGGTTTGCTCTCCGGGTGCAAGCGCCTGTTGTCAGGCTCCCCATCGGGCCGGGAAATCACGTGTCCCGGCGTTCACGTCGCACTTGCGCAAGCAGCCGCTCGGGGCGACCCGAACGGCTGTGGCGGCTTTCTGGCCACCCGGCGCTGACAGCGCAGCCGGGCAGTATACATTAGTTTTTCGGCGCGGGCGCGCCGGCCGGATCAGGCCTTCTCGACCTGGCCGAACTCAAGTTCGACCGGGGTTGAGCGGCCGAAGATCAGCACGGCCACGCGCAACCGGCTCTTCTCGTAGTTGATCTCTTCGACCACGCCGTTGAAGTCGTTGAACGGACCATCGGTGACACGGACCATCTCGCCGGGCTCGAACAACACCTTCGGCTTGGGCTTGGCCACGCCTTCCTGGACGCGGTTCAGGATCGCATCCGCCTCATGGTCGGCGATCGGCAGCGGACGGTCGGCGGTGCCGCCGATGAACCCCATGACCTTCGGGGTTTCCTTGATCAGGTGCCAGCTCTCGCTGTCGATCCGGGGGATGCCGTTCTCGTCATTGGTGGCGATCTGGACCAGCACGTAACCCGGGAAGAACTTTCGCTCGGAACGGCGCTTCTGGCCGGAGCGCATCTCCACCACTTCCTCGGTCGGCACGAGCACGTCGCCAAAGCGGTCCTGCATCTCGGCGCGCACGATGCGGTCGCGCAGCGCCTGCGCCACCGACTTCTCGAAGCCGGAATAGGCGTGCACCACGTACCAGCGGCGATTGCCGGCGGCGGGCTGGGCGTTGTCTGCGTTTTCCACGTCTGTCATCTCCTTAGCGTCCCAGCAGCCATTTGACGGCGGCCTGGATGACCACGTCGAAGCCGGCGAGCAGCAGGCTCAGGATAATCACCGCGAGGATGACGACCCACGTCGTGCGCGTGGCTTCCTGGCGCGTCGGCCAGACCACCTTGCGCAGCTCGAAGCGGGATTCCGAGAGGAACTCCAGCACCTGCCCGCCCTTGTGGCTGGACAGGAAGACCACCGTGCCGGCGACAAGGCCGCCGAGCACGGCGAGCGCGCGCAACGCCCCCGGCCACTGCTCGAACCACAGATAGGCGAACACGCCGGCCGCAACCAGCAGCACCGCAAGGGCGTACTTGACGAAATCGCCGGCACTGGCGGACCTGGGTTGTTCGACCTTGCTGTTCATCCGGCTCGTCGCACGATCCGCTTTCGCGACCGCGTCATCAGGTGGCACGCCAGGAGGGACTCGAACCCCCAACCTGCGGTTTTGGAGACCGCTGCTCTGCCAATTGAGCTACTGGCGTATGTTTGGTCGCCCCGATTCCCCGGGACCCTTGAGACGGCGAAGGCGGACCACGGATCCGACATCAATCCTGGGCCCGCCGTTCGCGCGTTGGCGACTGCCCGCGCCGCGGGCAGTCGACCTCGTTTGTTACTTGATGATCTTGGAGACCACGCCGGCGCCGACGGTACGGCCGCCTTCGCGGATCGCGAAGCGCAGGCCTTCGTCCATGGCGATCGGGTTGATCAGCGAGACGACCATCTTCACGTTGTCGCCCGGCATCACCATCTCCACGCCTTCCGGCAGCTCCACCGCACCGGTGATGTCGGTGGTGCGGAAGTAGAACTGCGGGCGGTAGCCCTTGAAGAACGGCGTGTGACGGCCACCCTCGTCCTTCGACAGCACGTACACCTCGCCCTCGAAGTCGGTGTGCGGCTTGATCGAACCCGGCTTGCACAGCACCTGGCCGCGCTCCACGTCGTCACGCTTGGTGCCGCGCAGCAGCAGGCCCGCGTTGTCGCCCGCCTGGCCCTGGTCCAGCAGCTTGCGGAACATCTCGACGCCGGTGACGGTCGTCTTGACGGTCGGACGGATGCCGACGATCTCGATTTCCTCGCCCACCTTGATCACGCCGCGCTCGATGCGGCCGGTCACCACGGTGCCGCGACCGGAGATCGAGAACACGTCCTCGACCGGCATCAGGAACGCCTTGTCCACGTCGCGCTCGGGCTCCGGGATCCAGCTGTCCAGCGCCTCCACCAGCTTGATGATCGCCGGCACGCCGATCTCCGACTGGTCACCTTCCAGCGCCTTCAGCGCCGAACCGTGGATGATCGGGGTGTCGTCGCCCGGGAAGTCGTACTTGCTCAGCAGCTCCCGCACTTCCATCTCGACGAGCTCCAGCAGCTCGGCGTCGTCCACCATGTCGGCCTTGTTCAGGAACACCACGATGTACGGCACGCCCACCTGGCGGGCCAGCAGGATGTGCTCGCGCGTCTGCGGCATCGGGCCGTCAGCGGCCGAGCACACCAGGATCGCGCCGTCCATCTGCGCCGCACCGGTGATCATGTTCTTCACGTAGTCGGCGTGGCCCGGGCAGTCAACGTGCGCGTAGTGGCGCGTCGGGCTTTCGTATTCCACGTGCGAGGTCGAGATCGTGATGCCACGGGCCTTTTCCTCAGGCGCCTTGTCGATCGCGTCGTAGGCGTGGAACTCACCACCGAAACGCTCCGCGCCGATCTTGGTCAGCGCTGCGGTCAGCGTGGTCTTGCCGTGGTCGACGTGACCGATCGTGCCGACGTTGACGTGCGGCTTGGTGCGCTCGAACTTACCCTTGGCCATGGCTGTATCCCGGTGGTTTGCGTTTGTGTTGCGTTGAAATGTGGTGCTCACGACTGGAATCGAACCAGTGACCTCCTCCTTACCAAGGAGGTGCTCTACCGACTGAGCTACGTGAGCGAATTGTTCAAGCGGGCGGACGTCGCGGCGTTCAATGGAGCGGGAGACGGGAATCGAACCCGCACCATCAGCTTGGAAGGCTGAGGTTCTACCGTTGAACTACTCCCGCGCCGGACAAACCTGCTTGGGTACTGCTGCCGGAAGCTGGTAAGGCGACCGGATGTTCCGTGGTGGAGGGAGGTGGATTCGAACCACCGAAGGCGTAAGCCAGCAGATTTACAGTCTGCCCCCGTTGGCCGCTTGGGTATCCCTCCAAAGAGCCCGCAATTCTGGCGACCGTTGGAAAGGAAGTCAATGCCGCGGCGCGGATTATTTCACCTTCCGCGCCGCCGCGCCAAGCCGGTCAGACGTTGAAGCGGAAATGCAGGACATCGCCTTCCTGCACCCGGTATTCCTTGCCCTCCAGCCGCAGCCTGCCGGCCTCGCGCGCGCCAGCTTCGCCGCGATAGCGGATGAAGTCGTCGTAGGCAATGGTCTCGGCGCGGATGAAGCCCTTCTCGAAGTCGGTGTGGATGACCGCGGCGGCCTGGGGCGCGGTAGAGCCGCCCTTGACCGTCCACGCGCGCACTTCCTTGACGCCGGCGGTGAAGTAGGTCTGCAGGCCGAGCAGCTTGTAGGCGGCGCGGATCACCCGGTTGAGGCCGGGTTCGTCCAGCCCCAGGTCGGTCAGGAACGCGTCCCGGTCGGCGTCGTCGAGCTGGCTGAGCTCCTCCTCGATCGCGGCCGATACGGGCACCACCTCGGCACCCTCCCCTGCCGCGCGGGCACGGACGGCGTCCAGGTGCGCGTTGTCCTCGAAGCCATCCTCGAGCACGTTGGCCACGTACATCACCGGCTTGAGGGTGAGCAGGAACAGGTCGCGGACCGCCGCGCGGTCGTCGTCGGACAGGTCCAGCGCGCGCGCCGGGGTGCCGGCATCGAGGCCGTCACGGATCCGGGCAAGCACCTCCACCCGGGCCTTGGCGTCCTTGTCGCCGGTCTTGGCGTTGCGCTCGGCGCGCTGCAGGGCCTTCTGCACGCTTTCCAGGTCGGCCAGCGCCAGCTCGGTGTCGATCGTGTCGATGTCGGCGAGCGGGTCGACCTTGTTGTTGACGTGGATGACGTCGCTGTTCTCGAAGCAGCGCACCACGTGGGTGATCGCGTCGACCTCGCGGATGTGGGCGAGGAACTTGTTGCCCAGCCCTTCGCCGCTGGCCGCACCGGCGACCAGGCCGGCGATGTCGACGAACTCGACCGCCGTCGGCAGCACCTTCTGCGGCTTGACGATCTCGGCCAACGCATTGAGGCGGGGGTCCGGCACCGGCACCACGCCGACGTTGGGCTCGATCGTGCAGAACGGGAAATTGGCCGCGGCGATGCCCGCCTTGGTCAGGGCGTTGAAGAGGGTCGACTTGCCGACATTGGGCAGGCCGACGATGCCGCATTTGATTCCCATGGGAGAGGCCGTCGCTGGTGAAGAGTCAATGGTAAAGGGGGGTCGGGGACGTCCCTTTACCGCTGGCTCTCGAAGGTCACGCGGCTACTTGGGGGTGTGCAGGCGCTTCATCGCCTCGTTGAAATCGCCGCCGACCGCCAGGGGCATGACATCGATGGCATCGTCGATCGCGCGCAGGATCAGGGTCTCGTCGGTGCCGTCCGGGCGCCCGAGCACCCACGGGGTGACGCGGTCCTTGTGGCCGGGATGGCCGATGCCGACCCGCAACCGGTGGAAACCGCCGTGACCGAGCAGCCGCATGGTGTCGCGCAGGCCATTCTGCCCGCCATGGCCGCCATCGAACTTCAACCGGGCGGTACCCGGTGGCAGGTCCAGCTCGTCATGGGCGAGCAACGCCTCGGCAGGATCGATCTTCCAGAAACGCAGGGCCGCCATCACCGACTTGCCCGAGAGGTTCATGAAGGTGCCCGGCTTGAGCAGCCAGACCACCTGCCCGTCGATCTCGACCTTGCAGCTGGCACCGAACAGCTTGGCATCGACGCTGAAGCGCCCGCCGAACTTTTCGGCGAGGGCGTCAACAAACCAGAACCCGGCGTTGTGCCGGGTCCGGATGTGCTCGGGACCGGGATTGCCCAGTCCGACGATGAGGCGAAGGCCAGCCATCAAAACGCGGACAGCGCCCGGTGCGGCCGCGATCGCGGCGCGCACCGGACAACCGTCTTACTCGGCGTCCTTCTCGACCTTGGCGGCCGGGACCTCGGCCGAACCGGCGTCGTCGCTCGACTCCGCCTCGACGCGGCCCTGGCGCGCGACGACCACGGCGACGTCGTGCTCCTTGCCCAGCTTCAGCTCGGGGATCTCGACGCCCTTGGGCAGCTTCAGCGACGACAGGTGGACGATCTGGTCGACGGTCAGCTCGGCCAGGTCGACCTCGATGAACTCCGGCAGGTCCTTCGGCAGGCAGCTGACTTCGACCTGGGTCAGTTCCTTCATCACGACCACGTCGGAGGCCTTGCCGGCCGGCGACAGCTCTTCGTTGATGAAGTGCAGCGGGACCGAGGCGCGCAGCGTCTCGTTGGCGCTGATGCGCTGGAAGTCCAGGTGCATGATCAGCTGGCGGTACGGGTGGCGCTGCATGTCGCGCAGCAGGACCTGCTCGACCTTGCCGTCGATGTCGAGGTTCAGGATCGACGAGTAGAACCACTCGTGCTGGCTGGCCAGCCAGATGTGCTCGTGCTCGAGCTGGATGGACTTCGGCTCGGACTTGCCGCCGTAGACGATGGCCGGGATCTGGGCGGCATGACGCAGGCGGCGGCTCGCACCCTTACCTTCGTCAGTACGGCCGGCGGCCTTGATGGTGTGTTCGGACATTTTCGTTACTCGCTTTGCTTGCTATGGACCGCCTCGCGGCGGCTGGAAACGCTCACCCGCGACCAGGCGAGCGTGTTGCGGGCCGGACTCCCGGCACCGCGGAACAGGGTCGACCGACGCGGGTCAATCGACGTAGAGGGAACTCACCGATTCGCCGAACGCGATGCGCCGGATGGTTTCGGCCAGCAGTTCGGCGACGCTGAGCTGGCGCACCTGGCTGCACTCGCGCGCCGCCTCGCTTAACGGGATCGTGTCGGTCACCACCAGCTCGTCGAGCTGCGACTTGCTGATGTTGCTGATCGCTGCGCCCGACAGCACCGGATGGGTGCAGTAGGCGACGACCTTGGTCGCGCCGTGCTCCTTCAGCGCGGCCGCGGCGGCGCACAGCGTGCCGGCGGTATCGACGATGTCGTCGACCAGGACGCAGGTCTTGCCCGCCACGTCGCCGATGATGTTCATCACCGTGGCGACGTTGGCGCGCGGACGGCGCTTGTCGATGATCGCCAGGTCGGCGTCGTCGAGGCGCTTGGCGATCGCGCGGGCGCGGACCACGCCGCCGACGTCGGGGCTGACCACCACCATGTTGTCGGTGCCGTGCGCGCGCCAGATGTCGGCCAGCAGCAGCGGCGAGGCGTAGACGTTGTCGACCGGGATGTCGAAGAAGCCCTGGATCTGGTCGGCATGCAGGTCGACGGTGAGCACGCGGTCGCACCCGACCGAGCTGAACATGCCGGCCGCGACCTTGGCGGTGATCGGCACGCGCGAGGAGCGCGGGCGCCGGTCCTGCCGGGCGTAGCCGAAGTACGGCACGACCGCGGTGACCGAACTGACCGAGGCGCGCTTGAGCGCGTCGATCAGGACCAGCAACTCGACCAGGTTCTCCGCGCTGGGCGCGCAGGTCGGCTGGATCACGAAGACTTCCTGGCGGCGGACGTTCTCCTCGATCTCGACCTGGACCTCGCCGTCGGAGAACCGCCCCACCAGCGCCTTGCCCAGCCGGGTGCCGAGCTCCTTGCACACCGCCTGCGCCAGCGGGCGGTTGGCGTTGCCGCTGAACACCAGCAGGTTGCGATCGTTCTGCACGTTGGATTCTCCGCTTCGCTCTGACCGTGGGAGCCGCAAAATCGTGGCTTGCTATTGCCGCAGGCGCTGGACCTGCCGCCGTCCGGGATTGGCAGGGGCGGTAGGATTCGAACCTACGAATGCCAGGATCAAAACCTGGTGCCTTGGGCCTCTTGGCGACGCCCCTGCGGTTGATTGAGAGCCTCGAGCGCGACATGCAGCGGCGAACGCACCGCCCCTGCCGCCAGCCAGGCGCGAAGACCCGGTGGCAACGCCGCCAGCGCGGCCGCGGCGGCCTCGCGCGTGGCGAACTCGACGAAGCAGCCGCTGCCGGTGCCGGTCAGGTGCGGACGACCGACGCGCGACAGGGCCGCGAACACGGCATTGACCGCCGGTTCACGCCCGCGCAGCACCGGCTCGAATGCATTCCCGAGCGGCCTACCCGAAACGAAGTCGGATATTGTCGCGGGCGCCGCATCGCGCGTCAATTCAGCGCTTGCGAACAGATCGGCGGTCGGCACATGCACCCCGGGGTCGACCAGCAGGTACCACGCCGGCGGCAGCGCCATCGGGGTCAGCCGCTCGCCCACGCCTTCGGCCCAGGCGTTGTCGCCGCGGACGAACACCGGGACGTCCGCACCCAGCGCGAGCCCCAGCGCCGCCAGCCGGTCCACGCCGAGCCGGGTATCCCAGATCCGGTCCAGCGCGACCAGCACCGTGGCGGCGTCGGACGACCCGCCACCAAACCCGCCGCCCGCCGGAATGCGCTTTTCAACGCAGATGTCCACGCCTTGCGCACATTTGGCCGAAGTTTTCAGAAGATGAGCCGCTCGGACGGCCAGATCGTCGGCTTCCGCCACACCCGCTGCCGATGGGCCATGGCGGACGATGCGGCCATCGTCACGGGGACGCAGGTGGATCGTGTCGCCCCATTCCAGCAGGCGGAAAACACTTTGCAGCAGGTGATAGCCGTCCGCGCGGCGGCCCACGATGCGCAGGCACAGGTTCAGCTTGGCCGGCGCCGGCCAGGCGCTCCAACCCTCGCCGGCCGGCCCGGTCACCGTCCCGGGAGTCGACCGGGACGCCTCAGTCGATCCATTCATCGACGATCAGCCGAACGCGGGCCTCGCCACGGGTCGCATCGAGCCGGGTGGGCAGCACCGGGGCCGCGGAAGCGACCGCCGCCGGCTCCGGCCATTCGTATTCGATCCGCCAGCCGTCCTGTTCGATCGCCCACGGCAGCAGGTTGGCTCCGTATTCGATCCGGGCCGGACCCGCCGCCTCCGACCGGGCGCCGCGCACCCAGTCGCCGAGCGCGTCGACGGGAATGTCCCAGCCGGTAGCCCGGAGCAGCAGCAAGCCGGCATCGGGGCCCTGCCGCGGGCCGCCTTCCAGGCCTTCGAGCAAGGCCTGGCGCCCGTCGCCGGAGAGTCGCCAGCTCTGGCGCGTGACCGGCGCACTGAGCGACACCACGTAATCGGGCCCGGTGCGGCTCCACTCGACCCGGCCGCTGCCGCCCTTGCCCTGGTTGGACACGGCGATGCGGCCGACCAGCGACCAGGCGTCGTCGGCCTGCAATGCCTGTTCGCGCTCCACCTGCGTGGCCTGCGCGCTGGCGACCTGGGCCGGGGTGAGGTCCGGGCGGACCGGGGGTGCCGCGCACGCGGCCAGCAGCACCGCGGCAGCCGCGGGAATCAGGAATCGGGATGTCATGCGCCGGTCTTTTCGAGGGCGCGCCGCAGCGCGCGGTTGTCGGGGTCGATCTCACGGGCCTGCTCGAAATAGCGCCGGGCCTCCTCGCGCTGGCCCAGCACCCACAGCACCTCGCCCAGGTGGGCACCGATTTCGGCGTCCTTCTGCAACGCGAACGCACGGCGCAGCTCCGCCAGCGCGTCCTGGGTGCGGCCGAGGCGATAGAGCACCCAGCCGTAGCTGTCGATGATCGCCGCGTTGTCGGGCTCGGCGGCGCGGGCGCGGTTGATCAACTCCAGCGCCTCGGCATAGCGGTCGGTGCGGTCGGCGAGGGTGTAGCCCAGTGCATTGAGGGCCGCGATCGACTCGGGCTCGATCACCAGGATGCGGCGCAGGTCGGCCTCGGCGCGGGCGATGTCGTCGCGGCGCTCCCAGCTGAGCGCACGGGCGTACAGGATCTCCAGCTCGTCCGGGAACTCGGCCAGGCCACGCGCGTAGGCGTCCATCTCGGCCTCGGCCGCGCCATCCTCCTCGTGAAGCGAGGCCTCGAGCAGGTAGGCGTCGCGGCGGGCGGCGTCGGGCGCGGAAGCGTCGGCCTGGAGCTCGTGCAGGCGCTCGACCGCCTCGGCGCCGCGGCCGAGTTCATGCAGCACGTTGGCGGCCCGCAGCTTCGCGGGCCAGCGCTGCGGTCCGCCCGGCACGCCGGCGTACCAGTCCAGCGCCTCCTCGTGCCGGTCCAGGAATTCGGCCATTTGCCCGAGCAGCAGGCGCCGCTGCGGGTCGGGCCGCGCCGCGCCGCGACGCAACTCGTCGTACAGCGCGACCAGTGCGGTCTTGTCCTCGGCCCGGGCCAGCAACGAGGCGCGCAACGCGTAGGACTGGTCGTCCTGCGGTCCCCGCCCGAGGATTTCCGCCGCGGCGGCGAGGTCGCCGAGCGCGTCGTATTCGTAGGCGATCGCGAGGCGCAGGTCGGCGTCGCCGCTGGCCTGCGCGGCGAGCGTCTCGAGCACTACGCGCGCCTCGTCGTCGCGGTCGGCCTCGCGCAACTGGCTGGCACGCAGCAGGGCGACGCGCGGCTCGCCCGGGAACCGGCGTACCACCTCGGCCACCAACCGCTCGGCCAATGCCGGTTGTTCCAGGCGCTGGGCCAGGCCGCCGAAGGCCAGCCAGGCCTGGAGTTCGGCGGGCATATGGCCGCTGTCGACCAAGTCCTCGAGCAGCGCGGCGGCCTGGTCCGGGTCGCCCGCGCCGCCGGCCAACACCGCGAGTGCCTCGCGCCAGCCGTTGGCAGGCGACGCCAGCAGGGCGGTCAGGTGGCGACGGGCGGCATCGGTTTCGCCGCTGCGCAGGGCCAGGGTGGCTTCGGCGGCCAGCAACCGCTCGCCCGCCCCGCCCTGGGCGCGCCAGAGCTCGAGCGCCTGCGCGGCGCGGGCATCGTCACGCGCCAGCAGGGCGACGCGGGTTGCGCGCTCGGCCAGTTCGATGTCGTCGGCGGCGCGCGCGGCCTCCAGGTACCAGCGAGCGGCATCGTCCAGGCGCCCCGACTGGATGGCGAACTCGGCCGCCAGCAACGGCTCCAGTGCACGCACCACCGGGTCGTCGGAAGGTGGCGTGCGGGCCTGCGGCGCAATGGCCGGCAAGGCCATCGCCACCACCAGCACGGCACCACCAATGAATGAACGCGCAGTTGCGGGCATCGGGCTTCGATCCGTTGTCGGCCGGGCCGGTAGAATGGCGGCCTTCAGCAGCCAGCAGCTTATCGCAAGCACCTGAACGGGTAGCCTCGCCGCCTCGCCATGTCCATCCACGTCCTCGGCCTCAACCACCAGACCGCGCCGGTCAGCCTGCGCGAGCGCGTCGCGTTTTCCGGCGATGCGACGGTGGCGGCGCTGGCGGCACTTCGGGCATTGCCACGGGTGCATGAAGCCGCGCTGCTGTCGACCTGCAACCGCACCGAGATCTACGCCGTCACCGACGACGACGGCAGCACGCTGGCCGACTGGCTGGCGACCCACCCGGCCGACACCGCCGGCGTTGGCGAGGGCCTGCACGGCTACCTGTACCGGCACACCGGCAGCGACGCGGTGCGCCACCTGTTCCGGGTCGCCACCGGGCTGGACTCGCTGGTGCTGGGCGAGCCGCAGATCCTGGGCCAGGTCAAGGACGCCTGGGCCACTGCGCGCAGCGCCGGCAGCCTTGGCGGCCAGCTCGACCGTCTGTTCCAGCAGACCTTCTCGACCGCCAAGCGCGCCCGCACGCACACCCGCATCGGTGCGAACCCGGTGTCGGTGGCCTCCACCGCGGTGCGCCTGGCGCAGGAGTCGTTCGCCCGCCTCGAGGACTCCACCGTGCTGCTGATCGGCGCCGGCGAGACCATCGAACTGGCGGCCCGCCATCTCGTCCAGGCACGGGTTCGACGGCTGCTGGTCGCCAACCGCACGCTCTCGCACGCGCAGGAACTGGCCAGCCGCCACGGTGGCGTTGCCCTGCCGCTGACCGAACTCGACAAGCACCTGGGCGAGGCCGACGTGGTGTTGTCGGCCACCGCCAGCCGGGAGCCGGTACTGCACCGCCCGCAGGTGCAGCAGGCGCTGGCCCAGCGCCGGCACCGGCCGATGCTGCTCCTGGACCTCGCGGTGCCGCGCGACATCGCCGCCGACGTCGCCGGTATCGACGACGTGTTCCTGTACACGGTGGACGACCTGCAGCGCGCGATCGAGGACAACCGCCGCAGCCGACGCGAGGCCGCGATCGAGGCCGAGGCGATCATCGACATCCAGGTCGCCCGGTTCATGGAGTCGACCGCCGCCAGTGCCCGCACCGCGCCCCTCAAGCGCCTGCGCGCGCATGGCGAGGCCGCACGCGACGAGGCGCTGGCCCGTGCGCGGGCGCAACTGGCGTCGGGCGAGGCGCCGGAGTCGGTGCTCGAATACCTGGCGCACACGCTGACCAACCGACTGCTGCACGCGCCGACGGTTGCACTCCGCGACGCGGCGCTCAGCGGCAACACCGAGCTGGCCCGCGCGGCCGAACGCATGTTCCCGGCCGTCCCCGCGGCCGGCGGCGCCGACGCGCCGGCGGACGTGGCGGGCGCGCCGGTGCCGCCGCTGGCGGCCAACCGCAAGTAGCATCCCCGGCGGTGTCGCCGCGCGGTTCGCCGTGCACGGCGACACCGCGTTCCGGCCGCTTCCTTCCCGAGACCTCCGATGACCCCGACCCTGCGCCGCAAGCTCGAAGCCCTCGCTGAACGCCGCGAAGAGCTCGAGCGCCTGCTCGCCGACCCCGGCGTGATCGGCGATGCCAATCGCTTCCGCCAGCTCTCGCGCGAGTTCGCCCAGCTCGAGCCGGTCGCCACCGCGCTGGCCGACGAGGCCGCGGCCAAGGCCGACCTGGCCGCGGCCGAGGCGATGCGCAACGACCCCGAACTGGGCGCGCTGGCGGAAGAGGAGATCGCCAGCGCCAACGAGCGCCTGCAGCGCCTGGACGCCGAACTGCTCGCCCACCTGATCCCGAAGGACCCGCGCGACGAAGGCGACATCTACCTGGAAGTCCGCGCCGGCACCGGCGGCGACGAGGCGGCGATCTTCGCCGGCGACCTGTTCCGGATGTATTCGCGCTACGCCGAGCGGCAGGGTTGGCGGGTCGAGGTGGAGTCGGCCAACCCGGGCGAGCACGGCGGTTACCGCGAGGTGATCGCCCGCGTGGAGGGGCGCGGCGCGTACTCACGGCTGAAATTCGAGTCCGGCACGCATCGCGTCCAGCGCGTCCCCGAGACCGAATCGCAGGGCCGCATCCACACGTCGGCGGCGACCGTCGCCATCATCGCGGTGGAGCCGGACGGCGAACCGATCGAGATCAACCCGGCCGACCTGCGCGTGGATACCTTCCGCTCGTCCGGCGCCGGCGGCCAGCACGTCAACAAGACCGACTCGGCGATCCGGATCACCCATCTCCCGTCGGGCGTGGTGGTCGAAAGCCAGACCGAGCGCAGCCAGCACGCCAACCGGGACAAGGCCATGAAGCGACTGGTGGCGACGCTGGCCGAAGCGCAGGCCGCGAAGGCCGCGGCCGCGATCGCCGAGGACCGCAAGCTGCAGGTCGGCAGCGGCGACCGCAGCCAGCGCATCCGGACCTACAACTACCCGCAGGGCCGGATCACCGACCACCGGGTTGAAGGCCTGACCCTGTACGACCTGCCCAACGTGCTCACCGGCGACCTGGATGCGCTGGTCAGCCGGCTGCAGTCCGAGCACCAGGCCGACGAGCTCGCGCGGCTGACACGGGGCACGTGATGGCGCCAAGTGATCCACGCGCCGACCTGCGCGAGGCGGTGCGCCGCGAACCGCGCAACGCGCTGGCGTGGATTGTGTTGGCCGACGCCGAGCTGGATGCCGGCGATGCGTTGGCGGGGCAGTCGGCCTGCCAGCAGGCACTCGCACTCGCGCCTGGCCACCCCGAGGCACTGGCACGGCTCGGGCGCGCGCACTGGCTGCAACGGCGGTTCCCCGAAGCCGTCGCCAGCCTGCAGGCAGCCGCCGGCGCCGCGCCGCGCCACCCTGGGATCGCGGTCTGGCTGGGCCACGCACTGGAGGACGCCGGCGAGGCCGAGGCGGCGGCCGATGCCTACACCACGGCCCACGCGCTCGCACCGGACGAACCGCAGCTGGCGGCCTACCTGCTGGCCTGGCGCCGGCGCCTGTGCGACTGGCGCGACCTCGACACGCTGGCCACCCAGGTCCGTACCGCGGTGAGCGAAGGCCGCGCGGCGATCGAGCCGTTCGCCTTCCTCAGCGAGGACAGCACCGCGGCCGAACAGCTGCAGTGCGCGCGGCTGCGGGCGGCGCCACTGGCGCGCGTCATCCGGCGCCTGCCGCCCGCGCCTTCGCGTCCACCGGGCGGTCGGGTTCGCGTCGGCTTCCTCTCCAACGGGTTCGGCGCACACCCGACCGGCCTGCTGACCGTGGCCCTGTTCGAAGCCTTGCGCACGGTGCCGGACATCGACCTGCACCTGTTCGCACTCAACCCGCGCGACGGCAGCCCGATCCGCCATCGCCTGGAGTCCGCCGCCCGGGTGCACGATGTCGCCGGGCGCAACCATGCCCAGGTGGCCATGGCGATCCGCGACGCCGCCATCGAGGTGCTGTTCGACCTGCGCGGCTGGGGCGGTGGCGGTACGCCCGAAGTGCTGGCAATGCGGCCAGCGCGGGTGCAGGTCAACTGGCTCGCTTACCCCGGCACGTCCGGCGCACCGTGGATCGATTACGTGTTGGCCGACGAGTTCGTGCTGCCGCCCGCGCTGGAACCGCACTTCAGCGAGACGGTGGTGCGACTTCCACGCTGTTTCCAGCCATCCGACAGCACCCGCGCCCTGCCCGTCCCGCCGTCGCGCGAGGCATGCGGGTTGCCGGCGACGGGCTCGGTGTTCTGCTGCTTCAACAACAGCTACAAGCTCAACCCGGCCAGCGTGGCGCGCGCGCTCGCGGCCGTGCGTGCGGTGCCGGGCAGCGTGTTGTGGCTGCTGTCGGGGCCGGGCGACGCGGACCGCCGCCTGCGCGAGGTCGCGCAGGCCCGCGGCGTGACCCCCGAGAGGCTGGTCTTCATGCCCAAGCAGCCGCACGCGGACTACCTCGCGCGTCTGCAGCATGCCGACCTGTTCCTGGACACCGCACCCTACAACGCACACACGACCGCGTCGGACGCGCTATGGGCAGGCTGTCCGGTGCTGACGGTGCCCGGCGAAACCTTCGCGTCGCGTGTCGCCGGCAGCCTCAACCACCACCTCGGCATGCCGGCGATGAACGTGGCCGACGACGCCGCGTTTGTGGCGCGCGCGACCGGGCTCGGCTGCGATCCGACTGCGCTGCACGAGCTTCGTGCCGAGGTCGCTCGACGCCGGCGCGACAGCGGCCTGTTCGACATGGATGCGTTCGCCCGCGATTTCGCCGCCGCGGTGTACTCCATGGCGAACGGCCAGGCGCTCAGCCGATCGTGAAGTCCGCGCCGGCTTCGGCCGGGTCGGCATCCAGCCGTTCCAGCTCGTCAACGCGAGCCTGTGGCGGCCCCTGCCGCAGCCACGCGGCCAGCACATCGATTGCAGCGGCTCCACCGACCGCCAGCACGTCGACCCGGCCGTCGGCGCGGTTGCGGGCGTAGCCGCGCAACCCCAGCCGCTGCGCCTGCTCGCGCGTGCCGGCCCGGAAGAACACCCCCTGCACCCGGCCGCCAACGACGAAGCGCGCCGCCGTCACGACGGTGCTCCGGCGCGACCGGCAGCCGGTCCGCCGGCGGCGGCGATCGCATCCTCGATCTCGCGCGCGGTCACCGGCCCCAGCACCTTGTGCGCCACCCGGCCATCGGGCGCGATCAGCCAGGTCATCGGCAACCCGCGCGGGGTGTCGAAGTCGGCCGGCGGGTCGTAGGTATCGAGGATCGCGATCGGGTAGACGACCGGGTGGTCGGCGAGGAACTCCCGCATGGCGTCCACTTCGATGTCTTCGTAGGCGAGCCCGACCACCTCGATGTGCTCGTTCATGGCGTCGAGCGCGGAAAGCTCCGGCATCTCCTTCAGGCACGGCGCGCACCAGGTCGCCCAGAAGTTGACCACCACCCAGGTCCCCCGCCGGTCGGCCAGGTCGTAGGTCGCCCCATCCAGGGTGTCGATCCGCAACGCGGGCGTACCGGTATCGGCGCCCTTGGCCGCATCGGCGGGCTCGGGAACCGGTTTGTCCGCGACGACCGCGCCATCCACGGGCACGGACGGTGCCGCCGTTTCCCCGCCCCCGGCCGCGGTGCCGGGGCGATCGGCCGGCTGGCAACCGAGCACGGCGCCGACGAGCGCGACGAGGACGATGTTTCGTAATGACACAGTACGCACGGCTCAGTCCTCTTCGGCGTGGATGGTGGAGACGCGCCGCTTGAGCAGCGCCCGCAGGGGCACGCGCAGTTCGTCCAGCGCGGCGACCGCGGACTTGCCCAGGGCATCGTCACGGCATGGCAGGTGGGCCTCGGCCACGGGGATGCGCAGCTGGCAGGCCTCGTACAGCTCGGCCAGGCTGAGGGAGTCGAGGTCGCGCGCGAGCAGCCATTCGCCACCCTCGGCACGACGCACTACGTTGATCTCGGCCAGTTGCGCGAGCATCTCCTGCACGAGTGAATCGGTCAGCAGGGGTTCGAGCCGCTGGATGTCGTCGGTGTGCAGGCCCGCCCCGCTCGTGCGGGCCTCGTTGAACCGCGCCAGCAGCCGCAGCAGGCCGTACATCTCATAGCCCTCGGGCAGCCGCATCGACACCGGCTGGTAGCGGAACGCCGAAATCGACGAGGCAAGCGATGCGCCCAGCAGCACGGCGATCCAGCTCATGAAGATCCACAGCAGGAACACCGGCACGAACGCCAGCGTGCCGTAGATCCTCGAGTAGTTGCCGAACGTGCCCAGGTAGATCCCGATGCCGCCCTTGACCAGTTCGAACAGCACGGTCGCCAGCAGGGCGCCGGCAATCGCGTGGCGCCACTGCACGGTGCGATGGGGCACCACCTTGTAGATCGTCGCGAAAGCGAACACCTCCAGCGCCATCGGCGCCAGCCGCAACATCGCCGCCTCGAGCACGTGGCCGGCCTCGGTGTCGAACACCGACAGCGCGAAGAACCGCGCCGACATCGCCAGGCTTGCCGCCGCCAGCAGCGCGCCCAGCGTCAGCACCGTCCAGTACACCAGGAAGCGGCCGAACTTCGGGCGGTGCGACTTGACCCGCCAGATCCGGTTGAACGCGAGCTCCACGCCATTGAGCGTGATCAGCACCGACACCACCAGCGCGACCGTGCCGGCGGTGGTCAGCTGGCCGGCGTTGGTGGAGAACTGCAGCAGGTAATCCTCAACCGACCGCGCGGCACTGGGCACGAAGTTGGAGAAGATGTAGTCGCTCAGCCGCTCGCTCCACAGCGCGAACACCGGGAACGCCGACAGCACCCCGAACACCACCATCGACAGCGGCACCAGTGCGAACACGGTGGTGAACGACAGCGCGCCAGCCGCCTGGAACAGGTCGTCCTCGATGAAGCGCCGGCCGAGGAACCGCGCGAACGCGGTCGCGCGCGCGCGATCGCGCAGGCGGTCGCCCCAGCGGTTGAATGAATCCAGTGGCTCCATCGGCCGGAGGTTACCCGATGCGGCGGCGGTCGCGACTCACACCGCCCTACCCTATCCTTGCGGCTTCCCTGCACGAGCCACGCCCATGCCCGAGATCCTGGTCCTGTACTACAGCCGCGGCGGCTCGGTCGCGCGACTGGCGCGACAGGTCGCGCGCGGGGTCGGCGAGGTCGACGGCATGCAGGCACGCCTGCGTACGGTGCCGCCGGTGGCGGTGGTGACCGAGGTGGCTGCGCCGCCAGTGCCCGAGGAGGGCGCGCCCTATGTCGAGCCACGCGACCTCGAAGAGTGCGCCGGCCTGCTCGTCGGCAGTCCGACCCGGTTCGGCAACATGGCTGCGCCACTCAAGCACTGGCTGGACGGGCTGGGTGCGCAGTGGGCGAGCGGCACGCTGGTCGGCAAACCGGCCGGTGTGTTCACCTCCACCGCGACGATGCACGGCGGGCAGGAGTCGACCCTGCTGACGATGATGGTGCCGCTGCTGCACCACGGGTGCCTGCTGGCGGGCATCCCGTATACCGAGCCGCTGCTCAGCAGCACCCGCACCGGTGGAACGCCCTACGGCGCCAGCCACGTGGCCGGCGGCAACGACGACCCGCAACCCAGCGACGACGAGGCCCACCTGGCCCGCGCGCTCGGTCGACGGGTGGCGGCGATCGCGGCGAAGCTGGCATGACGCCGCCCTTGCCCGCATCGCGGCGCGTGCTGCTGGTCGCCCTGCTGGCGCTGGTGGCCCTGTATGGCTACTGGTTCGCTCCGCGGCCCGATGCGTGGGTGGCACTGCTGGTCTTCGCGCTGCCGCCGCTGTTGCTGGCAGTGGGTGTCGCGCTGCGTCGTCGGACCGCCGGCTTCTGGGCGGCCGTGTTCGCATTGGCGTGGTTCTGCCACGGGGTGCTGGTGGCCTGGGTGCGTCCCGGGGACCGCACGCTGGCACTGGTCGAAACCCTGCTGGCGGTGGTGGTGGTGTTCGCTGCAAGCCTGCCCGGCCTGCGCGCGAGGTTTGGCGCGCGTCGTGCCGCACGCGGCGAGAGCACGCCCGACGGTCCCGCCTGACCCCTTCGCAGGCCGCGTGACGGGGCCGGCGCGGCCCCGCGCCGTATAATCCGCGGCCATCCCGCACCGCGAATGACCATGGACCAGCTCTGCATCGTCACCACCGGCGGCACGATCGACAAGATCTACTTCGACGACAAGTCGGACTTCCAGATCGGCGAACCGCAGATCGGTCGCATCCTCGACGAGCTGGGCGTGGCGTTCCGCTATTCGGTGATCCCGATCCTGCGCAAGGACTCGCTGCACATCACCGACGGCGACCGCGAACTGGTCCGCGCCACCATCGCCGCGCAGGACGCGCGCCACGTGCTGGTGACCCACGGCACCGATTCGATGGTGGCGACCGCGAAGGTGCTCGCCAGCATTCCGGGCAAGACCATCGTGCTCACCGGCGCGCTCAATCCGGCGCGCTTCCGCGGGTCGGACGCGGAATTCAACATCGGCACCGCGGTCGGCGCGGTGCAGTCCCTCCCGGCCGGTGTGTACATCGCGATGAACGGCCGCATCTGGGACCCGGCCAGCGTCCGCAAGAACGTCGACGCCAACCGGTTCGAGGCGCTGTAGCACCCCGCAAAAAAAGCCCCGGCATGGCCGGGGCGGGAGAGTTCGGTTGGGCCATATCGGCCGCCCCGCAATAAACCGTCAGGCGCGATTGCACGCCTGTCCGGATAATTCGGCGCAAGCGACGCTCAGAACGTGACGCTCCAGCTGTTGATGTAACCGGTGTCGCCGCTGTAGGCGTCGTTGACCCGCAGCTTCCAGGTACCGTTGAGGGCTTCGCCGGACAGGTCGACATTGGCGGACCCGATGATGTTGTCGGCGCTGCCGCCACTGCGGTTGTGCAGGTTGTAGGTGCTGCCGTCCGGCGCCACCAGGTCCACCTTCAGGTCGCCCTTGTAGGTGTGGCGGATGTCGAGGTCCACGCGGGTGCTCGACGGGCCATTGCCACTGCGACCGGAGACGGTGATCGGACTTTCAACCGTCGCCCGGTCGCGTATCTGGTAGTCGGCGCTGTTGGTGTAGGTCTGCTGCCCGCCACCGCCGCCGCCGCCCGTGCTGTAGTCACCGACCAGGCCGACGTTGCTGAAGCTCGAGTACGCCTTGATGCGCACGTGGTAGGTGCCCGCGGTCGGCACGGCGAAGGTGCAGCTCTCGCTGTTTCCGCTGCGGTACGGCCGGCAGTCGTAGCTGCTGTCGGTCGGTACGCTGCCACGCTTGACGTACAGGTCGGCGTCGCCGCTGCCGCCGGACATGGTGAACACCAGGCTGGTCGCACCGGCCGGCACTTCCAGCGTGTAAACCACGTCGTTGCCCGTGGAGGCCGACAGGCCGGTGACCGGCACGCCCTTCTCCAGGCTGCCCTCGCCCGGACCCGGCTCGCCCACGCCGGCGGTTTTGGCCAGTTCGCCGAGGAAGGCCAGCCCGAGCTTGGCCAGCGGCACGCTGCCGTGGGCCGTGCCTCCCATGCTGGCCAGCGTGTCGTAGCGGGTGTGGATGTCGTTGTTGAAGCTGGCCTCGAACATCATGGCCGCCGGGTAACCGGCACTTGTCCACGAGGCATGGTCGGAGCAGCCGTAGCCGCACGTGTAGCTGCCACGCGTCAGGCCGAGCGGCGCGAGGTACTCGTCGAAGATGTCGCGCACGAACTGCTTGAGGTCGTTGTTGCTGTAGTCGCTGAGCAGCTGCATGTCGACGCTGGCGCCGGCGGTATGGTTGGTCATGTCCAGCTGCATCACGCCGACCACGTTCAGGCCCTGCTGCCGGAACGACTGGGCTATGGCGTTGGAGCCGCGCAGCCCCACCTCCTCGGCGGCGTAGCCCATGAACTTCACCGTGCGCCGGGGCTGCCAGCCATCGGCCAGCGCCACGCGGACCACCTCGGTCAGGGTGGCGATGCCGGAGGCGTCGTCGTCGGCGCCGGGGGCGTCCATCGCGTCGCCGCTGCCGGCGTTGGAGACCGAGTCGAGGTGGCCGCCCAGCACGACGATCTCGCCGGGCAGCTCACTGCCTTGAATCGTGAGGATCACGGACGGCTGGCCGCCGCAGGTATCGCAATCGAAGAAGGAAACGCTGGCGTCGCTACGGCCTGCCGACAGGCTGGCCCAGGTGTCATGGATCCACTGCGCGGCGTCATGGCCGGGAGCCGAGTTGTAGTAGCGGTTGGCGTACCCGGTGGAGAGGTGGTCGATGGTGCCGCGGATGTTGGATTCGGCGACCTGCGGCAGCCACGGCCCGACGGTGGCCTGGTTGTCGACGGTGTATCCGGCGAACGTCGTGGTGATCGCCTGCGCGCTGCGCTCCTGCGCCAGGAAGCGCTCGGCTTCGGCGCGACTGGCAAACGCGAAGTAGCCGCCGCACCGGCGTTCCACGTCGTGGACGTGGCGACCGATGTCGGGAAGCTGGTGGGCCAGCACCTGCGAGACAACCAGCCGCGCACCGGTACCGTCGCGTTGGGCGGTGGCGTCGCGGGCGATCGATTGCAGTGCACCGCGGTAGGTCTCGGCGGAGCTGACGATGTAGACCGGGGCCTGCGGGTCGCGCGCGATCGTTTCGGCCAGGTGGCGGTCAACGTGGGCGTGGGCGCCGGACGGGGCGTCGGCGGGAGCGCCAGGCTCCTGCGCGGCGGCGGCAGGCAGGGTGAGGACCGCCAGCATGGCGGCATTGATCAGGGAACGCTTCATCGGACCTTCCTTGTGATGACCGCCATCCGGGCGGCTCGCGTGATTTGGATAGCGGACACCGGTCCGCCTGGACCTCCCCCTGTTCGGTCCGCAAAGGACGCGGTCCCGTTTCCGGGACCGCGTTTTGTTACCGGATTGCGCTCCGGTCAGAACGTGATGCTCCAGCTGTTGATGTAGCCGGTGTCGCCGCTGTAGGCGTCGTTGACCCGCAGCTTCCAGGTGCCGTTGAGGGCCTCGCTGGACAGGTTGAGGGTGGCGTAGCCGATGATGTTGTCGGCGCTGCCGCCACTGCGGTTGTGCAGGTTGTATGTGCTGCCGTCCGGCGCCACCAGGTCCACCTTCAGGTCGCCCTTGTAGGTGTGCCGGATGTCGAGGTCCACGCGGGTGCTCGACGGGCCATTGCCACTGCGACCGGACACGCTGATCGGGCTTTCAACCGTCGCCCGGTCGCGGATCTGGTAATCGCCGCTGTTGGTGTAGGTCTGCTGTCCGCCACCGCCACCGCCGCCCGTGCTGTAGTCACCGACCAGGCTGACGTTGCTGAAGCTCGAGTACGCCTTGATGCGCACGTAGTAGGTGCCCGCGGTCGGCGCGGCGAAGGTGCAGCTCTCGCTGTTGCCGCTGCGGTACGGCCGGCAGTCGTAGCTGCTGTCGGTGGGTGCGCTGCCACGCTTGACGTACATGTCGGCATCTCCGCTGCCGCCGGACATGGTGAACACCAGGTTGGTCGCACCGGCCGGCACTTCCAGCGTGTAAACCACGTCGTTGCCCGTGGAGGCCGACAGGCCGGTGACCGGCACGCCCTTCTGAAGGGTGCCGTTGCCCGGACCCGGGTCCCCCGGGTCACCCGGGTCGCCACCGGACACCGCATCGACCGCGGCCTTGGCGTTCACGATGCCGTCGCCGATGTCGCGGTCGATGGAGACCGGGAACGCCCGCAGGGTGCTCTTCAGGGTCGACTCGACCTGCGACGGGGTCAGCGACCCGCCCGCGGCCGCCTGCATCAGCGCGACCACGCCGGCCACGTGCGGCGCCGCCATCGAGGTGCCCGACATCAGGCTGTAACCCTCGGACGACGGCGTGGTGGCGCCGCTGTTGACCGTCGAGGCGATGTCGCTGCCCGGGGCGGCCACGTCGATCAGGCTGCCGTAGTTGGAGAAGCTCGAGCGCGCGCCGGTGCGGGTGGTCGATGCCACCGCGACGACGTTGTTGCAGCTGGCCGGGGTGAAGCCGGAGGTGTCGGCGTTGCTGTTGCCGGCCGCCACCACCACCGTCGTGCCGCGGCCCACGGCGGCATTGACCGCATTCTGGTAGCTGGCCGAGCACGCGCCGCCGCCGCCCAGGCTCATGTTGATGACCTCGGCCGGGTTGGCATTGGCCGGGACGCCGCTGACCGTGCCGCCGGACGCCCAGACGATGCCGTCGACGATGTCGGAGGTGTAGCCGCCGCACTTGCCGAGCACGCGGACCGGCACGACCTTCGCGCCGTACGCCACGCCCGCCACGCCGGAGTTGTTGTTGGTGACCGCCGCGACGGTGCCGGCGACATGGCTGCCATGCCAGCTGGAGTTGCTGGCCGGGTGGCTCCCGCCGCACTCGTTGGCGGCATACCAGTCACCCTCGTCCTGTGCGTTGCCGTCACGGCCGTTGCCGTCGCGCGCCATGCCCGAGTCGCTGATGAAGTCGTAGCCAGGCAGCACATTGGCGTTGAGGTCGCTGTGGTTGGTGATGCCGGTATCGATCACCGCCACCACGACGCCGCTGCCGTTGGTCGCATCCCAGGCCTGGTCGGCCTTGATGCCGCCCGCGGCTTCCCAGTAGTGCCACTGGTGGCTGGTGTAGTAGGTGTCGTTGGCGGTGGCGATCGGCTTCATGATCCGGTCGACTTCGACGTACTCGACGTCCGGGTCGGCTGCCAGCTGGCGCATCAGCGCCTCGGCCTCGCTGGGGCCCAGCTTCTTGCCGGTGACCAGCACGTCGGAGCCGATCGCGGTGCGGCGCAGCTTCTTCAGCCCCAGCGCCTGCCCGTGCAGGGTGCTGTTGGCGGCCGCGTTGAGCGAGCGGTTCAGGGCCGCGGCGCTGGCGCGCTGGGCGCTGCCCTCGCGGTACTTGATGATGAAGCGGTCATTGCCGACATCCGACTGCAGGCCCGCGGTGTTGACCACACCCTGGCCCGCAGCGACGGCCGGTGCGGACGCCATCGCGGCCGCGAGGACGGCCGCGGTGGCCGCGGCGAGGGCGTGGGTGCGGAACCCGCGCAAAGAGTCTTGAGACATTCGTGAAACCCCCGAAAAGTAACGCCGCAATCGCGGCAAAGGTTTCGTCTGGTTCCTCGCACCCGAAGCCTCCGAAGGCACTCCGTTGCACGGGCCGGACGAACGTTCGGCGAGGTCTGTCTTCCTGAACCAAGCCGAAACGCAACCTAGGGGGAGAAGTTCGGGGTCCACAACACCGCATGCGGCGAATAACGGCCCCGTAACGAAGATGAACAGACACCGTCGCCGGAGAGCCTTGCGTGGCAAGGCCCGGCGGATTCCAAATCGTTACGGTGGGGCGACAGAAATGTTGCAAAGCAGCAACATTCTGCGCAAAAACGGCAAACCCTGACCCAATGGGTCACCCTATTCCGGGTTCAGAGCATTCCGGTTTCGAGCCGGGCAGCCTCGGACATCATGTGCCGACCCCACGGCGGGTCGAACACCAGCTCGACATCGGCTTCGGCGACGGTCGGGATCAGCTCCACCTTGTCACGCACGTCAGATACCAGCACGTCCCCCATCCCGCAGCCGGGGGCGGTCAGCGTCATGCTGATGGCGACCAGCCGCTCGCCCGGACGCTCGGGGTGCGGAGCCACCGTGGCCTGGTAGACCAGCCCGAGGTCGACCACGTTGATCGGGATCTCGGGATCGAAACAGGTGCGCAGCTGCTTCCAGACCAGTTGCTCGACCGCCTCGTCATCGGCGCCTTCCTGCAGCTCGATCGGATCGGCCGGCTCCTTGCCGATCGCGTCGGCGTCCTGGCCGGCGATGCGGAACAGGTTGCCTTCGACGAACACCGTGTAGCTGCCGCCCAGCGCCTGGGTGATGTAGCCGACGCTGCCGGCCGGGAGGTTCACGGCGTCGCCCTGGGGCACCAGGACGGCGGGACAGTCGCGTTCGAAGCGGACGGGTTCACTGCTGCGGGAGTACATGGGCGGGGCGGCCGGAGGCGGAAACTTGAATCGGACCATTCTAGTCCAATATCGCCTGCGCGCCGTGCCCGCTATGCTGGCGCGCCGCCCCGACCCCACTGAATGAGCCGTCCCGTGACCCCAGCCGCCCGCCGCACCTTCGCGCCCGTGGCGGCCCCCTTGACCGGCTGGCTGCTGCTGGTCCTCGGCGTGGCGACGTTCGTCGTGGCGTGGGTCGCGCTCGGATTCTCCAGCGGGCGGCAGCACAGTTGGATGGCAGTGCTGGGCGCGCTGGACGTGGCCCTGATGCTGCGGCTCGGGCGTTGGCGCCCGGGCAGCCTGCGCATACCCGTGGCGGTGCTGGCCACCTTCGTGATCATCGCGCTGGCCAACTGGGGCCAGATCGCGGCACAACTGGGGAAGATGCTCGGCTACGCGCCCTGGGAGTCGGCGGTGCGACTGGGGTTCCACCACGCCTGGACCCTCACCCGGCTGGCCAACGACGCTACCGATGTCGTCTGGTGGCTGCTGGCGGTGGTGGTGGCGGCGCTGGCCTCGCGCTGATTGTCGGTGGTCAGTGGCCGCCGTCCATGGCCTTCAGCTCGCTGACCAGCGCGCCGGCCATCTCGGCCCCGTCGCCGTACAGCATCCGCGCGTTGTCGGCGTAGAACAGCGCATTCTCGATCCCCGCGAAGCCGGTGCCGCGGCCACGTTTGATCACCACCACGTTCTTCGCGTCCACCACGTCCAGGATCGGCATGCCGTAGATCGGCGACGCCGGATCGGTCCGGGCCACCGGGTTGACCACGTCGTTGGCCCCGATCACCAGCGCGACGTCGGTCTGCCGGAACTCGGGGTTGATGTCGTCCATGTCGGTGATGAGGTCGTAGGGCACGCCGGCCTCGGCCAGCAGCACGTTCATGTGGCCGGGCATGCGACCGGCGACCGGGTGGATCGCGAACTTCACCTTGACCCCGCGTTCGACCAGCTTCTGGGTCAGCTCCCAGATCTTGTGCTGGGCCTGGGCTACGGCCATGCCGTAGCCCGGCACGATCACCACGCGCTCGGCGTAGGCCATCATCGCGGCCACGTCGCCGGCCTCGATGGGTTTCTGCGCGCCGCTGATTTCCTGCGCCTCGCCGCCACCACCGAAGTTGGAGAACAGCACGCCGCTGATCGGCCGGTTCATCGCCCGGGCCATCAGCCGGGTCAGCAGCATGCCGGCCGCGCCGACCATGGTGCCGGCGATCACCAGCGCCTGGTTGCCAAGCACGTAGCCTTCGAACGCCACCGCCAATCCGGTCAGCGCGTTGTACAGCGAGATCACCACCGGCATGTCGGCGCCGCCGATCGGCAGCGTCATCAGAACGCCCAGCGCCAGCGCCAGCACGAAGAACGCAATGATCACCGGCACCTCGAGCGTCGCCACCGCCCAGCCGCCGGCCACCACCATCGCGACGAACACCAGCGCGTTGAAGACCTGCTGGCCGGGGAACACGACCCTGCGGTCGAGCCGCCCGTCGAGCTTGGCCCAGGCGATCACCGAACCCGACAGCGACACCGCGCCGATCGCCGCGCCGAGCACCGCCAGCACCAGCGTGGCCATCGATGGCGAGGTGCCGGCCTGCGCGACCGCCGCCACGCCGGTGGCCATCGCCGAGAACCGCAGCAGCTCGACCGCGCCGATCGCCGCCGCCGAGCCACCCCCCATGCCGTTGTAGAGCGCGACCATCTGCGGCATGTCAGTGATCGCGACGCGGCGTCCCGATACCCACGCCGCGCCTGCGCCGATGGCCAGCGCGGCGAGGATCAGACCGAGGTTGTCGAGTCCGAGCAGGCAGGTCGCCGCGGTCGCCAGCAACATGCCGACGCCGGCCCAGCGGATGCCGCTGCGCGCCGTGCGCGGCGAGGCCATCCGCTGCAGCCCGAGCAGGAACAACGTGGCCGCGACCAGGTAGCTCGCCGCGGCGAGCAGCCCCGCGGCGGTCATCCGGCGTCCCCGCCCGGCTTGCCGGCGTCGTCGGCGCCCGGTTTCCGACTGGGCTTGAACATCTCAAGCATGCGTTCGGTCACCACGTAGCCACCGGCCGCGTTACCGGCTCCCAGAACCACCGCGACGAAACCGATCGCCTTCTCCAGGGTGGTGTCGGCGTGGCCGAGCACGACCATCGCCCCGACCAGCACGATGCCGTGGATGAAGTTGGAGCCCGACATCAGCGGCGTGTGCAGGATCACCGGCACGCGCGAAATGATCACGTGGCCGGCGATCGCCGCCAGCATGAAGATGTAGAGCACCGTGAACGCCTGTGCCACCGATCCGTCGCCCATCCCCGCCACCCTGCCGTCCGGCCTGCGATGTCGCCCGCATCATAACCACGGCCGCCGCGGCGGCGCAGCCGACCCTGTCAACCGGGGGTGCCGCCGCGCGTTCCCATCCCCGCAGCAGCGCTGCCTGAGGCAGTACCGATGACTGCGTATATCCTCGAAACGTGAATGCAGATGCCGACGACGACATCCATGCCGCGCCCTCCCCAGGCGCCCACGCGCCTGCCGGGAGCGCTGCGCCGCCACGCCGGGAGTACGCGTCGCTGGACCATTTCCTGGCCGGCATCGGTCCGCGTGCCTTCCGCTTCGCCGAACTCGGGCTGCGCCAGCGCGACGATGCACTCGACGCGGTGCAGGACGCCATGGTGAAGATGCTGAATTACCAGGACCGGCCGACCACCGAATGGACCCCGTTGTTCTGGCGGATCCTGCGCAGCCGGATCGTCGACGTCCAGCGGCGTCGGACCTTCCGCCTGCGCTGGTTGGCGCCGCCGCCCGAACGCGAAGACGGCGGCCTGCCCGACTGGACCGACGAAGGGCCGGGCCCGGCGCGCGTCCACGAGGGACAGGAGGCCTACGCGCGCCTTTCAGAGGCGATAGCCCGCCTGCCCGCGCGGCAACGCGAGGCGTTCACGTTGCGGGTGCTTGAAGAGCTGGACGTGGCCACCACCGCCGAGGTGATGGGCTGCGGCGAGGGCTCGGTCAAGACCCACCTGTCGCGCGCCCGTGCGACGCTGCAGCAGCAACTGGAGGATTGGCGATGAGACGCGACGCCCTTCGCGACGCCCCTCGCGACTCCCACCACGACGACGCCTTCGACCGGGCCGCGCGCGACTGCCACGCGCAGGCACTGGCCCACCTGTCCGCGCCGACCCGCCGACGGTTGCGCGAGGCCCGCCAGGCACCGCGCCGCGCCGCGCCGGCGTGGCGCGGCTGGTTGGTGGGGGGAGGCACCGCCACCGCCGCGGTGGCGATCGCCATGCTGGCCATGACCCTCCACCGCCCACCGGCAAGCACGCCGCGACCGGTCGACCAGGTGGTGGCCGCCGCCGATCCGCTTGAACAAGCCAGCCGCCGGGCCAGCGCCGACAGCGAAGTCGACGAGATCCTGGCCGCGCTGGACGAGGATCCCGGCCTCTACCTGTGGCTGGCCGCCAACGACGACACCCTGCCGCCTCCTGCGGACCGACGACCATGAACACGACCTTCCATCGCCACCTCCGCGTCGCCGCGCTCACCATGCTGTTCGCAGTCGCGCCGGCGGCGGCCGCACCCCAGGCCTTGCCGGCCTGGGACCAGTTGACCGGGGCGCAGCGCGAGCAATTGATTGCACCGATCCGCGCCCGCTGGAACGCCGAGCCGGAGCAACGCGCGCACATGCTCGAGCGCGCGGAGCGCTGGCAGCAGCTCAGTCCCGATCAGCGAGCGCGCGCGCACCAGGGTGTCCGGCGCTGGAAACACATGTCGCCCGCGCAACGCGACGAAGCGCGGGCGCTTTATGCACGAATGCGCACGCTGGACGAAGACGGGCGCCGTGCGCTGAAGGCGAAGTGGCGCGCGATGACCGCCGCCGAACGCAAGGCCTGGGTGGCGGCGAACCCGGCACCGAAGCCGCGCGACGACTGCGACGAGTAACCCGTCCGTCAGGTCACGGGTGAAGCCGCCGCGGCGGCTTCTCGGGGCGACACCGGCGGTTCCGGCCACACGGTCTTCGCCAGCAGTTCGTCCTCCCAGTCGAACGCGAGCGCGCCGTCGACGAGCAGCAGGCGGGTGAAATTGAACAGGTTGCGGGCGTACATCTCGCTGGCGTGCACCGCGCCACTGCTGGCGAGGTCCAATGGCCCGGCGACGGTGACGCCGCCGGTTTCGACGGTCTCGCCCGGGCGGGTCGCCTCGCAGTTGCCGCCACTTTCCGCCGCCAGGTCGACAACGACGCTGCCCGGCTTCATGCCTTCCACCATCGCGCGGGTGATGATCCGCGGCGCGGCCCGTCCGGGCACTGCTGCCGTGGTGACCACCACGTCGACGCCTTTCAGGTGTTCGGCCAACCGCCGCTGCTGTTCGGCCCGCTCCTCGTCGGTCAGCGCGCGCGCATAGCCGCCCTCGCCCGCCGCAGTTACGCCCAGGTCGAGGAAGCGTGCGCCAAGCGACCCGATCTGCTCGCGGGTTTCGGGCCGCACATCGAAGCCCTCGACCTGCGCGCCCAGCCGCCGGGCGGTGGCGATCGCCTGCAGGCCGGCGACACCGGCACCGATCACCAGCACCTTCGACGGCCGGATCGTGCCGGCGGCGGTGGTCAGCATCGGGAAGAACCGTGGCGCCAGCCCGGCCGCGACCAGCATCGCCTTGTAGCCGGCCATGCCCGCCTGCGAACTGAGCACGTCCATCGCCTGCGCGCGCGTGGTGCGCGGCAGCCGCTCGAGGGGGAACGCAATCAGGCCACGACTGCGGATCGCCTCGGCGCGCTCCGGCTCGGCCTCGGGTGCAAGCACGCCGATCAGGACCGCGCCTTGCCGCATGCGTGAGAGTTGCGCCGGCGCGGGCGGCTGCACGCACAGGACGATGTCGGCGGCTTCCAGTGCCTGCGCAATATCGGCAACCGGCTCGGCACCCGTCTCGGCGTAGGCCTCGTCGGTGAACCCGGCAGCCAGCCCGGCGCCGCGTTCGATCCGGATGCGCGCGCCCGCGGTCGCCAGCTTGCGCGCCGTTTCAGGTGTCAGCGCGACCCGACGTTCGCCCGGCGCGGTCTCGCGGGGCACGCCGATGGTCACCGGTGTGTCGGATGCTGCGGCCATGCACACGCTCCCTGACGAGGTCGGGGCATCGTAGCGAATGGGGTGCGCCGGCGCGATGCGCCGGCGTCAGTGTTGCCCGACCGCCCGGTCCAGCTGCTGGCGCACCTGGCGCATGGCCTGCTCGAACGCGGTCGGCTCGCAGCCCAGTTGCAGGCGGCCGGCCGCATGCAGGCTGGCCAGCTCCTCGACCGAGGCGACCAGCACCCGCAGGCCACGGCGGTTGACCAGCAGGCGGCGCGCGGTCAGCGGGCTGACCCACGCCACCTTGGCGTCCACGCTCTCGCCATGGATGTCGGTCATCTGCAACCACTCGCCCGGTTCGAGGGCGCGCATCTGCTCGGCCATCGCCGGGTCGAAACGCAGGGTGTCGGTGCCACCGGCGACCCATAGTCCTCGCTCGGCGTCGTCATCATCCGGGGTGGCCGGCGGCGCGTCGTGCAGGTCGCGCGGGGCGTGCGGGTAGATCAGCCCCTTCACCAGGACCGCCAGGCCATGCTCGGCGGCGCTGTGGTCGAGGCCGGAGCTGCCCAGGCAGGCGATGATCGCCGGCTGCAGCGCCAGCAGGCGCGTCGCCAGGTCGCGTCCGCGGCCTTCGGATGCAATCCGATCGGCATCCACCAGCGCGTCACCCAGGGCGATGGCCTCGCGGTAGCGCTCGCTCTCGCCACCCTCGCGCAGCAGGACCTGGACCAGGTGGTGGCGCCAGGAACCGGTGAGGAATTCGGCAACCCCGCGGCTCAGCGGCGGCGCGGCCAGCCGGCGTGCGAGGACGCTGTCCGCCTGCTCGCGCGCGTTCGACAGCCGCTCGCGGCCGAACGTGGCCTTGGCGGCGCGCTCGGCCTGCAGCTCGATGCGACGGCGCTGCTGCTGCAGCAACGCGTCCAGCTCGGCGTGCGCGGTCTCGAAGATCGCAAGGTCCTCGTTGTACTCGGCGACCACCCGCTGCGACGCGGCCGCGGCGCGGTCCAGCAACTCGCGTTCCTGCGGGGTCTCGCCCTTGTTGCCGGCGCAGGCCTCGGTGATCGCATCCAGCAGGCGCCGCGCCGGATGCGCGGGCTGCACGAACAGGCTCTGGTCGGTCAGGGCCACCTTGACGAACGGCAGCACCAGACGCGCATACAGCCGGCGGGCACGGTCCTGCAAGTGGTGGCTCTGGAACAGCGAGTCGAACAGCAACGCGACCAGGTCGATCGCATCCTCCTCGTCGCCGCTGAAACGGATGTGCTCGGGATCCAGGCCCAACCGGCGGGAGCCGTCGTTGAGCTGGTCGCGGATCGCGGTCGCCAGTCGGCCGGAACCGGCCAGCGCCCGGGCGAAGACGTCGGAAGGCTCGCCCTGCAGCAGCGAGGCGACGCTGACGACCTCGTCCACCCGCAGTTCGCGGCGCGAACCCGGTTGCTGCACGGGTGCGCCGGTGGCGGGCGTCGTGGGCGCCATGCGGCCATCGCGCCAGGCGTGGAGCATCTGCCGCAGTTCGCCGAGCTCGGCGCTGGTGGGTGCAGCCCGGTCGCCAGTACCCGGGTGGCCGGGCTGGCCCGGCTGGCCGGGCGCCGAGCCCGCGGTGCCATGCCCCATTTCGGCGCCGTAACCGCCACCGGTTCCGGTTCCGGTGCCTGCTCCCGTACCTGCTGCGCCGCCCTGGCCACCCATGCCGTAACCGGTGGCGCCGGCAGCGTCGGGATTCCATCCGGCGGACTGGCCTCCGGCGACGCCGGCCTGTCCGGGAACTGGTCCCCCGCCGTGCCCGTAGGTATCGGCATAGGGCGAGTCAGTGGGCCCCGTGGGCGCCGGAGACGGGATCGGCCGACGTATGGTCGGCGCCGCCGGCGGCTGCTCGACGCTGCCACCGAAGCCGCTGCGGGCAAGCAGTTCGTTGACCTGCGCGTAGAACTCGCCGAGCACCTTGCCCAGCTCGCGCTCGTAATGGCCGAACAGCAGCGCGCGCAGCGCCGCGGGGATCTGCTCGTCGGTGAAGGTCTCGACGAAGGCATCGGCCAGCCGGGTCGGACCCACCGGATTCGGGATCGGCGGAAGGCCGAGCACGGTCGTGACGACCTGGAGGCGGCCGCGCAGTTGCTCGAGCATCGCCTTGAAACGGTGGCCCAGCGACTCGGCGAGGTTCTGCCCGGCCAGGTGGAAGTCGATCTGGCTCTCGTCGATCAGCCCCAGCGGCAGCTCGCCGCGGTTGCGGATGCGCAGCGCGCGGAACTCGTCGAAGCCCTGCCCGACGTTCTGCCGGTAGCGCATGACATGGGCCGACTGGTGCTGGCGGAGCACCCAGAGTGCGGCCTGGTTCTGGTACAGCAACTGCGGCGCGTCGCGCCCGTCGTCGTCATGGACCGCGGTCTTCAGTGCTTCTTCGATGTCCGGATACAGGGTGGCCGGCAATCCGCCCAGCAACTCGAGCGCGAGGCGTTTGACCTCTTCGAGCACGCGCATCGGGTCGGTACGCGAAGTACGAGCCGAATCAAGCGGTTGAATGGACACGGAAGCGTTCCCCGGACAGAAAGTGACGCGACGGGTCGGTCAGGACGTGGGTCGGAGCATAGTGGCAATATGGGTCAATGACCCCGCGTCGTCACGAACCTGTGACCCATGTCACCCAATGACCACCATACGCCCGTCCCGCGGGCGTTTTCCATTCCGCCGCCCGATTCAGTATCGGACCCGCTGGCGGCCCTCGACGGCCGGCTTTCGGTGCCCGCGATCCAGCTCCAGGCCCCCGGCCCGGACGACGCCACGCTGCTGCGGTTGCTGCGCAGCGCGGTCCGGGTGCCCGACCACGGCAAGCGCGTGCCGTTCCGCTACATCACCCTGCGCGACGAGGCCCGCAAGGTCTTCGGCGAGCGTCTGGCGGAGCGCCACCACGTGGTCGACCCCGACGTCAGCGCGGCGGTGCTCGACAAGGACCGCAGCCGCTGGCTGCATGCGCCGGTGATCGTGGTGGCGGTCGCGCGGCTCGGCCCCGACGCCAAGATTCCCGAGCGCGAGCGCCTGCTCACCGCGGGGTGCACCTGCTTTGCGCTGCTTCAGGCGGCGCAGGCGGTCGGCTTCCGCGGCTGCTGGCTGACCGGCTGGGCCGCCTACGACCGCGAGGTTGCCCGGATGCTGGGGCTGCAGGACGACGAGCACGTGATCGGTTTCATCCACCTCGGGACGCCGAAGATCGACGTGCCCGAGCGCGAGCGCCCCGACCCGGCCGACCTGCTGGTCCAATGGCGACCGTGATGGACGGTGACGTCCGCGCCGGGCACGCGCCGGTCAACACGCTTTACCTGGTCGATGCCAGCCTCTACGTGTTCCGGGCCTGGCACTCGATGCCCGACGATTTCCGCGACAGCGACGGCTGGCCGACCAATGCGGTCCACGGCTTCGCCCGTTTCCTGCTGGAGCTGCTGGACCGGACCCGGCCACAGCACATCGCGATCGCCTTCGACGAGGCGCTGGACTCGTGTTTCCGCAATGCGCTCTACCCGGCCTACAAGGCCAACCGCGAGCCCGCGCCGGAGGAACTCAGGCGCCAGTTCGGACAGTGCAAGGCGTTGTGCAACGCGCTCGGGCTCAGCGTGCTGGCCCATGTCGAGTACGAGGCCGACGACCTGATCGGCAGCGCCTGCCACCGCGCGCGCCGCCACGGGTTCCGGTCGGTGATCGTGTCGGCGGACAAGGACCTGTCGCAATTGCTTGGCGAGCACGACGAGCAGTGGGACTTCGCCCGGGGCCAGCGCTGGGGCGCGGTCGGGGTGCCGGCGCGCCATGGCGTGCAGGCGCACCAGCTGGCCGACTACCTCGGCCTGACCGGTGATGCGGTCGACAACATCCCCGGCGTGCCCGGCATCGGCGCCAAGACCGCGGCCGCGCTGCTGGCGCACTTCGGCAGCCTGGATGCCTTGCTGGAGCGGGTCGAGGAAGTGCCTTTCCTGCGCCTGCGGGGCGCCGCAAGCTGCGCGGCCCGTCTGCGGGCACACCGCGCGCAGGCGCTGTTGTGCCGGCAACTGGCGACCATCGCCTGCGACGTGCCACTCGACGGTGCGGACGCCCACTTCGCCCGCAATGCGGCCGATGGCGGGCAGCTGGGTCGGCTGTGCGACGCGCTCCGCTTCGGACCGATGACGCGCCGGCGCCTGCACGAGGCCGCCGGCGTCGCGTTCGCCCCGGCCTGAGCGGCGGCGGTGTCGCGGACGCCGTGGCCGGTTAGGATCACCGGCATGAGCGAGCACGAAGACGACACCCCCGAAATCCTCTACGAAGGCCCCTGGCTGCGCATGGTCCGGCGCGGCCGCTGGGAGTACGCCGAGCGCACCCACGGCAACGGCATGGCGGTGATCATCATCGCGGTCACGCCCGACGACGAGGTCCTGTTCGTCGAGCAGTTCCGGGTGCCGCTGGGCCGTCGCACGATCGAGATGCCGGCCGGCCTGGTCGGCGACGACCACGCCAACGACACCCTGGAGGCCGCGGCCCATCGCGAGCTCATCGAGGAGACCGGCTGGCAACCGGCGCGCTTGGACGTGCTGCTGGTGGGGCCGACCTCGTCGGGCATGAGCAGCGAGCGGATCGCCTTCGTGCGGGCGCTCGACCTGACCCGCGTGGGTGAAGGTGGCGGCGTCGACAACGAGGACATCACCGTGCACACGGTGCCGCGTTCGCAGGCACCGGCCTGGCTGATGCGCAAGCAGGCCGAAGGCTTCGAGCTGGACCTCAAGCTGTGGGCGGGGCTGTGGATGATCGACCACAACCCCGACGGCACGCCGGCCTGAGCCGGTAGCGCTCGCCACGCCGGATCCCGTGCGCCACGCGGGCGTCGCGCCGACGCCCGTTGACGGCCGCGATGGGGACGCGCGTCAGGCGAACGCGTCGGTCGCGCGCACCAGCGCGTCGACCGTCTCGGCCTCGAACGCCGAGTGTCCCGATGCCGGGGTGATCACCAGTTCCGATTTTGGCCAGGCCTTGTGCAGGTCGGTCGCGTTCTGCACCGGGCAGACCACGTCGTAGCGGCCATGCACGATCACGCCCGGGATGTCGGCGAGGTTGCCGGCATCGCGCAACAGCTGGTCGTCGACCTCGAAGAACCCGCTGTTGACGAAGTAGTGGTTCTCGATGCGCGCGAACGCCAGCGCGAACTGCGGGTCCTCGTGGCTGTTGGCAAAGTCCTCGTCGATATGAAGGAAGCTGGTGGCGCCTTCCCACACGCTCCAGGCCTTGGCGGCGGCGAGGCGGGTCTTGTCGTCGTCGCTGGTCAGGCGGCGGTGGAACGCGCTGATCAGGTCATGCCGCTCGGTCACCGGGATTGCCTTGATGTAGTGCTCCCAGGCTTCCGGGAACAGCCGGCTGGCACCCTCCTGGTAGAACCATTCCAGTTCCCAGCGGCGCAGCATGAAGATGCCGCGCAGGACCAGTTCGGTGACCCGCTTGGGGTGGGTCTCGGCATAGGCCAGCGCCAGGGTGGAGCCCCAGCTGCCGCCGAACACCTGCCAGCGGTCGATGCCCAGCTTGACCCGCAGCGTCTCGATGTCCTCGACCAGGTGCCACGTGGTGTTGTCGACCAGGTCCGCATGCGGGGTGGAGCGGCCGCTGCCGCGCTGGTCGAACAGCACGATCCTGTACTTCTCCGGGTCGTGGAAGCGACGCATCTTGTCGCTGCAGCCGCCACCCGGCCCACCGTGCAACAGCACCACCGGTTTGCCTTCCGGGTTGCCGCACTGCTCGTAGTAGAGCGTGTGGCGCTCGTCGACGGGGAGGGTACCGGTGTCGTAGGGCTGGATCTCGGGATACAGACTGCGCATGCCAGGGCTCGGTGCGGTGGGCCGCCCAGTCTAGCCGCGCGGTGCGCGCGTCGCAGCCGGGCCGGGATGCCGGCCCAGGGTGACGCGGTCGCGGTGCTCGAGGTCGGTGGCGGTGGCGACCGCCTCGAACCCGGCAGCCTCCAGCAGCGCGCGCACGGGCGGCCCCTGGTCGAAGCCGTGTTCGACCAGCAACCAGCCGCCCGGCACGAGGTGCGCGGGGGCGTCGGCGGCGATCGCCCGGATCGCGTCGAGGCCATCGACGCCCGACGCGAGCGCGGTGGGCGGCTCGAAGCGCAGGTCGCCGTGCGCCAGGTGCGGGTCGCCTTCGGCGATGTACGGCGGGTTGCTGGCGATCAGGTCGAACCGTTCGCCTGCGAGCGGCGCGAGCCAGTTGCCGTGGCGGAAGGTGACGTTGCCGACCCCCAGCCTCGCCGCGTTGCCGGCGGCCACTTCGAGCGCGGCGACGCTGGCATCGGTGGCGATCACCTCGGCCCCGGGCCGCTCGAACGCGAGTGCCAGCCCGATGGCGCCCGTACCAGTGCCCAGGTCGGCCACGCGCAGCGGACGGTCGCTGGGCATCCGCTCGAGCGCGAGCTCGACCAGCAGTTCGGTTTCCGGGCGCGGGATCAGCGTCGCCGGGCCGACATCGAGATCGAAGCGCCAGAAGCCCCGCCGGCCCGTGAGGTAGGCGACCGGCATGCCATCGCGGCGTCGAGCGAGCAATGCGTCGAACGCTGCTGCACCGGCCTCGTCGAGCTCATCGTCGCCGTGCGCGTAAAGCCAGCTGCGCGGCCGGCCCAGCACGTGGCACAGCAGTGCCTCGGCGTCGCCGGGCTCAAGCCCGGTGCGGGCGTCGCGGAGAATGGCGTCGATGCGCGGCATGGAACGGGTCGGGTTGGCGGCATGCAGGGCCGGCCATCCTACGCGGGGAGACGGGCGCTTTGCGGCCAAGGGACGGGGGCGACGCGGCCGCCTCCGTCCCGGCTCGTCGGGCCTACTCGATCGGCTGCCCCATGCGCGCGGACCTGGCGGCGGCGCACAGGCCGATGCCTTCGACCGTCTGCCGCAGGTCCAGCGGTCCACCCTCGATGGTCTCCATGCGCTTGGCGAAGCGCTGCTGCAATGCTTCGGCTTCCGCGGTGCTGCACATTCCGGCCGCGTAGGCACTGGCGATGGCCGAACCGCCCGGAGCCATCTTGGCCTGCAGTGCGTCGTAGTTGGCCTCCAGCCACTCACGCAGCGCGGCGCGGTTTTCCGGTTCACCGGCCTGGCTGAAGATCACGTAGTAGATCTCGTTGAGCCGCAGCAGGCCCGGCTCGAGCACGAACGCACGCGCCCGCTCGGCCAACGCGGGGTCGGTCACGCTGCCCATGGCCGACAACAGTTCGCGCCGGATCACCGCGTCCTGGCTGGCGCGCAGGTGCTTCTCGGCGAGGTCGAACGCGGCCGGGCCGCCATCCTGCACCGCCACCGACACCGCGGTGTCACGCAGGTCCTGCACGACCGCGTCCGGATCCAGCTTGCCGTCGCCGCCCAGGCCGAGCACCGCGTTGCCACGCTGGACGAAGTCGGAACGCACCGCCGGGTCCTCGAGCGTTTCGGCGAAGTAGCCGATCAGGGTGCTGCGCAGCAGGCGATCGTCGTCGCTCTCACCGTCCTTCGACACCATGCCCAGCGACTGCAACCGCGGCCGGTAGATGTCGGCGAAGCGGGCGCGCAGCGCCGCACGCGACGCCTCGTCGGTCAGCAGGTGGTCCTCGATCCAGCCGACGTTGCCCATGCCGGCGGTGGCCGTCTGGCGCGACCGGGCGGTCGCGAACTGCGGCAGTGCGGCGATCATCTGCGCGACGGTCAGCTCGCCGGCGCCATATGCCGCGGCGGCCGAGTCGGCGTAGACGCGCTGTTCGCGCTCGTCGAGGTCGGCGAATGCGCCCGACAGCGCCTGCTGCCACTTCGGCGCCAGTGCGAACCGGTAGTAGCCGTCGCCGTGCGCGTTCGGCATCACCCACGCGGGGCAGGACTGCGCCTGCTCCAGCTCGAACCGCGCCTGCGCGCCCTCGACCAGGCCGCACTGCTCGTGCACGGTGCCGTCGGCGGCGTAGCGCACGCACATCGGGATGCCCCAGGCCTGCCCGGCGCTGGCGGTCGAACCCAGCGGCAGGTAGCGCTGCTGCTGCAGCACCAGCGCCGGCGCTTTGCCATCGGCGCAGTCGACATCGACCTTGACCATCGGCACGCCGGGCTGGTCGATGAAGCTCAGGAAGGCGCGCTTGACGCCTTCGGGTTCATCGCTCTGCGCGGCGATGGCATCGATCAGGTCGGTGCTGGTCGCGTTGCCACGGGCGTTGGCCGCCAGGTACGCACGCACGCCATCGCGGAACGCCTCCTCGCCGACGTAGTTCTCGAACATCGACAGCACCGCGCCACCCTTCTGGTAGGTGATGCCGTCGAACGCCGACGAGATCTCGGTGAAGTTGCTGATCGGCTGGTGGATGCGGCGGGTGCTGGCCAGGCTGTCGGCACCCATCGCGCGCAGACCGCCCTCGAGGATGTTGCGGTCGGTGTGGAAGTCGGGCTGCAGCTGGCCGGTGATCTTGTTGCCCATCCAGGTCGCGAACGCCTCGTTGAGCCACAGGTCGTCCCACCACTCCATCGTGACCAGGTTGCCGAACCACTGGTGGGCGAGTTCGTGCGCGCTCACGCCCCAGAAGCTCTGCCGCTGGCCGACCGATGCGTCCTCGTCGATCAGCATCAGGGTGTCGCGGTAGATGATCAGCCCGGCGTTCTCCATCGCGCCGGCGCCGAAGTCCGGCGCGGCGACGTTGTCGAGCTTGGCGAACGGGTATGGCGTGCCGAAGTAGTCCTCCATCGCATGGATCATCGGTGGGGTGTTCTCCAGCGAGTAACGCATGCGGGCGCCCTGCCCCTTGGCCGCGACCCCGCGCAGCGGCACTGGCGTGGTGCGCGGGCCGTGCGGTGCGATGTCCTGCCCCACCGGTACGTCCCACGGGCCGACCACGAACGCCAGCAGGTAGCTCGGCAGCGCTTCGGTCCGCTTGAAGGTGACCTTCTTCCAGCCGTCCGCGAGGGTTTCGGTGCTGACCTCCGGGCCGTTGGACAGGGCGACGTCGTCGGCCGGGACGATCAGGGTCACGTCCCAGGGCTGCTTGAAGCTCGGCTCGTCGAAGCCGGGAAAAGTGCTGCGCGCGCCCAGCGGTTCCATCTGGGTGACCACGTAGTCCTCGCCGTCCGGCTTGACCCGGTAGGCGCCCATCAGGTTGCCGTAGGGCGCCTCGAAAGCGATCTCGATGTCGACGTCGCCGGCCGGGATGGTCCCGGCAGCCGCCAACTTCAGCACGCCCGAGACGTGCACCTGCTCGGCCTCCAGCGCGATGCGGCGGCCGTCCGGGAGCACCGCCTCGGCGCTGCGGATGTCGAGGTCCCGCCCATGCATCCAGACGACGTCGGTCGGTCGGGCGACATCCGCATGGATCACGGTGCGGCCGGAGAAGCGCTCCTGGCCCGGGTCGAGCCTGAGCTCCAGTTCGACCAGCCCGGGCACCACCGTGCGGGGCAACTGGCCCGTCGGTACCGCGGCGTCGGTCGTGTCCGTCGCGACGTCGGCCTGGGCCATTGCTACGGAAGGAGCGGTCAGCGCCAGCGCGACGGCGCAGGCGATATGGCGGATGCGAAGCATGGCGTTCCCCGGCTGGATGACTGGCCGACCTTAACGGGCCGGGGCGGTCGCGCACGCATGACGATCGTCATGGGCGGCCTGCTCGCATGTGCCTAACACCCGGCGACCCATGCTTTACGGGTCGCCGGGCGCGGTATCGATAGATGAAACCTATCAATACAATTCCATCAATCGATTTTACGAAAGCGATAGGCGGACCTAACATGGCCCCCATCGACTCACCCACCCCTCCCAACCACCCATAGAGAAGGAACCGACGCATGTCCCTGATCAATACCGAAATCAAGCCGTTCAAGGCCCAGGCCTTCAAGCAGGGCAAGTTCATCGAAGTGACCGAAGCCGACCTGAAGGGCAAGTGGTCCGTGGTCGTGTTCTACCCGGCCGACTTCACCTTCGTCTGCCCGACCGAGCTCGAGGACCTGGCCGACAAGTACGAGGAGTTCAAGAAGCTCGGTGTCGAGATCTACAGCGTGTCGACCGACACCCACTTCTCGCACAAGGCCTGGCACGACACCTCCGAGGCGATCAAGAAGGTCAACTACACCATGCTGGCCGACCCGACCGGCACGATCACCCGCAACTTCGACGTGATGATCGAGGAAGAGGGCCTGGCCCTGCGTGGCACCTTCGTGATCAACCCGGAAGGCCAGATCAAGCTGTGCGAGATCCACGACAACGGCATCGGCCGCGACGCCAGTGAGCTGCTGCGCAAGGTCAAGGCTGCCCAGTACGTCGCCAGCCACCCGGGCGAGGTGTGCCCGGCCAAGTGGCAGGAAGGCGCCGAGACCCTGAAGCCGTCGCTCGACCTGGTCGGCAAGATCTGACCCCCGGCGCGCCCCGGCCTCCCGCCGGGGCGCTCCCCGCCGCCTGGTGTTTGCAAAAGCGGCCTGCGCTGTCGCCGGTTTCTCCCTCCCGGCTCCCTCCCCCGGCCCAGGCCGCTCCTGCAAACGCCCACACCCTCCCCGAATCCACGCACTGGAGCCATTGCCATGCTCGACGCCAATCTCAAGGCCCAGTTGTCGGCCTACCTGGAAAAGCTGACCCAGCCGATCGAGCTGGTCGCCTCCCTCGACGACAGCGACAAGTCGCGCGAACTCGACGCGCTGCTGTCGGACATCGCCTCGCTGTCGGACAGGATCACCCGGCGCGACGGCGATGACGCGCGCAAGCCGTCGTTCGCGATCAACCGCGCCGGCACCGACGTCGGCGTGCGCTTCGCCGCGATTCCGATGGGCCACGAGTTCACCTCGCTGGTGCTGGCGCTGCTGCAGGTCGGCGGCCACCCGCCCAAGATCGAGGAGGAACTGGCGAACCAGGTCCGCGACCTCGAGGGCGAGTTCCATTTCGAGACGTTCATGTCGCTGTCCTGCCAGAGCTGCCCGGACACGGTGCAGGCGCTGAACCTGATGAGCGTGCTGAATTCCAACATCCACCACGTCGCCATCGACGGCGCGCTGTACCAGGACGAGGTCGAGGCGCGCGAAGTGATGTCGGTGCCGACCGTGTTCCTCAACGGCAAGCCGTTCGACCAGGGCCGGATGACGATCGAGCAGATCGTCGCCCGGCTCGACACCGGCGCCGCCGAGCGCGAGGCCGGGAAGATCAGGGCCAAGGACGCGTTCGACGTGCTGGTGGTCGGCGGCGGCCCGGCCGGCGCGGCGGCGGCGATCTACGCCGCGCGCAAGGGCATCCGCACCGGCGTCGCAGCCGAGCGCTTCGGCGGCCAGGTGCTCGACACGCTCGCGATCGAGAACTTCATCTCGGTGCAGTACACCGAGGGTCCCAAGCTCGGCGTGGCGCTGGAGCAGCATGTCCGCGAGTACGACGTCGACGTGATGAACCTGCAGCGCGCAACCGCGCTGGTTCCGGCCAGCGAGCCCGGCGGTCTGATCGAGGTGCAGCTCGAGAACGGCGCCTCGCTCCGGTCGCGCAGCGTGATCCTGTCGACCGGTGCACGCTGGCGCCAGATGGGCGTGCCCGGCGAGGAGCAATACCGCAACAAGGGCGTGGCCTACTGCCCGCACTGCGACGGCCCGCTGTTCAAGGGCAAGCGCGTGGCGGTGATCGGCGGCGGCAACTCCGGCGTGGAGGCGGCCATCGACCTGGCCGGCATCGTCGAGCACGTCACCCTGATCGAGTTCGACACCCGCATGCGTGCCGACGAGGTGCTGCAGCGCAAGCTCCGCAGCCTCGGCAACGTCGACATCCTGCTCAACGCGCAGACCACCGAGGTGCTCGGCGACGGCCAGCGGGTCACCGGACTGGTCTACAGGGACCGCAGCTCCGGCGAGTCGCAGACGGTCGAGCTCGCCGGCATCTTCGTCCAGATCGGCCTGCTGCCCAACACCGAGTGGTTGAAGGGCACGGTGGAGCTGAGCCCGCGCGGCGAGATCGTGATCGACGAGCGCGGTGCGACCTCGGTCCCGGGCGTGTTCGCCGCCGGCGACGCGACCACGGTGCCGTACAAGCAGATCGTGATCGCGATGGGCGCCGGATCGACCGCCGCGCTGAGCGCGTTCGACCACCTGATCCGCACCTCCGCGCCCGAGCAGCAACAGGCCGCCTGAGCCTTCGCCGCGACCCGTCCGTGCGGGTCGCGGCCCGGCCGACCACGCCATGAACCTGCGCGACCTCAAATACCTGGTTGCCCTGGCCGACCACCGGCACTTCGGCCGCGCGGCGGCGGCGTGCTTCGTCAGCCAACCGACCCTGTCGACCCAGATCCGCAAGCTCGAGGACGAGCTCGGCGTCGCACTGGTCGAGCGGGCGCCGCGACGGGTGATGCTCACGCCGGTTGGACTGGACATCGCCCAGCGCGCGCGCCGGGTGATCGCCGAGGTCGAGCAGATGGGCGAGATCGCCCGGCGCAGCCAGGACCCGGAGGCCGGCACGGTCAAGCTCGGCCTGTTCCCGACCCTGGCGCCCTACCTGTTGCCGCATGTACTGCCCGGCGTGCGCAAGCGCTTCCCGCGGCTGGAACTGCTGCTGGTCGAGGAGAAGACCGACCAGATCCTGGAGCGGCTGCGCGATGGTCGCCTGGATGCCGGCATCCTTGCGTTGCCGCTGCACGACGAGCAGCTCCACCTCGAACCCCTGTTCGACGAACCCTTCGTGCTGGCGGTACCGGCCGACCACGCTCTGGCCGGGCAACGCGACCTTGCGCTGGACGCACTCGACGACCGCCACCTGCTGTTGCTCGAGGAGGGCCACTGCCTGCGCGACCAGGCGCTGGAGGTGTGCCGGATGGCCGGCGCGGACGAGCGCGACGGATTCCGTGCCACCAGCCTGGAGACCCTGCGGCAGATGGTGGCCGCCGGGGTCGGCATCACGTTGTTGCCGGTGCTGGCGGTGCAGCCGCCGGTGCCGCCCTCGCCGGACATCGCACTGGTGCCGTTCCAGGGCAGCGCGCCGCACCGGCGGATCGCGATGGTGTGGCGCAGGAGCTCGGCGATGGACGGCTTCCTCCGGCAGTTGGCCGAGGAGTTCCGCGGGTTGTCGCCCGGGTTGCTTGAGCCGCCCGCCGCCGGCTGACGCACGCTACGGACAGCGGTGCGGTCAGGCCGGAAGCACCCCGTCGACCCAGTCCCCTTCCGCTTGGGGATCGGCCGCCGCGGCGCCCAGCCCGACCGACTCGACCACCTCGCGTGCCGCCGGCCACGCCGACGCGGGCACGCAGACCTGGACCACGCCGAACAGCGGCAACTCGCCCATTCCGCCAACCAGCGCCTCTCCTTTGAGGAACACCGGGATCTCCGCCGCTTCCAGCGCGTGGCGGATCAGGTGCGCATCGATGATGTTGGCGGCGTCGTACACGACCTTCATGGCGTTCTCCGGCGGGTCAACCGCGAGGATACGCCCGCCCGCGTGATCGGCAGGGCGGCTAAACTGGCCGCTTCCCCTCGCCTGTTGCCGACGCATGTCTTCCAACCGCCCCCCCTCCGCCGATGAAACCGCCACGCCGGGCGCTGCGCCCGTCCGCCAGGACTTCATCCGGCAGATCGTCCGCGACGACCTCGCCAGCGGCAAGCACACGGCGGTCAAGACCCGCTTCCCGCCGGAGCCCAACGGCTACCTGCACATCGGCCACGCCAAGGCGATCTGCCTGGACTTCGGCATCGCGGCGGAGTTCGGCGGCGTCTGCAACCTGCGCCTGGACGACACCAACCCGGTGAAGGAAGACCCCGAGTACGTCGCTGCGATCCAGGACGACGTCCGCTGGCTCGGCTTCGAGTGGCACGAGCTGCGCCACGCCTCGGACTATTTCGAGGTGTTCTACCGCGGCGCCGAGAAGCTGATCCGGCAGGGTGACGCGTTTGTTTGCGACCTCACCGCCGAGCAGGTGCGCGAATACCGCGGCAGCCTGACCGAGCCCGGCCGCGAGTCGCCGTTCCGCAACCGCGGCGTGGAGGAGAACCTCGACCTGTTCCGCCGCATGCGCGCCGGCGAGTTCGCCGACGGCAGCCGCACCCTGCGCGCGAAGATCGACATGGCCAGCGGCAACATCAACCTGCGCGACCCCGCGATCTACCGGATCAAGAAGGTGCCGCACCAGAACACCGGCGACGCGTGGCCGATCTACCCGATGTACGACTACGCACACTCGCTCAGCGACGCCATCGAGGGCATCACCCACTCGCTGTGCACGCTGGAGTTCGAGGACCACCGGCCGCTGTATGACTGGTGCGTCGATAAGGTCGACCTGGCCCACTCGCCCGAGCTGCTGGAGCCGCTGACCGCCAACGGGCTGCCGTTCGAGGCCAGCAAGCCGCGCCAGATCGAGTTCTCACGGGCCAACCTCAACTACACGGTGATGAGCAAGCGCAAGCTGATGGCGCTGGTGCAAGCCGGGCTGGTCGATGGCTGGGACGACCCGCGCATGCCGACCCTGCAGGGCATCCGCCGCCGCGGCTACACGCCGGCGTCGCTGCGGTTGTTCGCCGAGCGGCTCGGCGTCAGCAAGCAGAACTCCCTGATCGACTTCTCGGTGCTGGAAGGCTGCCTGCGCGAGGACCTGGACGTCGCCGCGCCGCGCCGGATGGCCGTGGTCGAGCCGCTGAAGCTGGTGCTGACCAACCTGCCCGAGGACCACGTCGAGACGCTGGGCTTCGCCAACCACCCCAAGGACGAGGCGTTCGGCAGCCGCGAGGTGCCGTTCTCCAATGAACTGTGGATCGAACGCGACGACTTCGCCGAAGTGCCCCCGAAGGGTTTCAAGCGGCTCATCCCCGGTGGCGAAGTGCGGCTTCGCGGCGCCGGGATCGTGCGCTGCGATGAAGTGGTCAAGGACGAGGCGGGCAACGTGGTCGAGCTGCACGGCACGCTCGATCCCGAATCGCGCCCCGGCATGGAAGGCGCCAACCGCAAGATCAAGGGCACCATCCACTGGGTCAGCGCGCGCCACGCCGTCCCGGCCGAGATCCGCCTGTACGACCGCCTGTTCTCGGTCGCCGACCCCGACGACGACAGTGACGGCAAGACCTACCAGGACCATCTGAACCCCGCCTCGCGCAGCACTGCGCGAGGCTATGTCGAGCCGTCCGTCGCCGATGCGGCGCCCGAGCAATCGTTCCAGTTCGAGCGGCTTGGCTATTTCGTCGCCGACCGCCGGGACCACGCGGCCAATGCCCCGGTGTTCAACCGCAGCGTCACGCTGCGTGACACCTGGGCCGGCAAGATCTGACCCGGATCCGCACAGGAGTTTGGTGATGACCGACCGTTCCCCCCTCCGCAACCGCCTGCTGGCACTCGTCTTCGGCGCGTGCGCGCTGGTGCTGACTGCCTGTGCGGCACCCACCACCAGCGCCGGCAACTCGCCAGCCAACGCACCCGAGGCGACGCAACCCACGGCTGGCGACGCGGCCGATGCGGTCGCCCCACCGCCTCGCTCGACCCCGTTGCCCCCGCGCATGATCGAGCGGCCCGCGGCCGGCGCCGGCCAACCCGTAGGCACCGTGCAGGTGGACCGCAGCTGCAGCACCGACGCCGACTGCACCGTCAAGAACGTCGGCAACTGCTGCGGCCATTACCCCGCGTGCGTGAACGTCAACAGCCCCACCGACCCCGAGGGGGTGCAGGCCGCATGCGCGAAGAGCGGCATGGCGTCGGTCTGCGGCTTTCCGGCGATCAGCAGCTGTCAGTGCGTGCAGGGCCAGTGCCAGGGCGACAGCCGGGCCCTGCTCGACTGATGCTGTACGCGCAGATCCACCTGACGCTTCCGCCCTGGGTGCATGAGGCCGTCGACACCACGCTTGCCTATACCGGTGACGCCGACAAAGTGGCGCTGGCGATCGACCTGTCGCGACGCAACATCGAGGCACGCACCGGCGGACCGTTCGGCGCCGCGGTGTTCGGTCGCGACGACCGCATCATCGCGGTCGGGGTCAACCGCGTGGTGCCGCACAACTGCTCGCTGGCCCATGCCGAGACGATGGCATTCATGCTGGCCCAGCAGCGCACCCAGCGTGCACGCCTCAACGAGCTGGAACCGGGCGTGCCCGCAGGCCCCATCACCCTGGCCACCTCGGCCCAGCCATGCTGCCAGTGCTACGGCGCCAGCTTCTGGGCCGGCATCGACCGGCTGCTGATCGGCGCGCGCAGCGAGGACACCGAGGCACTGACCGAGTTCGACGAAGGCCCGCTGCCGGCGGACTGGGTCGGCGAGCTGGAGCGCCGCGGGATCGAGGTCGTGCGCGACCTGCTCCGCGACGAGGCACGCGACGTCCTGCGCGCCTACGGCGAACTCGGCGGCGTGAATTACTGAGGTGGCGGGGGCCTGCTCGCCAGCGACGCGACTATCGCGTCCCCGGCCGCTGCTGCACACTGGCGGCATGACCGACGCCCTGTTCTGCTGGTGCCGCGCCGGCTTCGAACCCGAACTCGCTGCCGAACTCACCGAACGCGCGGCCCTCGCCGGCCAGCCCGGCTACGCGCGTGCCGAGCGTGGCGCCGGCTTCGTCGAGTTCATCGGCGAGGATGGCGCCGCCCTCACGCGTGCCTTGCCGTTCGAGCGACTCGTGTTCGCCCGGCAGAAGCTGGTGCGCCTGGCCGACCTGCGGGGGCTGGACCCGACCGACCGCATCACCCCGCTGCTGGACGCGCTGGAAGCACTCGGCCCGACCGCACCGTTCGGCGACCTCTGGCTCGAGCACCCCGATTCCGACACCGGCAAGCCGCTGGCCGGGCTCGCGCGCAGCTTCGGCAACGCGCTGCGACCGGCGCTGCGCAAGGCGGGCCGGCTGACCGCCCAGGACGATCCCCGCCGGCCGCGCCTGCACGTGATTTTCCTGAGCGGCCACCACATCGTGCTGGCCACCAGCGATCCGGACGACAGCTCGCCTTGGCCGCTGGGCATCCCGCGGCTGCGCATGCACCCCGATGCGCCCAGCCGTTCGGCGCTGAAGCTCGAGGAAGCCCTGCTGACCCTGCTCGACGATGACGAGCGCGAGCGCCTGGTCCGCGACAACATGCAGGCCGCCGACCTCGGCGCCGCTCCCGGTGGCTGGACCTGGGTGCTGATGCGCCACGGCATGAAGGTCACCGCGGTCGACAACGGACCACTGCGGCAGGCCCTGCTGGACAGCGGCCGGGTCGACCACCTGCGCGAGGACGGCTTCCAGTGGCAGCCGCGCCGCCGCCTGGACTGGATGGTCTGCGACATGGTGGAGCAGCCGCGCCGCGTCGCCGACCGGATGGCCACCTGGTTCCGCGAGGACTGGTGCCGGCACGCGATCTTCAACCTCAAGCTTCCGATGAAGAAGCGCTGGGAAGAAACGCGCATCTGCCTGGAAGCGTTCGAGCACCAGGCGCACCGGCCGCTGGTGGTGCGCGCCCGGCAGCTCTACCACGACCGTGAGGAGATCACGGTGTTCGCCAGGCCGCGCTGACGCCCGCGCCGAACCGGACAGCGCCATTCAGCTGCGCGCAGGCCGGGGTTCAGCGCGCATTGGCCAGTTACACGGCGGGTTGACCCCACAGACCACAGGATCGCCCCTCTTCCCACCCGTGAGGGCTGCTCCATGAACAACCGGACCCATGTACTGACGCTCGCGCTGCTTGCCGCGCTGGGCACCAGTGGCGCTGTGATGGCGCAGGACACGATGAGTGATGCCGAGGCCAAGGCCGAGGCGACCGCGGAGGCGGAGGTCGCGCTGGAAGCGGCCAAGCAGGCCAGGCTGAAGGCTGAGGCGGCCCAGGAGGCGGCGATCGTCGCCGAATCCATCAGTGACACGCCCGCCGCCAGCCTGCGCGGCGAACTCGCCGCCGAAGCGACTGCCGAGATAGCCGACCAGGCCTCGATCGACGCCCAAGCTGCCGCCATCGATGCGTCGCGCGCCGCCGAGGACGCGCAGGCGCAGAAGAATGCCGCCGAGCTGGGTGCGCAGCAGCGCGCGGCGGCCGCCGGCGCCCGTGAGGCCGCGGCGCGCGCGCGTATCGCCGGAGCCGTGGCCGACGACGCGACCGAGGTGGCGACCGCCGCCGCACTGGCTACCGCCGATGCCACCGTCGCTGCGCCCGCCGTGCCTGCAGTACCAGCGGTCCCGGCTGATCCGGGCGTTGCGGGTGTGCCTGCCGTGCCGGCCATGCCGGCGGTTCCCGCGGTGCCGGCGGTAGCGCCAGTGCCCGCGCCGGTCGTCGATGTCGCGGTGAAAGCCGATCTCGAGCATAAGCCCACCCCGCCGATGGTCGACTTCGTCAGCGTCGACCTCGATGGCGACGGCGGCATCAGCCGTTCGGAAGCCAGTGCGGACGCACGGCTGACGGCGCGGTTCGACACGCTCGACGCCGACCGCAACGGGCTGTTGAGCGAGGCAGAACTGGATCACCGCACCGCGGATTGACCAACCGCCCCGCGTGTTGGAGTCTCCCGGCGCCCCGCCCCGTGCGGGGCGTCGTCGTGTCCGGGGTCAGATCCCGGCGGCGTGGCGCCACAGCGCGCGCGTCAGCGGCCCCACCTTGCCGGCCGCACCAAGCAGCCTTCCGCGCAACAGCGTTGGCGCCAGCGCATCGTTCGAGAACAGCCGGTTGATACCCTCGAATGCAAAGGCCGACAGCGCATTGTCGCTGCGCCGCGCACGCGCCCAGCGTTGCAGCCGCGCCGGACGACCGACGTCGCCACCGCGACAGATGGGTTCGGCCAGCGCCGACCGCAACGCGGCCACGTCGCGCAAGCCGAGGTTCACGCCCTGCCCGGCCAGCGGGTGCACCGCGTGCGCCGCGTCGCCCACCAGCACAACCCGGCCGGCCACCTGGCTGCGTGCCAGTTGCCGGCGAAGCGGGAATGCGGCACGGCTCGAGGTCGCCACCAAGCCGCCGAGCGGGCCGTCGAACGCATGCGCGAGCTCGGCCAGGAACGCAGGCTCGTCCACCGCCAACAGCCGCGTCGCCTCGGATTCGGGCAGGCTCCATACGATCGAGCTGCGTGGCCGCCCGGCGTCGTGGGTACAGGGCAGGAACGCCAGCGGACCGCCAGGAAGGAACCGCTGCCAACAGGTCGCCTGGTGCGGCTGCTCGTGGTCGATGTAGGCGACCAGGCCACGCTGGCCATAGTCATGCCGCGGTGCCTCGATGCCGGCCATGGCGCGCACCGGCGAGTCGGCGCCGTCGGCCGCGACCACAAGCCGCGCGCGCAGGCGCCGGCCCGATTCGAGCGCAAGCACGGCGCCGTCGTCATCCTGCTCCAGCGCGGTTGCGGCGTCCGGGCAGTGCAACTCGACCCCCGCACCCGGCAGCGCGGCCCACAACCGGTCGACCAGCAGACCATTCTCGACGATCCAACCAAGTTGCGCCTGCCCGAGGCGATCGGCGTCGAACACCAGCTCGCCGCCACCGGCGGCATCCCAGATGCGCATCGCGCGGTAGGGCTGCAGGCGCGCGGCACGGATCGAGTCCCACACGCCCAGGTCGTCCAGCAGCGCGGCGTTGTCCGGTGCGAACGCGTAGACCCGCAGGTCCGGCGCGGACGCCTGCCAGCGCGCGGGCTCGCGCGATTCCACCAATGCCACCCGCAATCCGTCGCGCGCAAACGCCAGTGCGGTCGCCGCACCGACCACGCCGGCACCGACCACCACGACGTCGAGCATCGGCTGCCGGCTCATCCGGCCAGCCCCGGGGCCCGGCACAACGCCGGCACGTCACCGCGATATCCCAGCGCGCCGCCGACCAGGGCCGCCTGCAAGGCGGGCAAGCGGTCGAGCGCGAACAGGCCGAGGCCGCGCAAGGGCCGCATCACGCCGGCCGGATTGGCGGTCACCCGTGCCAACCCGTCGGAGAACGCCAGCGTGCGACTGCGGTCGGCGTTGCGCCGTTCGACGTAACGCGCCAGCAAGGCGGCATCGCCAGGGTCGGATGCACCGGCATCTTCGACGGTATCGCCATCGTGCCGGCGCGGAGCGACCAGCTCGGCCAGCGTGAGTGCATCGCGCAGGCCGAGGTTGAAGCCCTGTGCGCCGACCGGATGGATGGTCTGGGCGGCGTTGCCGATCAGCACCGCCCGCTCGGCGACCTGCTGACGCGCGACCACGCGCGCGATTGGATAGACGCTGCGCTGGCCACAAGCGATGAACCGTCCGACGCGCCAGCCGAAAGCGTCCTGCGCGCGTTCCAGGAATCCCGCTTCATCCAGGGCCGCGACCGCGCCGGCATCCTCCCGTGCGACGCCGTGGATCAATCCGTAATGCCCGTCCCCGCGCGGCAGCAGCGCAGTCGGACCGTCGTCGCCGAGTCGCTCGTAGGCGGTACCGTCGGACGTGCGGGCCGCCCGCATGCGCGTGACGAACAGGCTCTGTCCGTAGTCGTGTCGGTCCACCTCGATGCCCAGCGCGGCACGTACCGCGCTGGCGGTGCCGTCCGCGCCAACCAACAGCCGCGTGCGCAGCACGCGTTCACCGGCATCGTCGGCGACGGTGACGGCGCGGTACCCGTCCTCCACTGCGCCGAGGTCGACGAAGCGCATGGGCCGGTAGCGACGGAGACCACCCAGTTCCGCCAGCCGCGCTTCCAACGCCTCGCCGAAATCACGCGCGACCACCACCCGACCGAACACCTCGCGGCCGTAATCGCGCGCGTGCATCACGCTGCGACCGAAGTCGCCGCGGCGACTTACATGGATGCGCTCGATCGGGCCACCCGGCGTGCGCAGCTTCTGCATCACCCCGAGTGCGGTCAGCGCATTGACCGTCGCCTCGCCGAAGCTCAGGTTGCGCTCGTCGAACACCGCCGGCAGCGATCCCGGTGCGGCCGCCTCGAGCAGGCCGACATCGAGCCCGCTGTGTTCCAGCGCGATCGCCAGGCTGGCGCCCACCAGGCCACCGCCGACGATCAGCACGTCATGGGTCGCGGGGTGGTCCGCGGAAGGGGGAAGGTCAGCCATTGCGCTATGCTAACGGCTCCTGCCGGCCTGCTCCCAGACACTGATGAACCGTCCCGTTGCCTCCTCGATCTTCGCTCCCGGCCCGCTGGTGCTCGCCGCCCTGATCGTGCTCGCCGCGCTGACCCGCGTGCTGCCGCATCCGCCGAATTTCTCGCCGGTGGCGGCCATCGCGCTGTTCGGCGGCGCCTACTTCGCCAACCGCAGCTGGGCGCTGATCGTGCCGCTGGCCGGTCTGTTCGTGTCCGACCTCGTGCTGTCGTCCATGCACGGCGGTCTTTACGCGCAGTGGTTCTCCGGCGCCGGCATCTGGCTGGTGTACGGCTGCATCGCGCTGACCACCCTGATGGGCTTCGGCCTGCGCGGGCGGGTCGGCGGCGGCCGCGTGCTGGGCTACTCGCTCGCAGGTGCGGTGCTGTTCTTCACCGTGACCAACTTCGGTGCCTGGCTCGGCAACCCGATGTATTCGCAGGACCCCGCCGGACTGATGGCGGCCTACGTTGCCGGCATTCCGTTCTTCCAGTGGTCGCTGGCCGGCACGCTGTTCTATTCGGCGGTGCTGTTCGGTGGCTTCAGCCTGCTGCGTTCGCAACTGCCGGCGCTCCGCACCCAGACGGTCTGAGCGTGGGCAACCGCCTGTCCAAGATCTACACCCGGACCGGCGACGGTGGCAGCACCGGGCTGGGCGACGGCAGCCGGGTCGGCAAGGATTCGCTGCGCGTCACCGCATACGGCACCGTCGATGAAGCCAACTCGACGATCGGGCTGATCCTCGCCAGCGAGGTAGCCGACGACGTACGCGTGCTGCTGACCGCGGTGCAGCACCAGCTGTTCGACCTGGGGGGCGAGCTGTGCATCCCCGGCCACGCCGCCATCAGCGACGAGGACGTCACCCGGCTGGAACAACATCTGGACCGCTTCAACGCCGACCTGCCAGTCCTGCGCGAGTTCATCCTGCCCGGCGGCGGCGAAGCGGCGGCACGCTGCCACATCGCCCGCACCGTGGTGCGCCGCGCCGAGCGCGAGACCGTCGCGCTTTCGCGGGTGGAGCCGGTACGGCCCGAGGCCGTGCGCTACCTCAACCGCCTGTCGGACCTCCTGTTCGTGCTCGCACGGGTACTCGCCCGCGCCAGCGGCCATGGCGAAGTGCTGTGGGACCACGAGCGGCGCAAGGGCTGAATCGGTCCACCGGTCCGTCCGGATCACCCTGCCGGTGAACGTGCCCCGGCTCTACACCCATGACGCCTGCCTGTCGCACCTGGCCGGCACCGCCCATGTGGAACGGCCGGCACGACTGGCTGCCGTGATCGACGCGCTTTCGGCCGCATTCCCGCAGTCGCGCTGGCACGACGCGCCGCGCGCGACCCGCGCCGAACTGCTGCGCGTGCATGGCGATGCACTCGTCGCGCGGGTGCTGGACACGGCCTGTCCGCTTGGGGCGACCCCACTGGCGCTGGACGCCGATACCCTGCTCGGCCCCGGCTCCGCCGAGGCCGCGCTGCGGGCCGCCGGCGCCGGCATCGCCGCAACCGACGCGGTACTGGCCGGGGAGGTAGCGAGGGCGTTCTGCGCCGTGCGTCCGCCCGGACACCACGCCACCGGTTCGGTCGCGATGGGGTTCTGCCTGTTCAACAACATCGCGCTCGCCGCGGCGCACGCGTGCGACCGGCACCGGCTGGAGCGCATCGCGATCGTCGACTTCGACGTCCACCACGGCAACGGCACCGCCGACATCTTCCACTCCGATCCCCGGGTGATGTACCTGTCGTCCCACCAGGCGGCGCTGTATCCGGGCACCGGTGCGTCCCACGAACGCGGGGTCGGTAACACCGTCAACGTGCCGCTGCCGGCCGGCGCCGGCAGCGACGCGTTCCGCACGGCGTGGTGGGAGCAACTGCTGCCGGTCGTCAATGCCTACCGGCCGCAGCTGCTGCTGATCTCGGCCGGCTTCGATGCCGACGCGCGTGACCCACTCGCCGCGCTGCAGGCCACGCCCGATGACTTCGGCTGGCTGACGCGCGAACTGGTGGCAGTTGCCGACCGGCATGCGTCGGGCCGGGTCGTGTCGATGCTGGAAGGCGGGTATGACCTCGATGCGCTGCGCGAGGGAGTCGTTGCGCACGTCGATGCACTGGCTGGCAGGAAAATTGTCGGCGCGTGACCACAGCGGCATCGCTGGCCGTCTTCATCGGCTCTGCGCAAACATGAATGTTCCCGTCAGGCCTCCTTGGGCCGCGTTGCCGCCACCCCGGCGATGCGGCAAGCTAGCGGCCGTTTCCGACCAACGGATGGCCGCGTGCATCCCAGCTTCCGCCTGCTCCCGTTATCGCTGTGCATCGCGGTGGCCCTTCCGGCATACGCGGCCGAAGACGTCGAGGACTGGGGGCTCTGCCCGATAGAGGACGCCGTACCGGCGTTCGCCGACGTTCCGGTGTCTGACGCGGTCCCGGAAGAGGATCGCACCACCCTGCCGACCGACATCGCCGGCGACGCGCTCAACGCGACCCAGGAAGACAGCGCGGTGTTCCAGGGCAACGTCGAGCTCAGCCGCGGCGACCAGTTCCTCGGCACCGACAAGCTGACCTACCACAGCGAGGAAGGCACCTACGTCGCCGAAGGCAGCGTGCGCTACCAGGATGCCGGCATGCGCATCGTCGCCGAGCGCGCACATGGCGACCAGGAAGCCGACACCCACGTCATCGAGGACCTGCGCTACCAGCTGACCCGGCGACGCGGCAACGGCGGAGCCGAAAGGATCGAGCTGGAAGGCGACCAGGGCGCGCTGATCGGCTCCACCTACTCCACCTGCCCGCCGTCGCAGCGGTCGTGGGAGCTGCGCGCGCAGCGCATCGACATCGATACCGCCGAAGGCCTGGGCGTCGCCCGCAACGCGACGGTGCGCATCGGCAAGGTACCGGTGCTGTACGTCCCGTGGCTGATGTTCCCGATCGACGACCGGCGCCGCACCGGTCTGCTGTGGCCGTCGATCCGCATGTCCAGCCGCAACGGCTTCGACTGGCGGCAGCCGGTCTACCTCAACCTCGCGCCGAACTACGACGCCACCCTGACCCCGCGGATCATGACCGAGCGCGGCGTGCAGCTTGGTGGCGAGTTCCGCTGGCTGTACCCGGGCGGTCGTGGCGAGTTGTGGGGCGAATGGATGCCCAAGGACAAGCTTCCCGAGGACGAGCCCGAGCGCTACCTCGCCGGCCCCGAGCAGGGTTTGCCGACCGACAACCGCGGGCAGTTCCGCTTCAAGGGCGTGCACAACCTGGGCAGCCATTGGCACGCAATGGCCAATGTCGGCTGGGTCAGCGACACGCATTACCTGGAGGATTTCAGCAACAGCCAGTTCGCCGTGTCGGCGTGGAACCTGCGCAGCGAGGTCGGCCTGTTCGGACGCGGCCTGTACTGGGACGCCGGGCTGATGGCCGACCACAACCAACTCGCCGACTACACACTTACCGAAAGCAACCTGCAGTACGACCGGATGCCCCGCGCGTTCGTCAACTGGGCGCAGCCGTTCGGTGACTGGCTGGAGCTGGGGGTGAATGCCGAGGCGGTGCAGTTCCACCACGACGTCCGCGACGAAGGCAGCCGGATCGACCTCAAGCCCTATGTCGCCATGCCGCTCGAGGGCAACGGCTGGTTCGCGACGCCGAAGGTCGCGTGGCGCCACACCAGCTACAAACTGGACGACGCGTTGGCGGCGGCCAACGGTGGCGACGCCTCGCCGACCCGCAGCCTGCCGATCGCCTCGCTCGATGCCGGGCTGTTCTTCGACCGCGAGTTCGTGTTCCGCGACGAAGACTGGTTGCAGACCCTTGAGCCGCGGATCTACTACCTCAATATCCCGTACGAGGACCAGTCGAACCTGCCGATCTTCGACACCGGGCCGATGACCTTCAGCTGGGGGCAACTGTTCCGCGACAACCGCTACACCGGTCCGGACCGCCAGGTCGACGCGAACCAGTTGACTACTGCCCTGACCACCCGCCTGATCAGCCGCGAGGACGGCCGCGAGCGCCTGACCGCCAGCATCGGCCAGATCCACTACTTCGAGGACAGCCAGGTGGTGGCGCCCAACGAGCAGCCGGTCGAGCGGGGCGAGTCGGCCTGGGTGGCGGAGCTGGGCGTCTCGCCGAGCGACCGCTGGAGCATCAACGCCGCCTACCAGTGGGACCCGAAGTACCGCCGGCAGGACCTCGCCAGCATCCGTACCCGCTACCTGATCGGCGACACCGGCGTGGTCAACCTGGGCTACCGCTATCGGCGCGGGCTGACCGAACAGGTCGACCTGTCGTTCCTGTACCCGGTCAACCAGAACTGGAGCGTGGTCGGTCGGTACTACTACTCGATCGAGGACCGCAAGCTGATCGAGTCGATCGCCGGCGTGCAGTGGGAAAGCTGCTGCATGGCCGTGCGCCTGGTCGGCCGCCGCTACATCCGCGAGCGCAACGGCGACCTGGACGACTCGCTCCGCCTCGAGTTCGAGCTCAAGGGCCTGGGGTCGGCCGGCCAGAAATCCGAGGAAATATTGAGCCGTGCTATTCTCGGATACGATCGTGAAGATCTGTATCTAGTGCCGCCCTCCACCGTGGACGCCGGCAATTTCGACAACTCCCTCGATCCGATTCCATGAAGAAATTTTTCGCGTGTGTCCTCGCCGCCACGCTGCTGTCGGCGACCGTGCAGGCGCAACAGGTGCAGCCGATCGATGGCATCGCCGTGGTGGTCGACGAAGGCGTCATCCTGCAGAGCGAGCTTGACCGGGCGGTCGGCAACATCCGTGCCCAGTACGCCGGTCGCGCCGCGCAGCTGCCCCCGCCGGACGTGCTCGAGCGGCAGGTCGCCGAGCGCCTGGTGCTGCTCAAGCTGCAGGTCGCGCGAGCCGAGGCCACCGGCGTGCGCGTCAGCGACCAGGAGGTCGACCAGGCCATCGCCGGCATCGCCGGGCAGAACCGCGCGAGTGTCGAGCAGTTGCGTGCCCAGCTGGCCGCCGACGGCACCTCGTTCGACCAGTTCCGCGACTCCATCCGCGACGAACTGCTGGTCCAGCGCCTGCGCCAGCGTTTCGCCCAGACCCAGGTGTCGGTGAGCGACGCCGAGGTGGACGCGGCTCTCGAGGCGCAGCAGGCCACCGGCCAGCAGTACCACCTGGCACATATCCTGGTCGCGCTGCCCGAGGGCGCCACGCCCGAGCAGATCGCCACCGGCGAGGAAAAGATCCTCGGCATCAAGAGCCTGCTCGACCGGGGCGAGATGGATTTCGCCGCCGCCGCGGTGCGCTACTCCGACAGTCCGAACGCGCTGGAAGGCGGCGACCTGGGCTGGCGCGGCGAGAACGAGATCCCGGCCGCGTTCGCGAACCTGGTCCGGCAGATGGCCCCGGGACAGGTCACCGCACCGATCCGCGGTCCCAGTGGCTTCCAGCTCCTGCAGCTGGTCGAGACCCGTGACGCCGGCCAGGGCGGCCCCAGCGTCGTCACGCAGGTCCGCGCCAGCCACATCCTGATCCGGGTCGACGAGAACACCAGCGCCGCCGAAGCCAAGGCCCAGGCTGACACGCTGCACGCGCGCATCGTCGGCGGCGCCGACTTCGCCGCGCTCGCCCGCGAGCACTCCGAGGACCCCAGTTCGCAGGCCGCTGGCGGCGACCTGGGCTGGTTCACGCCGGACCAGTTCGGCCCGGATTTCGGCGCCCAGGTGTCCGCGCTCGCCGATAGCGCCGTGTCGACGCCCTTCCGCACCCAGGCCGGCTGGCACATCGTGCAGCGCACCGGCACCCGCGAAGCGGATGTGGGCAACGAGAACCAGCGTGCGCAGGCCCGCGAGACGATCGGCCGACGCAAGCTGGAAGAAGAGTGGAACCAGTTCCTGCGCGAGATGCGTGGCGAGGCCTTCGTCGACTTCCGCACGGGCAACGCGACCGCCGACGCCGCGGAAACCGCGCCGGAAGCCCCGGCCACCGGCGACTGACCATGCGACCACCCCGGCTCGCGCTGGTCCCGGGTGAACCGGCCGGCGTCGGGCCGGAGCTGTGCGTCCGCCTCGCGCAACGCCCGCGCGACTATTCCCTGACCGCTTTCGGCGACCGCGACACGTTGCAGTCCGCCGCCGACGCGCTAGGCCTGCCGCTCGTCATGACGCCGCCCGACAGCGCGGACGATCGTGCCGGCACGCTGGCCCTGGTCGAGGTTCCCAACGCCACCCCGGTCCGGTTCGGCCAACCCGATCCGCTCAACGCGCGCGCCGTGATCGACGCCTTGCTGGCAGCCGGCGCCGGCTGCCTGGACGGGGGGTTCGACGGCGTGGTCACCGGTCCGGTGCACAAGGCCGCGATCAACGCCGGAGGGATCGCCTACAGCGGGACCACCGAGTTGCTGGCCAACCAGGCTGGCTGCGGCGTGGTGATGATGCTGGCGAACCCGACCATGCGGGTCGCGCTGGCCACGACCCACCTGCCATTGCGGCAGGTTGCCGATGCGATCACCACACAATCGCTGCGACACGTATTGCTCACGCTGCACGACGCGCTGCAACGCGACTTCGGCATCGACACACCCACGATCGCGGTGCTCGGCCTGAATCCCCACGCGGGCGAGGACGGCGTCCTGGGCGACGAGGAGATCCGGGTGCTGCAGCCGGTCATCGAATCACTGCGCGGCGAAGGCTTGCGCCTGCTGGGACCGCTGCCAGCCGATACCGCGTTCCTGCCGGCCCGGCTCGCCCAGGTCGACGCGGTGCTCGCGATGTACCACGACCAGGGCCTGCCGGTACTGAAGTTCAGTGGGTTCGAATCAGCCGTCAACCTCACGCTCGGCCTGCCCTACCCGCGCGTTGCGGTCGACCACGGCACCGCGCTGGACCTGGCCGGCAGCGGCGCGGCAGATCCCTCAAGCCTGTTCGCGGCGGCCGATACCTGCGCCAGGATGGCTGCAACGCGGCTCGCACACCGGCATGACCCCGCCGGCACCGCCCACGGAGCCTGCCAATGAGCAACGCACGTTTCAGCGAGCCCCCGAAGAAGCACCTGGGCCAGAACTTCCTGCACGAGCGGACCGTCATCGATCGCATCGTGCAGGCGGTGAACCCCAAGCCGGGCGAGCGCCTCGTCGAGATCGGCCCCGGCCAGGGCGCGATCACGTTTCCGCTGTTGGACCGCCACGGGCGGCTGACCGTCATCGAGTTCGACCGCGACCTGATTGCGCCGCTGACCGAAGCCGCCCGATCGCACGGCGAGCTGACCGTGATCCACCGCGATGTACTCAAGGTCGACTTCAGCGAGCTTGCGCGCGATACCCCTGACGGACGCATCCGGCTGGTCGGCAACCTGCCGTACAACCTCTCCTCGCCCATCCTGTTCCATGCGCTCGACCACGCTGCCGCGATCAGCGACATGACTTTCATGCTGCAGAAGGAAGTCGTCGAGCGCATGGCGGCCGGTCCCGGAAGCAAGGTCTACGGCCGCCTGAGCGTGATGCTGCAGGCCTATTGCACCGTCACGCCGCTCTTCACCGTTCCGCCGGGCGCGTTCCGGCCACCACCGAAGGTCGATTCCGCCGTGGTGAGGCTGGTGCCGCGGCCGGCCGACAGCATCGGTATCGACGACCCGGCGACGTTCGCGCGTGTAGTCCGCGACGCGTTCGGCCAGCGCCGCAAGACGCTGCGCAACGCGCTTTCGCAAGTGTGCGACTCGGCGGCGATCGAGGCCGCCGGGATCCGTCCGGACGCACGTGCCGAGCAGATCGCGGTCGCCGATTTCGTGCGCCTGGCCAATTCGCTCCCGCACTAGCGCGCTGCAGTGATGGGGACGACATGCGCGACGCAACCACGCGTCGCGCATGTCCGCTTCACCCCGGCTCGACTTACACTGTCCGCATGGAACGCAGCACCGACTACGCCTTCGACATCGACGTCGCCACCCGCTACCTCGACGAGCAGTCCGAGCCCGGGCAGGACCGCTACGTGTTCGCCTACACCATCACCATCCGCAACACCGGCACTGTCCCCGCGCGGCTGCTGTCACGCCACTGGCTGATCACCGACGCCACCGGCAAGGTGCAGGAAGTCCGCGGCGATGGCGTGGTCGGCGAGCAGCCCCGGCTGCGTCCGGGCGAGGGGTTCGAGTACACCTCCGGCGCCGTGCTCGAGACCGACCTGGGCACCATGGAAGGCAGCTACTCGGTCGAGGCCGACGACGGAACCGTGTTCGACGCGCCTATCCCCGCGTTCACCCTGGCCGTGCCGCGCACGCTGCACTGAGGCCGACATGACCGTCTGGGCCATCGGCGACCTGCAGGGCTGTTACGACGCAACCCAGCGGTTGCTCGAGAAGATCGCGTTCGACCCGGCGAAGGACCGGCTGTGGTTCTGTGGCGACCTGGTCAACCGTGGCGGCCAGTCACTGGAGACCTTGCGACTGGTGCATTCCCTGCGCGACAACGCGACCGTGGTGCTTGGCAACCACGATCTGTCGCTGCTGGCAATCGGCGAGCGCCGCGAAGAGGAACAGCGCAAGGTCAATCCCGACCTGCAGCGGGTGGTTCTCGCCGAGGACCGCGACACGCTGCTGCCGTGGTTGCGCCGGCAGAAGCTGGTACATGTCGACCGCGGGCTGGGCTGGATGATGGTGCACGCCGGCCTCGCGCCGAAGTGGACCACGCAGCTCGCCGAAAAGCACGGCCGCGAGATCGAGGAGCGCCTCCAGGGCGACCAGTACCAGCGGCTCCTCAAAAACATGTACGGCGACGGGCCGGTGTGGAACCCGCGGCTGGGGGGGATCGACCGCCACCGCGCGATCATCAACATCTGCACGCGACTGCGGTACTGCTCGCCGCGCGGGCGCATCTCCTACGAGGACAAGGGCGTGCCGGGTACCCAGCCGGCCGGCCTGTATCCCTGGTATGCCGTGCCCGGCCGGGCCGAGCGTGACCTCAGGATCGTCTGCGGGCACTGGTCGGCGCTCGGGCTTTTCATCGGGCACGGGGTGCACGCAATCGACACCGGCGCGGTCTGGGGCGGAAAGCTCACCGCGTTGCAACTCGATACCGACGAACTGCGCATCGTGCAGGTGGCGGGGCGGGACGTCCCGGCCAACCCGCCCAAGCCGAGGCATCGTCCGCGGCGCTGAGGTATCCGGGGATCGCAGCGGCAGCCGCTGCTACTTGGGCGCGGGGATTCGCCGGTACTCGACGAACTCGAACGCAGAGGCATGCCTGGCGTCCGTAACGTGCGTCTCGCGCGCGACGACGTCCCACTGCGCCGGGTCGAACGACGGGAAGAACGCGTCCGCCCCCTCGACCGTGAGGTCCACGTGGGTCAGGTGCATGCGCGTGGCATCCGGCAGGCACAGCGCGTAGACCTCGCCGCCACCAATGACGCACAGCTGCGACGCACCGTCGTCGGCGGCAATGGCGACCGCCTGCGCAACCGCGGCCACGGCCTGCATGCCTTCGAACGGCACCGCGCCCGAACGCGTCAGCACAAGATTGCGGCGCCCGGGCAGCGCGCGCCCGAGCGACTGCGCGGTCCGCCGCCCCATCAGCACCGGCTTGCCTAGCGTCAGCGCCTTGAAGCGCTTGAGGTCGTCGGGCAACCGCCACGGCAGGCCATTGTCGCGTCCGATCGCACCGTTGCGGTCGAGCGCGGCGATCAACGCCAGTTCAACCGTCGGGTCCACCACCGGCGTCAAACCGCGACCGGCGCCTTGATCGCCGGGTGCGGGTCATAGCCTTCGATGGCGATGTCGTCGAAGCCGAACGCGAAGAGGTTCGTCACCGCCGGCGCCAGCTTCAGTGTCGGCAATGGCCGCGGCGCACGCGTGAGTTGCTCGCGGGCCTGTTCGTAGTGGTTCGAGTACAGGTGGGCGTCGCCCAGGGTGTGTACGAAGTCGCCGACACCCAGCCCACAGGCCTGCGCCACCATGTGGGTCAGCAGGGCGTAGCTGGCGATGTTGAACGGCACCCCGAGGAAGATGTCGCCACTGCGCTGGTACAGCTGGCAGCTGAGCTTGCCGTCCACGACGTAGAACTGGAACAGCGTATGGCAGGGCATGAGGGCCATCTGCGGCAGGTCGGCGACGTTCCATGCCGATACGATCAGCCGGCGCGAGTCGGGGTTGCGCTTGATCTCCTCGACCACCCAGCGGATCTGGTCGATCTCGACGCCGTCGGCGCCGGCCCAGCGCCGCCATTGCTTGCCATAGACCGGGCCGAGCTCGCCGGACGCGTCAGCCCACTCGTCCCAGATGCTGACCTTGTGCTCCTTCAGGTAGGCGACGTTGGTCTCGCCGCGCAGGAACCACAGCAGCTCGTGGACGATCGAGCGCAGGTGCAGCTTCTTGGTGGTGACCAGCGGGAACCCGGCATTGAGGTCGAACCGCATCTGCCAGCCGAACACCGAGCGGGTGCCGGTGCCTGTGCGGTCGGACTTCTCGGTGCCGTGGTCGAGGACGTGGCGCAACAGGTCCAGGTACTGTTCCATTGTCGCCTCAGGCCTCCTGTCCGGAACCGGCCGCCGGTTGCGCCTGCAGGGTGGGCTGGCGACGCGACAGCCCCAGCCAGAACAGGCCGACCAGCACCAGCGGAATGCTCAGCAGCTGGCCCATGGTGAGCCAGCCGAACGCGAGATAGCCGATCTGGGCGTCGGGTTCGCGCACGAACTCCACCGCGAACCGGAACACGCCGTACAGCAGCGCGAACATGCCAGCCACTGCGTAGCGCGGCCGCGGCCGGCTGGAGAACCACCACAGGATGCAGAACATCACCAGCCCCTCGAGCACGGCCTGGTAGAGCTGCGACGGATGCCGGGCGAACGGGTCGAGCGCACCGGTGGCGAACTCGGCCTGAAGCCGCTCGCCGGTCCAGCCGGAGAACTCCGGCGCGCGCGGGAACACCACGCCCCAGCCCTCGTCGGTGTGCTTGCCCCACAGCTCGCCGCCGATGTAGTTGCCCAAGCGCCCGAAACCGAGCCCCGCCGGCACCAGCGGTGCGACGAAGTCGGCAACGTCGAAGAAGTGCAGGCGCTGGCGCCGTGCCCACCACCACATCGCGGCCAGCACGCCCAGCAGGCCGCCGTGGAAGCTCATGCCGCCTTCCCAGATGCGCAGCAGCATCAGCGGATCGCGCAACAGGTCGCCGAATCCGTAGAACAGCACGTAGCCGATCCGGCCGCCGAGCACCACGCCGAGCATGCCGTAGAACAACAGGTCGCCGAACCCCTGCTCGGTGACGCCGGGCAGCCGCCCTTGGCGCACGCGGCGGCGGCCGAGCCACCAGGCCAGGCCGAACCCTATGAGGTACATGATCCCGTACCAGTGCACCTGCAACGGTCCAAGACTTACGGCGACCGGGTCGATCTGGTGGAGGATGGTCATGGGGCTCTGGGCTGGCCGGGGCAGCGGTCATTGTGCCCGACCACCGCCCGCGATGGTGCCCGCGCCGGACTCACAGGATGTGCGGGACGTTGGGCAATTCGTCGTGATCGACGGTGTCGGGGTCATCCGGGAAATGCGCGGCGATGATGTCCGATAGCGCCTCGATGCCAGCCAGCACCGCGGCTTCGGGTTCGCCCGCGCGCAGCCGCTCCTCGACCAGCTGGCAGGCGCCGCGCCACTGCGCATCGCTCACCAGTCCGTCGAAGCCACGGTCGGCGACGATCTCGATCCGGTGGTCGGCCAGCAGCAGGTAGAGCAGCACGCCGTTGTTGGCGCGCGTGTCCCAGACACCCAGCCGGGCGAACGTCTCGTTGGCGCGGTCGCGCGCGGTGGTGCCCGCCATGATCGCGCGCATCGGCAACGCGGCGTCGACCGCGAAGCAGATCTCGCCGGTGTGGCGCAGTTCGCTGGCGGCGATCGCCGCAGTGATCCGCTGCAGCGTCGCGGCCGGGAACAACCGCCGCGCGGACGGTGCGAACAGGTGCTTGAGCCAGCGCATCAATCCGTCCTCACCAGCTTCCGGAGGCGCCACCGCCCCCGCTCATGCCACCACCGCCGCCCCAGCCGCCACCGCCGAAGCCACCACCGCCACCGAAGCCGCCGCCACCGCCGAATCCACCGCCCCCGCCCCAGCCGCCGTAGCCACCCCAGCCACGGTCGGCGGCAAAGCGCCCGCCGGAATTGCTGGCCAGCCCGAACAGCAGGCCGAAGACCGCGGCGATACCGCCGAACAGCAGCGACGACAGCAGCCACGCCACGCCTCCGGCCGCGAGCGCCGTGCCGATGCCGCGGATGCCCCGCGGCGCAACCCCGAGTACGCCGCGTGCGACCTGGGCCACGATGAAGGCGGCGAACAGGGCGAACAACCAACCGCCGCCTTCACGCTCGCCACGCGGTGCGGTCGCCATGGGTTCGGGCAGCGGCTCGCCGTCGATCAGTCCGGTCAGCACCGCCGTCGCGTCGACGATGCCGCCGGCGTAGTCGCCTGCCCGGAAGCGCGGCACCACGTATTCCTGTATCACCCGTATCGCGGTCGCATCCGGGATTGCGCCTTCAAGTCCGTAACCAACCTCGATCCGGACCCGCCGGTCGTCCTTGGCCACCACCAGCAGCACGCCGTCGTCGACCTTCTCGCGACCCAGCCGCCATTGGTCGTAGACGCGCACCGCGTACTGGGCGATGTCCTCCGGCTGGGTGGTCGGAACGACCAGTACCTGCAGCTGGGCGCCCTTGCGCTGCTGCAGCGCGAGCGCCTGCGCCTCCAGCTGCTGCCGGGTCGCCGCGTCGAGGGTGCCGGTCGTGTCGACGACCGGCGAGTCCAGCGCAGGGATCGGCGCGAGCTGCTGGGCGGCGGCCGGCAGGCACGCCAGCCACAGCAGCGCCGCCGCCCACCACGCGAGCCATCCGCAGCCGGCGCGTCGTCCCGGGCTCCACTTGCGGTCAGGCGACACCGTCATGTCCGCACCGGGCAGGACCCGCATGCCATCGGCGCGCTCAGCCGCCCGTCGGAGCGGGCTGCTGCGGGACAGGCTGCTGCTGCGGCGGCGGGGCCTGTGGCGCTGGCGCCGGCGCACCGAAGTCGACCTGCGGCGGCTGCTGGATCTGCTGCTCGTTCTCGACGCTGAAGTTCGGCTTGGTGTCGTAACCGAACACCATCGCGGTCAGGTTGACCGGGAACCGGCGGATGTAGGTGTTGTAGTCCTGCACCGCCTCGATGTAGCGCTGGCGCTCGACCGTGATCCGGTTCTCGGTGCCTTCCAGTTGCGCCTGGAGCTGCAGGAAGTTCTGGTCGGCCTTGAGCTGCGGGTAGTTCTCGCTGACCAGCAGCAGGCGTCCGATGGCACTCTGCAGCTGCCCCTGGGCCTGCTGGAACTGCTCGATCGAAGCCGGGTCGTCGGCATTGACGTTGATCGAGCCGACCCGCGACCGCGCCTCGGTGACCTGGGTCAGTACCTGCTGCTCATGGGCCGCGTAGCCGCGCACGGTCGCCACCAGGTTGGGCACCAGGTCCGCGCGGCGCTTGTAGACGTTGAGCACCTGCGACCAGGCCGCGCTGACGGCCTCGTCCTTCTGCTGGATGGTGTTGTAGCCGCAGCCGCTCAGCAACCCGGCGAGCAGCAGGACGAGCAAGATCCGCATGGCGCGACTCCGTTCGGGACAGATGGCCGGCATTGCAGCACCGGCACCGTCCGCGCGCAATGGGCATGGCGTGAAGCGCCCTGCCCGTCACGGGGCTCAGGCATCCATGCCGACCCGGCGCAGCGCGGCACGGCGCTTGGCCCACAGGTTGAGCATCTCAACCATTGCCGAGAAGCCCATCGCGCCGTAGATGTAGCCCTTCGGGATGTGCAGGCCGAAGCCGTCGGCGACCAGGTACGCGCCGATCAGCACGATGAAGGCCAGCGCCAGCATCTTGATGGTCGGGTTGCGCTCGATGAACTTGCCCAGCGGGGTCGCCGCCAGCAGCATCACGGCGACCGCCAGCAGGATCGCGCAGACCATGATCCACGTCTGGTTGGCCATGCCGACCGCGGCGATCACCGAGTCGAGCGAGAACACGATGTCGATTACCGCGATCTGCGCGATGACCATCCAGAACGACGTCACCGGGCGGGTGTGGATGTCCTCGGCCTCGGCTTCGCCAATGATCGCGTCCTTGATCTCCATCGAGCCCTTCACCAGCAGGAAGGCGCCGCCGAGGATCAGCACCAGGTCGCGCACCGAGATGCCCTGGCCGAACAGCTGGAACAGGTCGCTGGTCAGGCCGGCCAGCCACGCCAGCGTCAGCAGCAGCGCGATGCGCGTGATGCAGGCCACGGCGATGCCGAACTTGCGGGCCACCTCGCGCCGATGCGGCGGCAGCTTGCTGACCGCGATCGAGATGAAGACCAGGTTGTCGATGCCGAGCACGATCTCGATCGCGCTCAGGGTGACGAGGGTGATCCAGACTTCCGGATCCATCAGCATTTCAATCACGGGCGTTTCCCAGCAGGAGCAGTCAGAGCAGGCGGGGGACGAGCAGCAGCCCCCAGGTCAGCAACACGTTCAACATCAGCACGAACACCGCGGCGGAGCCCATGTCCTTGGCCCGGCCGGCGAGCTCGTGGAACTCGGGGCCATACCGTTCGATCAGTGCCTCGATCGAGGAATTGAGCAGCTCGACGCTCAGCACCATCAGCATCGAACCGATCATCAGCACCCGCTCCACCGGCGTCTCGCCCAGCCAGCAGGCCAGCGGGGCGAGCAGGACGAACAGGTAGACCTCGAGCCGGAACGACGATTCGTGGAGCCACGCCGCCGCCAGTCCCTGGATCGACCACTTCGCCGCCTTCAGCATCCGCGCGGGGCCGCGCGGCAGGTGCCCGACCTGGTCGGCCATCAGGCGCGCGCTCCGCAGCCACGCCCGGCGCCTGGCGCCGGGCGACCGTGATCGGACCTTGGATCAACGCGAATCGACATCGGTCTGGCCAGCGGCGGTCGGGGCGGAACGGACCCCGGATTTTGCCACAACCCCGCCAGCGCGTCCTTCGCGCGGAGATAGCGTATGCAGGTCTAGCGTTCTCGGTCCGGCGCGGGGGATTCTGCGTCATCACCAACCAGGGAGGCGTCACCATGGCCGTCAGCACCATTCCCGAGGGGTACCACACTGTCACCCCCTATCTCATCGTCGACGATGCCAGCGCGGCCATCGACTTCTACCAGCGTGCGTTCGGCGCGCACGAGCTGTTCCGGTTGCCGATGAAGGACGCTTCCGGCCGTGATCGCGTCGGCCACGCGGAGATCCGGATCGGCGACTGCAACCTGATGCTATCGGACGAATGGCCGGACATGCAGGCGCTCGGCCCGACCGCCCGCGGCGGCACCACGGTCAGCTTCATGGTCTATGGCGACGACGTGGACCGGGCCTACCAGCAGGCGCTGGACGCCGGCGCCACGGCCGAGCGGCCGGTCAAGGACGAGTTCTGGGGTGACCGGATGGGCTCGGTGATCGACCCCTATGGCCACAAGTGGACGCTGGCCACCCACATCGAGGACGTGCCGCCGGAGGAGATGGAGAAGCGGATGAAGGCCTGGAGCGAGCAGCAGCAGGGCGGTTGAGCGCCAGGCCGGTCCTCGCTAGTCCTCGAAGATCGCCACGCCGCGGCTGCCGTCCGGACGGATCCACGCGCGGTACATCGTTCCGCTGTTGAAGGGCATGGCGATGTTGCCGTCCACGTCCAGCGCGATCGCGCCGCCATCGCCGCCCGCCGCGGTGACGACGCGGTTGACCACCTCCTCGGCGGCATCCACCAGCGCGTCGCCGCGATAGGCGACGCGCGCGCAGATGTCGTGGGCGACTGCGTTGCGGATGTAGAACTCGCCCCAGCCGGTGCCCGACACGCCACAGCGCGCGTCGGCCCAGGTGCCGGCGCCGATCACCGGCGAATCGCCGATGCGGCCCCACTTCTTGTTGGTCATGCCACCGGTGCTGGTCGCCGCGGCGATGTGGCCGTGGCGGTCGAGCGCGACCGCGCCAACCGTGCCGAAATACTGGCCATGCGGCGCTTCGCCGACGGCGGCCTGCCGCTGCGCCTGCTCGAGCGCGCGGCGGCGGCGGTCGGTGTCGAACCAGTCGTTGGGCACCCGCTCGATCTCGGGGCGGGAATCGGCGAACGCTTCCGCGCCGTCACCGGCGAGCATCACATGCGGGGAGTGCTCCATCACCGTGCGCGCAAGGGTGATCGGGCTGCGCACGGTGGTCACGCCGGCGACGGCGCCGGCGCGGCGGGTATGGCCTTCCATGATCGATGCGTCGAGTTCGTGCCCGCCCTGGGCGTTGAACACCGCGCCCTTGCCGGCGTTGAAGCGCGGCGACTCCTCAAGCACGACCACCGCGGCCTGCACCGCATCCAGCGCGGTGCCACCCGCGGCAAGGATGCTATGGCCCGCCTCCAGCGCGCGTTCGAGGTCGGCGCGGGCGGCGGCTTCGTCCTCGGCGGACAGCGACGCGCGCGCCACGTAGCCGGCGCCGCCGTGGATCACCAGCGCGGTCTTCGGCTGCGCGGCGTCCTGCGGCGGGTCGGCGGGGGCATCGGCGGACTGGGCGTGGGTATTCATCGCGATGGCAAGCAGGGACAGCAGCAGCAACGAGCGCATGGGCGGAGTATCCACGTGACCTGCGGTCGAGGATAACGCGCCGCCACGCCCGGCATCACTGCTGGCGCAGCGCCTCGATCGGGTCCAGCAGCGAGGCCTTGCGCGCCGGGTAGTAGCCGAAGAACAGCCCGGTCGCGATCGAGAAACCGGCCGCCAACCCGACCACCTGCGCGTTCAGCACCACCGGCAGCGAGCCGAATCGGCCGACCAGCAGCGCGCCGGCCACGCCGATCGCGATGCCGAGCACGCCGCCGATCAGCGAGATCAGCATCGCCTCGGCGAGGAACTGCCGGCGGATGTCCGATGGCCCCGCACCGACCGCCATGCGCAGGCCGATCTCGCGGATCCGCTCGGTCACCGACACCAGCATGATGTTCATGATCCCGATGCCGCCGACGACCAGCGAGATGGTTGCGACCGCCGCCAGCAGCAGCGACATCAGGCGGGTGGTCTGGGTGCGCGTGGCGACGATCTCGGCGATGTTGCGGACGCGGAAGTCATCGTCGGCGCCGGGCTTGATGTCATGGCGCTGGCGCAGCAGCGATTCGATCTCGCCCTGGACCCAGCCCAGGTCGTCGGCCTTGGCGACGCCGACCGCGATTTCCTGCACCGCGCCGGGCGGCAGCGCCATCGCCCCCATCAGGCGCCGGCGGGCGGTTTCCAGCGGCACCAGGATCACGTCGTCCTGGTCCTGGCCGAAGCCCCCCTGCCCCTTGGGCGCGAGCACGCCGACCACGGTGAACGGCACCCGCCCCACCCGGATCGATTGACCGATCGCATCCTCGTCGCCAAACAGCGACCGGCGCACGGTCTCGCCGAGGATCACCGACTTGCTGCTGCCGCCGTAGTCGCCCCCGTCGAACTCCGCGCCCGCGTCCAGGCTCCAGCTCTCGAGCGCGAAGTAGTCCGGCTGCACGCCGTACCAGGTCGCCGACCAGTTGTTCTCGGCGTACACCAGTTGCGCCGAACCGCGCAGGGTGGCGGCGACGTACTGCACCTCCGGGATCTCCTCGCGGATCGCCTCGGCGTCGTCCTCGGTGATGGTGTAGAAGCTGGACGCGCTCATCCGTACGCCGCCCGGACCGCGCCCGGCATTGGAGCCGATGTCGAGGCGGTTGGAGCCCAGGCCCGACACCAGCTTGTCGATCTCCGACTGGGTGCCCTGCCCGACCGAGACCATGACGATGACCGCGGCGATGCCGATGATGACGCCCAGCGAGGTCAGCGCGCTGCGCATCCAGTTGCCGCGCAGGGCGAAGATCGCGGTACGCAGGACTTCCACGAAATCCATCAGGCGGCTCCCGTCGTGGGGGGCTGCTCGTGCAGCTCGCCATCGCGCATCACGAAGGTGCGGCCGGCATGCGCGGCCACCTCGGCATCGTGGGTGATCAGCACGATGGTGTGGCCCTCCGACTGCAGTCGCTTGAACAGCGACAGGATCTCCTCGCCGGTATGGCTGTCGAGCGCGCCGGTGGGCTCGTCGGCCAGCAGGATCGGTGGCTGGTTGATCAGCGCCCGCGCGATCGCCACGCGTTGCTGCTGGCCACCGGACAGTTCGCTCGGCCGGTGCGACTCGCGACGCGCCAGGCCGACCGCGGCCAGTGCCTCGTGCCCGCGCTGCTGCCGCTCCTCCCGTGGCACGTTGGCGTAACCCATCGGCATCAGCACGTTCTCCAGCGCCGTCATGCGCGGCAGCAGGTTGAAGCCCTGGAACACGAAGCCGATCTTGTCGCGGCGTAGCGCGGCGCGCGCCTCGGCGTCGAGGGTGGCGACGTCGATGCCGTCGCACAGGTAGCGGCCCGCCGTGGGGGTATCCAGGCAGCCGATCAGGTTCATGAGGGTCGACTTGCCCGAGCCCGACGGCCCCATGATCGCGACGAACTCGCCGCGCCGGATCCGCAGGTCGACCCCGTGCAGGGCGACCACCTCGGCCTCGGTGCCGGGCGCGTAGACCTTGGCCAGACCGTGGGTCTCGATGACCGCGTCGGCCATGTCCGGCGCGCTCATCTGGCGCCCGGGCGCTCGGTGCCGACGATGGCGGCGTCGCCCTCGGCGACCGCACCGGACACCTCGGTGAAGGAGCCGTCGCTCGCTCCGACGCGCACCGTCACCAGCTTTGGCGCGCCGTCGACCAGCAGGTACAGCGGCGCGCGGCGGGCCGCGGCGAGCGCCGCCAGCTCGCGGTCCCACGTGGCCTGCTGGGTCTCCGACAGGGTCGCCCGGAAGGCGGCGAACTGCTGGGCCAGGCGCTCCTGCATGCGCTGTCGCATCGCGTTGCCGTCCGGTGCGTCGCGGTTGCCTCCCGCGCCGCCGCGTCCGCCGAACATCGACGGGCCACCGGTCGTGGCCGGTGCCGCGGTGCGGGCCGCGGTCCGCTCGCGCAGGGCGGTTGCGGCGGCGTCGAAGGCCGCCTGCTGGGTGGCATCCAGCTCCATGCGTCCCGCCAGCCGGGCGAGGTCTTCCACGGGTCCGCCGCCGCGTGTACCCGGCGTTGCCGTAGCGGACATCTGGTCGTCGGCCGGCTTGAAGCGCAGCGCCGCATTGGGCACCCGCAACACGTCGTCGCGCCGACTGACTTCGATCTCGGCGTTGGCAGTCATGCCCGGCAGCAGCCGCTGGTCGGGGTTTTCGACCGCGACCACCACCGGGTAGGTGATCACGTTGCTGGTGTTGGTTGCCGACAGGCGCACCTGTTGCACGGTGCCGCGGAACTGGCGGTCGGGGAACGCATCGACGCTGAAACCGACGTCCTGCCCGGGTTCGACCTGGCCGATGTCGGCCTCGTCGATCGCCAGCACGATCTCCATCTTCGACAGGTCTTCGGCGATCTGGAAGAGCACCGGCGCCTGCAGGCTGGCGGCGACGGTCTGGCCGGGCTCCACCGTGCGGGTCAGCACCACGCCGTCCACCGGCGAGCGGATCACGGTGCGGTCGAGGTTGAGCCGGGAGGTCCGGGTCGACGCGAGTTGCTGGGTGATCTGCGCGCGAGCGGCTTCCACCTGTGCGCGGGCCTGGTCGCGGGATGCGCGTGCGAGGTCGATGTCGCTGGTGGCCACCAGCTGGCGCGAACCCAGTTCGGCTTTCCGGGCGTAGTCGGCCTCGGCGTTGCGCAGAGACGCCTGCGCGGTCGCCAGGCCCGCCCGGGCCGCCGCGGCGGAGGCGTTGCCCTGGGCGATCTGTGCTTCGTAGGTGCTCGGGTCGATCCGCGCCAGCACCTGCCCCTGGCGCACCTGGTCGTTGAAGTCGGCGAGCACCTCGGTGACCTGGCCGGAGATCTGGCTGCCGACATCGACCGTGGAGATCGCCGCCAGTGTGCCGGTCGCCGAGATGCCGACCCGGATATCGCCGCGCTCGATCGGCGCGGTCCGGTAGCCACTGGCGCTCGGGCCGGCGTCGCGCTGGAACCAGGCCAGCGCCGCGAGCACGACCAGCACCGCGGCCACCGCGACGATAAGCAGGCGACGGCCGCGTGGGCGCGAACGGGAGGGCGAGGGGGTGGGTCGGGGTGTGCTCATCGGGTCCGCGCTACGGGAAGGTCGGACTGGCAACGCACTTGCGAGGGCGCGGTTGACGTCGCGGCGCAAGCGCCGAGGTGGGGTCGCGCCATCCATTCACCCGCCGCGCTGGCGAGGACCTACCCCTTGAAGCGGATGGTCGCGATCGTGCCCCGCCCGATCTCGCTTTGCAGGTGCAGCGGCCAGCCCATCCGGTCGCCGAGCCTGCGCGCGATGGACAGCCCCATGCCACTGCCGGACTCGCGGGCCGGGTCGCCCCGATAGAACGGGTCGAACGCACGCGAGAGCGTCTCCGGGTCCATCCCGATGCCGCTGTCGCGGACCTCGATCCGGTCCACTTCCAACCGTATTTCGATCTGCCCGTGGTCGGTGAAGTGGGCGGCGTTGCTGAGCAGGTTGCCGAGCATCACCGCGAGCACGTGCGGGGGCCCGAACAGCCGCGGCGAGCCGTTGTCGATGACCTCGATGGCGACCGGCTTGGAAGCCAGCAGCGGACGCACCCGCTCGACCTGGTCATCGACGATGTCGCGGACCTCGAACTCCGCGCTCTGCGGAGCGATGTCGGCCTCGCGCGCCAGTATCAGGAACGCGTCGATCACCGCCTCCATGTCGCGCCCGGCACGCTGCACGCGTGCAAGCGACCGCAGCGTCCGCGGCGAGGTGTCGGGATCGCCAAGCATCATGTCCGTCGCGACCCGGATGACCGTCAACGGCGTGCGCAACTCGTGGCTCGCATCGCGGGTGAAGTCGCGCTCGCGCTCGACGAAGTCGGCGACGCGCTCGGCCAGGCCCACCAGCGCGCGGGATAACCGGTGCACCTCGCTGCCCGCATCAGGCGGCAGCCGGCGCGGCTTGATCGCCTCGGTGTCGGGGTCGCGCGGATCCCACTTGGACACCTCGTCGGCCAGCCAGCTGACCGGCACCACCAGCCGCTTGGAGGTGCGGTAGGTCAGCCACGAGATCAGGTAGGTCGCCAGCAGCGAAAGCAGCAGCGAGACCAGCGCGGTGACCAGGATCGCCCGGTCGATGTGGCTGGCATCGAAGGTGAGGTAGAACGTCCCCTCCGGGCGGCGGTCGACCAGTACGTCGAGGTGGTCGGTCGAACCGAACAGCTGGCGCTGGTACATCCCCGGCGCGGACTCGCGCAGCTCGCGCGGCACGTGGCGATCGCCCGGCTGGCCGGGTACCACGTAACCGGTCATCCTCGACGTGCGGGGGAGCGGGTAGGTCGGGCTGGCCTCGCGGCCGGTCCAGAACAGGTCGGCCTCGCGCTGCATCCGCTCCACCACGATGCCGTGGCGCACGCCCATGCCCGCCAGCAGTACGCCAGCGGTGATCACGATGCTGCCCAGGATGGCCTGCAGGATGAAGGCCAGCTTGATCCTGCGCGGAAGACCCTGGGTCATGGAACGTGCACTGCCTTCACTCGGGCGGCTGTGAAATGTCCGCCACGCGGTAGCCGGCCGACTGCACGGTGTGCAGCAACTGCTTGTCGAAAGGCTTGTCGATGGTCTTGCGCAGGTTGTACAGATGGCTGCGCAGCGTGTCGGAATCCGGCAGGCCGTTGCCCCAGATCTCGCGCTCGATCTCCTGGCGGCTGACCACGCGCGGCGATTCGCGCATCAGGATGGTCAGCAGGCGCAGGCCGATCGGGGAAAGCTGCAGCTCGCTGCCGCCGCGGGTGACCCGCAGGCTGGCCGGGTCGAGCACCAGGTCCGCCACCTTGAGCACCTCGCCGCCGACCTGGCGACGCTCGCGACGGATCAGCGCGCGCAGGCGGGCCTCCAGTTCCTGGATCGCGAACGGTTTGGTCAGGTAGTCGTCGGCGCCGGCGGACAGGCCGGTCAGCTTTTCGTCGAGCGTGTCGCGCGCGGTCAGCATCAGCACCGGCGTGGACTTGCGCGCTTCCTCGCGCAGGCGCTTGCACACTTCCACGCCGTCCAGGCGCGGCAGCATGAGGTCGAGCACGATTACGTCGTAGCTGTTCTCGGCGGCCAGGCGGTAACCATCGAGACCATCGGCGGCGAAGTCGACCTCGAAGCCACGGCTCTCGAGGTACTCGCCCACCATTTCGGAAATGTTGCGATTGTCCTCCACGATGAGGACCAGACCACCATCACGCGTGCCCTGCATTGGGTTGCCTCCACCTTCAGTTTTGTGAAGGCTGCCGATCCGCAGGTAGACGCACCGTGAAGGCGTTGCTGAACGTCAACCGGGACGCCGCTCGCGCGCCTTCACGCGTTGCCAGACCGCTTCCTGTTGCTCCAGTGAGCGGGTCGACAGCGGCCGCTGTTCCTCTTCCGCCAGCGCTTCCATGGCGCGGAAACGCCGCTCGAACTTGCCGTTGGCGCGGCGCAGCGCGTTGCCGACATCCACGCCTGCGTGGCGCGCCAGGTTGGCCGCGACGAACAGCAGGTCGCCGATCTCGTCTTCGAGGCGATCGCGCGCGTCCGGATCACCGGCCGACAGCGCATCGAACTCAGACCGCACCTCGTCGATCTCCTCGTGCAGCTTGGCGATCACCGGCGCCGGACCGGGCCAGTCGAAGCCGACCCGTGCCGCGCGCTTCTGCAGCTTCACCGCACGCTGCCACTCCGGCAGGCCGCGCGAAATCCCGGCCAGCGCCGACGTGTCTTCCGCCCCCGCCGCTTCGCGCTCGCGGCGCTTGTGCTCCTCCCACGCCACGGTCTGCGCATCGGCATCAGCGACCGCCTCGTCGCCGAACACGTGCGGATGCCGGCGCACCATCTTGTCGCTGATCGCGGCCACCACGTCGTCGAAGTCGAACGCGCCCTGCTCCTGCGCCATGCGTGCATGGAAGACCACCTGCAGCAACAGGTCGCCGAGCTCGTCGCGCAGGTCGCCCAGGTCGTTGCGGTCGATCGCGTCGGCGACTTCGTACGCCTCCTCGATTGTGTACGGCGCAATCGTGGCGAAGGTCTGCTCCACGTCCCAGGGGCAGCCGGCCTCCGGGTCGCGCAGACGCACCATGATGTCGAGCAGGCGCCGGATGTCGCGGTCGGGCGCGGTCATGCGGTCACAGGCCGGCCCAGCGGCGCCACGGCAGCGCGGGGTCGCCGAGCGCGATGAACTCGCCGTTGAGCAGGCTGTCGCGCTGGTTGTAGCGGAACGGCCGCCCCTGCAGGTCGATCACGCAACCGCCGGCGCCTTCCAGCACGGCCTGCGCGGCGGCAGTGTCCCACTCGCTGGTCGGGCCGAAGCGCGGGTAGACGTCGATGTCGCCTTGGGCGATGGCGCAGAACTTGAGCGACGAGCCCAGCCCGACCGGCTCGGTCCGGCCCATGCGTTCGATGAAATCGTTGCTGCGCTGGTCGCGGTGCGAGCGGCTTGCGGCGACGCGCAGTGGCGCCGTCGGTGGTCGACGCGTCGACACCGGCCGGTCATCGCCATCGCCGTCGCGCCGGAACGCGCCCAGCGCCGCGCCGCCGTGCCACAGCGCTCCGGTGACCGGTGCCTGCACCACGCCGAACGTCGCCACGCCATCCTCGATCAGCGCAATGTTGACGGTGAACTCGCCGTTGCGCTTGACGAACTCCCGGGTGCCGTCAAGCGGGTCGACCAGCCAGAAGCGAGCCCACTCGCGGCGTTGCGCGGTGGTGATGCCTGCCGACTCCTCCGACAGCACCGGGATGCCGGGGTCCAGCCGTGCCAGGCCGTCGACGATGCAGTGATGCGCGGCAAGGTCGGCGGCGGTGAGCGGCGAGCGGTCGTCCTTGTGGCGGACCGCGAACTCGCTGTCGTAGACCTCGAGGATCCTGCCGGCGGCTTCGCGCGCGACCGCAATGGCGCCTTCGCGCAGTGTCACGTCGTTCGTCATTTGTTTCGCAACCACTCTCTTGCAATGAACAGCGCCGCGATGCTGCGGCCCTCGGAAAAATCCTCGCGCAGGATCAGCTGGTCGAGCGCGTCCAACCTCCACGGCACCGGCTCCAGCGGTTCTGGCTCGTCGCCTGGCAGCCGCTCGGGGTACAGGTCGCGTGCCAGCACGAGGTGGGTGACGTGGCTCATGTAGGTCGGCGCCAGCGTGAGTTCACGCAGCGCCAACAGCGAGCGCGCCCCATAACCGGCCTCTTCCTTGAGCTCGCGATCGGCCGCCTGCAGCGGCGTCTCGCCGGCATCGATGCGGCCTTTCACCAGCCCCAGTTCGTAGCGGTGGACGCCGGCGGCATACTCGCGCACCAGCAGCACCGTTTCCGCATCGAGCATCGGCACGACCACCACCGCACCGTGTCCGCGGCCGTGCAGGCGCTGGAACTGGCGACGCTCACCGTTGCTGAATTCCAGGTCGACATGGTCGACCCGGTACGGACCGGTCTCCTCGGTGACCACCCGGTGGATGACCGGCAACGCCCGGCTCATCGCCGGCGCTCCCCGGCCATGGGTGCCGGCAGGCCGCGCGACCGGCGACAGGGGATAATGGCGGGATGCAGAAGACCAGTCACGATGCCGCGATGCTAGCAGAGCAACATCGCACCCCTTCGTCCGCCGAGGCCTGGCGCGACCGCGACCTGGCGGTGCTTTGGCACCCGTGCACGCAGATGAGCGAGCACCCCGACACCCTGCCCCTGCTGCCGATCGAGCGCGGCGAGGGACCGTGGCTGATCGGCCGCGACGGCCGGCGCTACCTCGACGCGGTGAGCAGTTGGTGGGTCAACCTGTTCGGCCACGCCGAGCCGCGCATCGGGGCGGCGATCGCCGCGCAGGCGACCACGCTGCAGCACGTGATCCTGGCCGGCTGCTCGCACGCGCCGGCGGTCGAACTGGCCGAGCGCCTGCTGGCGATCGCACCGCGGGAGCCCTCGCGGCCGCCGCTGTCGAAGGTGTTCTACGCCGACAACGGCTCGGCCGGGGTCGAGGTCGCCTTGAAGATGGCGTTCCACTGGTTCCGCAACCGCGGCGAGCCGCGCCGGACCAAGTTCGTTGCACTCGAGGGTGGCTACCACGGCGAGACGCTCGGTGCACTGGCGGTCGGCGACGTGCCGCTGTACCGCCGGGTCTACGCGCCGCTGCTGTGCGAAGCGCTGTTCACCCCTTCGCCCGATGCGTACCTGGCACGCGACGGACAGAGCGCCGCCGACCACGCCGAGGACGCCGCCGACGCGCTCGCGCGGCTGCTCGACCACCATGCTGGCGAGGTCTGCGCGATGATCCTCGAGCCGCGCGTGCAGTGCGCCGGTGGCATGCGCATGCACAACCCGGTCTACCTCAAGCGCGTGCGGGAACTGTGCGACGTCCACGGCATCTTCCTGATCGCCGACGAGATCGCGGTCGGGTTCGGTCGCACCGGCACCATGTTCGCCTGCGAGCAGGCCGGCATCGCCCCCGACCTGCTGTGCCTGTCCAAGGGCCTCACCGGGGGCAGCCTGCCCCTGGCCGCCGTACTGGCGACCCAGGAACTGTACGACGGCTTCCTCGACACGTCCCGCGAGAAGGCCTTCCTGCATTCGCACAGCTACACCGGCAATCCGCTGGCCTGCGCGGCGGCACTCGCCACGCTGGACATCTTCGCGTCCGACGACGTGGTCGAACGCAACCGCGGCACCGCCGCGAAGATGGCGTCGCTGGCGGCGCCGCTGGCCGCGCACCGGCATGTCGCCGACGTCCGCCAGGCCGGCATGATCGTGGCATTCGAACTCGCACGCGACGGCAACCGCGCCACTCCGTTCGACGCCGCGGCGCGGGTCGGTCTGCACGCCTACCGCGCCGCGCTCGACCGCGGCGTGCTGCTGCGTCCGCTGGGCGACGTCCTTTACTGGATGCCGCCATACACCATCGACGACGACGCGCTGGCGCTCATGGCCGAGACGACCTCGGCGGTCATCGACATCGCGACGGAGCAGGCCTCATGCGGCTGACCCGGCTGTACGTCGACCTGCCGTTGCCGCCGGACGCTGAAGTCGCGCTGCCGGAAGGACCGGCGGGGCACCTCACCCGCGTGCTCCGGCTGGGGCCCGGGGACGCATGCGTGCTGTTCAATGGCGACGGCTTCGACCGCGCCGCGACGGTGGCGTCGGTCGGCAAGCGCGAGGTCCTCGTCCGCATCGGCGAGGCGACCGTGGCCGACCGCGAATCGCCGCTGCGGATCGGGCTGCTGCAGGGCATCGCACGCGGCGAGAAGATGGACCTCATCCTGCAGAAGGCGACCGAGCTCGGCGTCGACCACGTGATCCCCGTGAGCTCGCAACGCAGCGAGGTCAAGCTGGACGCGGCGCGGGCCGACAAGCGGCTGGCCCACTGGCGAAGCGTGGTGGCCGCCGGCTGCGAACAGAGCGGGCGCGCGCGGGTGCCCACCGTCTCATCGCCGGCGCCACTCGCCGCCGCGCTGGATGGCTTGCCCGCAGGTGGCCTGCGGTTGTTGCTGGATCCCGCGGGCGGGCTAGCGCTGCCGACGCTGGCGGTCGAGGCCGGCCAGCCGGTGTACCTGGCGGTCGGGCCGGAGGGTGGATGGTCGCCGCTCGACCGCGAGCAACTGCATGCAGCGGGCTTCCAAGGGCTGCGCCTGGGGCCGCGCATCCTTCGGACGGAAACCGCCGGACTGGCGGCGATCGCGGCCCTGCAGGCGCGCTTCGGCGATCTGTGCTGAGTCGCCCCGGGACGACCGGCGGCTTAGGTGCTTTACGCGGCTTCGGCGAGCGCGTCGGCGATCAGCTGCTCGATCGCTTCCAGGTCCGGCACGTAGGCGTCGTCCTGGTTGAGCATGACCTTGGCGGTGACGGCCGCCGGCAGGTTCTCGGTCTCCTCGACCAGCAGGCCGGCGCGCGACACGGTGACCAGGCGCGGGAAGCCTTGGGTCAGCATCGCGAAGAACGGGGTCGGCGAAGTACCGCCGAGTGCCTTGAACACCAGCACCTTGCTGCCCAGGCCGCCCTGTTCGTCGGCAATGCCGGCCAGGCGCGAGAAAGACACCAGCGGCAACTGCCAGCCACGCCAGCGGATGCGCCCGAGCAGCCAGGCCGGGGCGTTCTCCACCGGTTCGGGCTCGGCGTAGGAGAGCACCTCGGCGATGGTCGCGTTGGGCAGCAGCAGCCGTGCACCGGCCAACTGGATCAGCACCCCGCGGATGTCGGCATCGGCATCGACGCCAGCATCGCCAGTCAGGGGGGATTGGAGAGTGTTGGACATGTCGTGATTCCTCGGCGCGGCCGTCAGGCCCAGCGCTCGGACAGCAGTTGGGCGATCCGGGGCGGCGGCGCGGTATCACCGCCGCGGGCGGCCAGGGCGTTCGGGGCGGCGGCGTCGTAACAGCCATCGGCCGCCTGCCCGGCCACGAGCGCACCTGCCCAGCTGTGGTTCATGACGGCATCGACCTGCGTCGCATCGCTGCCACTGAGCAGCAGGACCGCGCTGTCGGCGGACGGGAGCTGCGACAGCACGTCACCGCTCTGGTTGAAGCGCAGGCCCCCATCACCGGCCTCGATGCCGACTTCCGCCGGCAGGATGTAGATGGTGGCGGCGTCGGCGGCGGCACCGGCCTCGGCCAGCTTCACCGGGATGGAAGTCGCCCGCTGCATCTGCGCCACGAGCCTGTCATGGCGCGCGCCGTCGAGGCGTTGCTGGATCAGCACGGGACGGGGAAAGCCCGCCGGCAGGGCGCCCAGCAACTGACGCACCGCATCCGGCCCGCCGATACCGGCCAGCACCACCACCGCACCGCGCGCCTGCTCGGGGCCACGCTGCGGGGTGTCGTCGACGAGTGAGAGGTGCGAGATCCGCTGGTCGAGGTCGTCCAGGTCACGGCGGAACCGGTGGTCGTCGATGGCGGACGCGGTGCTGGCCACCTCGCCACCGTCGTCGAGGCTCAAGTTGCTGAAATCGATGGTTGTCGCGGGTGCAACGACGGCGACTTGGGCAGACGCCGGGCCGTCGACGTCGGAGTCGACACCGGCGTCCAGGACCACTTGGTCGAACCCCTCCTCGGCCAGCGACGCCTCAACGGCCGGGTCGAACGCATCGGTCTCGAGCGCTGGGGACGCGTCGGGGTTCAGCTCGCTGGCCGCGGCGAACTCGGACAGGAAGGCATCATCGAAGCCGGCCGCATCGTCCGCGCCCATGCTCTCGGCGAGCACCGGATCAAACGGGTTGGCTTCGCCGGCCATTGGCGCGAACGACACTTCCATCGTGGTCGTCGGCGCTTCCTCGGGCGCGGGCAACGGCTCGTGCTCGACGCCGACACCGGACGGGACCTCGACGCTGATCTCCAGCGCTTCGGCCACTGACGCGCTGGGCGGCTCGGAAGAGGCCACAGCGTCCACGACCACGGACTCGCCGGGCATTGCCGCGGCGGGCTGCTCGTCGGGCTCGCGACCCGGCGGCAGGACATCGCCATGGCGCTGCAGCTTGGCCACCAGGTGGCGCTGCCAACGGGCGATGTCCCAGCCCTCGCGCGTCGCGGCCAGGTCGGCCTCCTCGTAGATCACGTCGACGCCGGGGTCGAACAGAACCTCGTCGAACCGGTCCAGTACGTCCTCGGTCGCCGGGTCCAGCGCGACCAGCACCGCGCGCGGCGACGCGGCGAGCAGGGCGGCCAGCTCCAGCTCCGTCGGGTCGGCCTCGAGCACACGCTCGACGCCGGCCTCGTCCATCACGCCGCGCAGGCGCTCACGGGCCACGCCAGGGCGCGCCAGCAGGGCAACCCGCAGGGCTTCAGCCGACATGGCGACGCTCGATCCCGAGCAGCTCGAACACGTTGCGCATCAGCTCGGGCTCCTGGTACGGCTTGCCGAGGTAGCGGTCGACGCCGATGTCCATCGCGCGCTGGCGGTGCTTGTCGCCGGTACGCGAGGTGATCATCACGATCGGCACGTTGCGCAAACGCGGGTCGGCCTTCATCTGGGTGGCCAGCTCGTAGCCGTCCATCCGCGGCATCTCGATGTCCAGCAGCATCAGGTCGGGTACCACGTCGACCATCCGCTCAAGCGCATCGACGCCATCCTTTGCGGTCGCGACCTCGAAGTTGTTGCGCTCCAGCACGCGGCCCGTGACCTTGCGCATGGTGACCGAGTCGTCGACCACCATCACCAGCGGGACCTGGCGGTGCTCGACCACCGGCGCCGCGACGCTGCGCATCTCGCGCGGGAGCACGGCCTGGCGGCGGACCAGCGGGGCCACGTCGAGGATCACGACCACGCGGCCGTCACCCATGATCGTCGCGCCGAAGATGCCCGGCACCGAGGCGACCTGCGGGCCGACCGGCTTGACCACGATTTCGCGGTTGCCGATCACCTGGTCGACGGTGACCGCCGCATGCAGGTCGCCGGAGCGGATCAGCAGCACCGGCATCTGCAGGTGGCCCTCGGCCTTTGCCGTGCCCTGCCCGACCAGCTGGCCGAGGTCGTGTACCGCGTAGTCCTCGCCGCCGTAGCGGTAGGTCGATTCGCGCGGGTTGCCATCGGCATCGACCAGGTCTTCGCGGGCGATGCGGCCGACACCACGGACCGACGCGATCGGCACGGCGAAGGTGGTCTCGTTGATGCGGACGAAGACGGCCTGGGTGACTGCCAGCGTCTGCGGCAGGCGCAAGGTGAAGCGCACGCCCTGGCCCGGGGTGGAGCGGATGTCGAGCGAGCCGCCCAGCTGGCGGACTTCGCTGGCGACCACGTCCATGCCGACGCCGCGACCGGCAAGCCGGCTGACCGCATCGGCGGTGGAGAAGCCCGGCTCGAGGATCAGCGCATCCAGGTCGGAATCGCCGAGCACCGCGTCCGGACGCACCAGTCCGCGCTCCTCGCCGCGGCGACGGATCGCCTCGCGGTTGAGGCCACGGCCATCGTCGGCCACTTCCAACACGACTTCCGAACCTTCGCGACGGATCGCGATGCGGACGCTGCCTTCCTCGGCCTTGCCAGCGCGCTTGCGCTCGTCGGGCAGCTCGATGCCGTGCGCGACGGAGTTGCGCAGCATGTGCTCCAGCGGCGCGGTCATGCGCTCAAGCACGTTGCGGTCCAGCTCACCCTGCGAGCCGTCCAGCTTGAGCGCGACCTGCTTGCCGAGCTCGCCGGATGCCTGGCGGATGACACGGCGCAGGCGCGGCAACAGGGCGTCGAACGGCACCATGCGGGTGCGCATGAGGCCTTCCTGCAGTTCCGAACTCACGCGCGACTGCTGGAGCAGCAGCGTTTCGTACTGGCGGGTCAGGTCGTCAAGGGTGAGCTGCAGGCTGTTCTGGTCGGCCGCGGACTCGGTCAGCGCGCGCGACAACTGCTGCAGGTTGGAGAAGCGGTCGAGCTCGAGCGGATCGAACGCCTGCTCGCCATCCTCGCCTTCGCGCTGGTAGCGGGCGACGATCTGCGCTTCGGTTTCCATCTCCAGGCGACGCAACTGGTCGCGCATGCGGGTGTTGGTGGCCGCCATTTCGGCGATCGCGCCACGGAACGCACCCAGCTGCTGCTCCAGGCGGGCGCGGTAGATCGCCACCTCGCCGGCGTAGTTGACCAGGCGGTCGAGCAGGTCGGCGCGGATGCGCACCTGCTCCTGCGGCGCACGCACGCCGATGTCGTCCTCGTCGCCCGGCTGGCTGTCGTCGATCGGTGCCGACAGCGGGGCCAAACCGGCCGCGGCCGTGGATTCGGGTGCCCTGGCCACGGGGGCGGTCGCCACCGGATGCGACGCGACCGGTTCGGCCGCCGCAGCCGGCGCCTCCACCACGGTCGGTGCCGATACATCCGGGGTCCCGGCGCGCTGGCGCAGCAGCGATTGCCCGCGCGAGCGCGCGTCGAACTCGGCGATCAGCATGTCCGGCATCGCGATGGCGCGACGGTCGCCAACGCGGGTCACCATCGCGTGCAGGCGGTCGAAACCACGCTCGAGCAGCGGCACGCCATCGGTGCCGAGTTCGCAACGCTGGTCCACCACCGCCTCCAGCAGCGACTCCATGACATGGCCGAGCTCGCCGACCGCCATGATGCCGGCCATGCGGGCGCCACCCTTCAGGGTGTGCAGGTCGCGCTGCAGGCCGACGAGCGCCTCGCGCTCCTCGGGGGTCTCGCGCAACTGGGCCAGGAGACCGTCGGAATGGTCGAGCAGGTCGCCGCCTTCCTCGACGAAGATGTCGACAAGCTCGGGATCGAGGTCCGACACGTCCAACTCTTCGTCGGGGTCCTGGACGTCGACGAGGCTTGACGCGAGCAGCGCCGCGACCGCGCTATCGAGAGCGGGCTCTGGTTCGGGTGCGGCTTCGGGGCCGACTTCGGGTTCCGGCTCGAACTCGGGGGCGACTTCGGCCACGAATTCGGGTTCGGGGTCGGCTTCGACCTCGACCTCAACCTCGACCTCGGCTTCGGGTTCGGGCTCGGGCTCGGGTTGCGATTCCAACTCCGCTTCGGCGAATTCGGACGAGGCCTCGACAGCGGTTTCGACACTGCTGTCGGCTTCTGTTGCATCGACGCTCGCGCTGCCGGTTCTTGAAGCGCCCATCGCCGCCTCGACGGCCGACTGGGCGGCCTCTGCCTGCTCGCGCGCGACGCGGTCGGCTTCGGCGTACTCGGCTTCGAGACGGGCGTACTCGTCCTCTTCCTCCGCCAGGCGCTGGGCTTCGCGCTGCTCGGCCTCGAGCCGCTCGGCCTCGGCCCGTTCGGCCGCCAGGAGCTCGGCTTCAAGACGCTCGGCTTCGATGCGCCGTGCTTCGATACGTTCGGCTTCGGCGTGCTCGGTTGCGAGACGCTCGGCCTCGAGACGCTCGGATTGGAGACGCTCGGCCTCGACACGTTCTGCTTCGAGACGCTCGGCCTCAAGGCGCTCTGCCTCAAGGCGCTCTGCCTCGAGACGCTCGGCCTCAAGACGCTCGGCTTCCGCGCGCTCGGCTTCCGCGCGCTCGGCTTCGACTCGCGCCGCTTCGGCACGTTCGGCTTCAGCCCGTTCGGTTTCAAGTCGTTCGGCTTCGACGCGCTCTGCTTCGAGACGCTCTGCTTCGAGACGCTCTGCTTCGAGACGCTCTGCTTCGAGACGCTGTGCTTCGACGCGCTCGGCTTCGAGACGCTCGGTCTCGGCGCGCTGTGCCTCTGCACTCGCGGTGTCGGCCTGCGCGGCGTCCACGCCGGTCCCTTCTTCCGAGGCTTCGAGCCCGGCGAACGGGGTCAGGTCGACCACCGAGACGCCGCTGGTGCGGCGGGTCGGGAGCGGGACATCGAGCTCGTCGCCCGGCATCGGCATCTGGGACGCCGGCAGGGTGTCGCGCAGGGCCTGCATTCGGGCCGACAGGCCGTGGAACTCGGGAATCCTCGGCGAGGCGGACTGCAACGCGGCCAGGGTGCTGGCCACTGCGCCCGCCACCGCGCCGATCGCGGCCACGCCGTCCTCGCTCGCGGCCTGGCCGGCCGCGAGAAGACGCTTGACGTAGGTTTCCGCGGGGCCGGTGATGTCGGTGATCACCGGCACCTCCGTCATCGCGAAGGCGCCGTTGAGGGTATGGATCGCACGCTGCAGGCGGTCGTCCGCCGGCTGCGGTGCGGAGCGGCTGGCCGCCAACCACTGGTCGATCGTGGCCAGGTGACCGGTGACCTCCGATCCGAGGATCTCCAGCAGCACCGGGTCGACCGAGGCCGGGATGCCGCCTTCGTCCACTTCGGTCGAGAAATCGGCGACCGGGGGTTCGGCCGGCTGGTCGAACGCAGTGGACCCGGGTATCTCCACCGCAGCGGGGGCAGGCGCCTCCTCGGCGACGGTCTCTGCCGGAACCGCTTCGACCGGCGCGGGATCGGACACGACCGGTGCCGGCTCGGGCGCGACGTAGAACGCTTCCTCGCCCGCCGCGATGCGGTCGGCCACGGCCTCGATGCCGGCCAGGTCGGCCTGCAGGGTTCCGCTGCCCTGCAGCGCGGCGTGCAGGCCCGGCAATGCGGCATGCGCGTCGTCGACGATCGCCACCACCGCCGGACTGGCGGAGCGGCTGCCATCGAGCACGCGGTTGAGCATGTTCTCGATCTTCCAGCTGAACTCGCCCAGCGTCCGCGCGCCGACCAGCCGGCCGCTGCCCTTCAGGGTGTGGAAGACGCGTCGGATGGAGCGCAGCTGCTCCAGGTTGTCCGGGCTGCGACGCCAGGCGTCCAGCATCGGGCCCAGGTTGCCGATCTCTTCCTCGAGCTCCTCGAGGAACACCTCGCGGATCTCGTCGTCGATGTCGTCGCTCTGCTCGAAGCCGCCGAGCGCCGGTTCGACCACGGACGTGACGGCCGCGCTGGACACCGGTGCGTCGGCCGGGCGCTCGACCGCCGGGGGTGCCGGCGCGGCCGGCGACGGTGCGGCCGGCGAGGATGACGGCACGGGGATGCTGCTGGAGGCCATGTCCAGCGCGGCAGCCGCAAGGTTCTCGTCCTCGACCGACAGCGGCGAGGATTCAGCCGGCTGGCCGACCTGCGCTTCGGGCGGCAGCGGCCAGTAGCCGAGCGACTCCAGGCTCTGGCGCGCGATCTCCAGGATGCGGTCGCGGTTGGGCCGCTGCTCGCGCAGCGCCTCCAGGTAGTACTCCACGCTGGCCAGCGCATCGGCCATGGTGTCGAGCTGCTGGCCGTTGGGGACGCGCTTGCGGCCGATCAGCTCGACCTCGGTGTAGCGCTTGACGCCCGACAGGTAATCCGCCGGCAGGTGCAGGTCGAGGATGCGCAGCGCACCGCCGACCTCGTCGAGCAGGCGCGGGATCTCGACCAGCTCGGCGTGATCCCAGTTGGTCTCGACGAAGGCGACGAAGGACTGGCGCGCGTCGCCGAAGTTGGCGATCGCCTCGCGGACGACGACTTCGAGCACCTTGCGCGACTCGCTCGCCAGCAGGTCCTCGTCGGCGCGGTCGTCCGACAGGCCCAGGCGGGAGACCTGCTCGTCCAGCGAGGCGTCGACGTAGAGCAGTGCACCGGCGACGTCGAGCAGCACCGACTCGTCGGCGGCGCGCTGGCCGGCCACGATCTCGTGCATGGCATCGCGTTGCTGCAGCACCACGCCACGGGCGATGCCCAGGCCCATCATGCCCAGGGTGTCGCTGACGCGGCCGAGCGCCTCGACCTGCGGACGCAGGCCACCGACGTCGGTGCTGCCGGTGCGCAGGTGCAGGTCCAGCGCATCCTTGACCCGCAGCAGGTCTTCCTTGATCGCGGCCGACACGGTGTCGAGCAGCGCACGGTTGCGGCCGCTCAGGCTGCCGCGGGCGTGTTCGATTTCCGATTCGCTCGGCAGCTGGGCATCCAGCTCGAAGGTGCGACGCAGGTCGTCCAGCGCGGGATGGCTGCCTTGCGCGTGGGCGACGTGGTACAGCAGCTGGCGCGTCGGCTCGGCGTTGGGCTCGCTGTCGGGCGCGCTGAAGCCGGTGTCCTCGAGGACGTTGCGGGCTTCCCGCTCGACGCCACCAAATGCCTGGCGCAGCGTGCGCGTGGGCGCCAGGGCGCCGTCGCGCAATGCGCCGGCGACCGACGCGGCCACCCACAGCATCCGCCGCAGGGGCTCGACCGCGACTTCCGACAGCAGGCTGTCGACCACGCTGGCCAGCTGCGCCGCATCGGACGGCGCACCGTCCTCGGGCCACTGGCTGAGGGCGTGGCGCAAGGCTGCAAGCCCGGGGCTGGCCGGGCGCGCACCGCTGCGGATCGTCGTGGCCACCGCGACCGGGGCCGGCAGGTGGGTCGGCAACGGACGGTCGAGGTCGGGCGCGAACAGCACGCTCTCATTGAGACCGGTTTCGCCACGGGTCGCGCGCAGCTCGTTGAGCAGCGGCAGCAGCACGATCGGGATATCGCGATGACCGCCCTGCAGCCGCTCGAGGTAATCGGGCAGTTGCACGGCGCCACGCATGAGCATCGCGCAGGCGTCGTCGCGGTCGGCGATCTCGCCGTGCACCAGCGCGAGGGCGAGGCGCTCCATCTCCTCGGCCACCATCGCCGGGGCATACAGCTCGACCATGCGCAGGGTGCCGTGCACCTGGTGCAGGTGCCGGGCGCAGGCGCGCATCCGGTCCGCATCGTCCGGCGCCTCGACGTAGGACTCGATCTCCTGCCGCGCCTGGCGCAGGGTCTCGTCGAGTTCGGGCTTGATCCAGCCGAGCGTGGTGGTGTCGATTGCGTCGCGCATCACGGTCATCATCCACCCCGCCGATCAGCGGAGCCGTGCCATGGGCAGCGTCGGCCGGGGGTCAGGCAGTTCATCGATCGATCCAATCCGCGCCTCAGGCCGGCAGCTTGAAGTCGGCCACCGAACGACGGAGGTCGGCGGCGAGCTGCGCCAGGTTTCCAATCGACTGTGCGGTCTGGTTGGCGCCCTGGGTGGTCTGCGAGGTGATCTGCTGGATGGTGTGCATCGTCTGGGTGATGTTGGCCGCCGCACCGGACTGCTGCTGCGCGGCCGACGAGATGCCCTGGATGAGGCCGGACAGGTCGGAAGACACCTTTTCGATCTCGCCCAGCGCGGTACCCGCGTCCTCGGCCAGCCGCGCACCGGCGACCACTTCCGAGGTCGTCTGCTCCATCGAGCTGACGGCCTCGTTGGTATCGGCCTGAATGGTCTGCACCAGCGATTCGATTCGCTTGGTCGCGTTGGACGAGCGTTCCGCGAGGCGCTGCACTTCGTCGGCCACCACCGCGAACCCGCGGCCGGCCTCACCGGCCGAGGCCGCCTGGATCGCTGCGTTCAGCGCCAGGATGTTGGTCTGCTCGGAAATGTCGTTGATCAGTTCAACGATGGAGCCGATTTCCTGCGAGGACTCACCCAGGCGCTTGATGCGCTTGGAGGTCTCCTGGATCTGGTCACGGATGTTGTCCATGCCCTGGATCGTCTGGCGCACCACGCCGGCACCGGCCGTCGCGATCTGCACCGAGCGCTGCGCCACGTCCGCGGATTCGGCGGAGTTCTTCGAGACCTGGTCGATGCTGGCCGCGATTTCGCTGATGCGGTCGGAGGCGGAGGTGATCTCCTGCGCCTGGTGTTCCGCCGCCTCGGCCAGGTGCATGGCGGTTGCCTGCGTTTCCTGCGCGCTGGACGCCACCTGCACCGAGGTGTCGGTAATCGTCTGCACCAGGCTGCGCAGCTGCTCGACGGCGAAGTTGATGGAGTCCGCGATCGCGCCGGTCATGTCCTCGGTCACGGTCGCCTTCACGGTCAGGTCGCCTTCCGCGAGCGAGCCCATCTCGTCCAGCAGGCGCATGATCGCCTCCTGGTTGCGGTCGTTGAGTTCCTTCGTGGTCTGGTAGCGGGCCTGCTGCTGGCGGTTGAGCGACACCAGCAAGCCGACGATCGCCAGCAGCGCGAGCGCGCCGGAGATGATCGAGATCCACAGGTTGCCGAGGATGCTGGTGTCCTTCAGCGAGCCGAATGCGGTGAACGAATCGAACAGCGAGCGGCTGTCGGCCAGCAGCTTGTCGGAGCCGGAGGTGATCGCGTCGGCCGCGGCCTGCGCGCGGAACAGGTTCTGCGAGCTCGACAGGATCGCGTCGACGTCGGTCTTCATCTCCTGCCACAGGGTCTCGGACTGGCCGAGCGCCGACAGCGCGCCGGAATTGGACAGGGCGTTGATGCCGGTGGCCTCGTCGCCGTTGCGCAGGCCGGTCAGCACGTTGTCGAAGATCGCCACGTCGCGCACCAGGCCTTCGCCGGCCGCGGCGGCACCCGCGCCACCGGCGCGGATCTCAGTCACGCGGCGGGCCATGGTGCCCGACAGCACGACCTGTCGCAGGGCGTAATAGACCTGCGAGGAGGGCGAACCGCTGGTGGACATAGCGCGGACCAGCTCGTCGAGGCTGGCCTGCAGCTGCGGCACGCGGCTGGTGAAGTTCTCGGCGTTCTCGGCCAGGCCCAGTACCGCGGCCTCACTCGCGATCAGCTGCTCGGCGCTCTTGTCGAGCGGCGCCCAGGTCTGGGAGACGGTGCGGATCGGTCCGGCGACGCCGGTCGTCTGGCCGAAGTTGGCGTTGAGGTCGTTGACGTTGTCGTCGATCTGCGCCTGGGTGTTCTTGAAGGCCGCGAAGGCCGCCGGGTCGCCGCCCACCGCGCCCTGGCCCTGGACCGCCAGCTGCTGCGACTGCACCTGCAATGCCGAGGCCGAAGCGCTTGCGCCGCCGAGGCGGGCCGCCTTCCATGTGGCGTAACCGGTGTTCAGGCCGAACACCAGCACCGACAGTCCCAACAGGATCAACCAGGTGTTGACCCCGACGTTGCGGGCCTTCCCGGCGACGGAATTCATCTCAGTGCTCATGTTCGACCTCGAGTGTGGTGCTGACGCCGGCGGGACCGGTGTAGGGCGCGTTGGTACGGGGATCGGGCCGCGTCATGTCGGACGCGGCCTGTCTGAATTCGGGCGTGCGGGCGAGCCGCTCGAGGCTGAAGACGCCCCAGGCGGTTCCGTCCAGGCGGTAGGCCCGGTCGATGAAATGGCTGTAGCGGCCGTCGGCCAGGCCGGCGGCGGCCTCGTCGCCGGGAGGCAGCAGGTGCTGCTCGTTGAAGCTGCGCTGGCCGTGGAGTTCGTCGATCAGCACCGCGACGTCGCCGCCCGGCTGTCGGACCAGCAGGATGCGCTGGCTCTCGTGCAGGACCGTGCGCTCGCCCTCGAGGAACTGCTTGAGGTCGACGATCGGCAGCAGGCTGCCACGGACGTTGGCCAGCCCGAGCATCCAGGGCTGCGCGCCGGGGACCGGGGTGACCTGCGGCAACGGCAGGATTTCCAGCACCTCGCCGAAGTCCGATGCCAGCCGGCGGGCGCCGATGCGGTAGCCGACCCCGCGCCACAGGCCCGGGGCGTCGAGCTGCTCGGGCAGGCCGGCCACGTGCGCCAGGCTGCGGCGCTCGTAGTCGACCAGTACGTCAAAGGGTGCGGACGTCATGGCGTGGGAACCGCTCACGACCCCAGCAGCGCGTTGATGCGTGCGATCAGCTCGTCTTCGCGTGGCGGCTTGACGATGTAGTCCTTCGCGCCTTGGCGCAGGCCCCACGCCTTGTCGGTCTCCATGCCCTTGGTGCTGACGATCAGCACGGGGATGGCCTTGGTCTCGTCATCCCGCGACAGCGCGCGGGTGGCCTGGAAGCCGTTCATGCCCGGCAGGATCACGTCCATCAGGACCAGGTCGGGCTGCTCGCGGCGGCACACGTCGATGCCGTCCTCGGCGCTTCCCGAGGCCAGTACGTCGTGGCCGTTGCGCTCGAGCAATTGGGTCAGGACCGCCGTATCGGTCGGCGAGTCCTCGATCAGAAGAATACGTGCCATTGGTGCCCTACCCCCCGGTCAGGCGTTGACGTGCGTGCGGATCGCGTCGAGGAGTTCCTCGCGCGTGAATGGCTTGGTCAGGTACTGCTCGGAACCGACGATCCGGCCCCGCGCCTTGTCGAAAAGGCCATCCTTCGACGACAGCATGATGACCGGTGTGCTCTTGAAAATCTGGTTGTTCTTGATCAGCGCGCAGGTCTGGTAGCCATCCAGGCGCGGCATCATGATGTCGACGAAGATGATCTGCGGCTGCTGGTCGGCGATCTTGGCCAATGCCTCGAACCCGTCGGTGGCGGTGACCACCGAGCAACCCTCGCGCTTGAGCAACGTTTCAGCGGTACGGCGGATGGTCTTGGAGTCATCGATAACCATGACTCGCAACCCATCGAGGCTGCCGTTGCGACCCTCGTCCTGCATGTTCCAGTGTCCCCTGTTGCGAAGCGCCGACGCGGAATCCCCGGCGCGTCGCGTGGTTGCCTTTATTCCAAGCCGCGGGTGCGCTGTCAAGCTCGGCAAGCGTTGCTGACGAACATGAATGCGATCGCGGTCGCCAAGGTGGCCGTGGGACGCCTGCTACCATCGCCGCGTTCCCCCCCCGCGCAGAGCCGCCATGCCGCTCGACATCGTCGTCGTGATGGACCCGATCGGGTCGATCCGGATCGCCAAGGACTCCACGTTCGCGATGTTGCTGGAAGCGCAACGGCGCGGCCACCGGCTCTGGTACGTGGACCCGGGCGGCCTGGCGGTGGATGCCGGCCGCGCGGTGGCAACGGTCGCGCCGCTGTCGGTGGCCGACGATCCGGCCCACTGGTTCGACCTGGGCGCCCCCGCCCGGCTGGAGCTTGGCCCCGGCCACGTCGTGCTGATGCGCAAGGACCCGCCGGTGGACAGCGAGTTCATCCACGACACCCAGGTGCTGAGCCTGGCCGCGCGCGCCGGGGCGCTGGTGGTCAACGACCCGCAGGGCCTGCGCGACTACAACGAGAAGCTCGCCGCGCTGCTGTTCCCGCAATGCTGCCCGCCGACACTGGTCACCCGCCGCGCGTCCGACCTCAAGGCGTTCGTGGCCGAGCACGGCGATACGGTGCTCAAGCCGCTCGACGGCATGGGCGGGCGGTCGATCTTCCGCCTGTCCCACGGTGACGCCAACGCCAACGTGATCCTGGAGACCCTGACCCAGGGTGGGCAAAGCCTGGCGATGGCGCAGCGCTACCTGCCGGAGATCACCGGTGGCGACAAGCGGATCCTGCTGATCGACGGCGAACCGGTCGACTACTGCCTGGCGCGCATCCCGCAGGGCGACGACTTCCGCGGCAACCTTGCCGTGGGCGGGCGTGGCGAGGGCCGCCCGCTCACCGACCGCGACCGCTGGATCGCCGCCCAGGTCGGGCCGGAAATGAAGGCGCGCGGGATGCTGTTCGTCGGCCTGGACGTGATCGGCGACTGGCTGACCGAAGTAAACGTCACCAGTCCGACCTGCATCCGCGAGCTGGACGCACAGTTCGGGCTCAACATCTGCGCCGACCTGTTCGACGTGATCGAAGCCCGCGCCGGGGCACGATGAGCACGCTGGTGGCACCCGCGGCCGGCATCGACGAGGGCCAGCGACTGACCGCCACCACGGTGCTGTCACTGCTGGTGCACGGCATCGTGCTGCTCGGTGTCGGCTTCGCGGTGGAAAGCGCGGCACCCGTAGTGCCGACGCTGGACGTCATCCTGACCCGGACCTCCACCGAACTGACGCCCGCGCAGGCCGACTTCCTCGCACAGGCGAACAACCAGGGCGGCGGCGAGCATGACAAGAGCAGCCGCCCGCGCGACACCCAGTCGGGCCCGCTGCCGCAGGCCACCAGCGGGGTCGCGCCGCGCGAACTGCGCGCGCAGTCGCCGGCGCCGCAGCCACCGCCGCAAGCCCGCGTGGTCAGCAGCACCCGCGGTGAGGCCAACACCGCGACCGCCAAGGCGACCCCGCCACCGGACGAGCGCACCCTTCCGCCGGGCGAGGAGAAGATCAGCCACGACATGGCGATGGCCCGGCTCGCCGCCGAGATCCACCTGCGCTCGGAGCGGTACGCCAAGCGCCCCAAGCGCAAGTTCGTCTCGGCCAGCACCACCGAGTACGCGTGGGCCGGCTACCTGCGCGAGTGGGTCGACCGGGTCGAGCGCGTGGGCAACCTCAACTATCCCGACGAGGCGCGTCGGCGCCGGCTGGCCGGCCAGGTGGTCATCAGCGTCGCGATCCGGCGCGATGGCAGCGTCGAGGACACCGGCATCGTGGTGTCCAGCGGCATTCCGTTGCTGGATGCGTCAGCGCTGCGCATCGCGCAGCTGGCCGAGCCGTACCCGCCCTTGCCGAAATCGGAAGATGACCCGGACGTCCTGCACGTGACCCGGACCTGGGCGTTCCTGCCGGGCGGCGAGCTGGTCGACCGCTAGGCGCTTGCCGGAGGCGGCCTCGCCGGAGGGTCAGCGCGCGTCGCGCAGGGCCTGCTGCTGGGCCAGGGTCAGCGCGACCTGGTTGCGCAGATAGGTCGGTTCGACCTTCTCGGGCGCGAGCAACTCGCCGCGGGCGGCGCACATCGCCGCCAGCCGGGCGACGTCGGCGGCATGCGGCAGCGCTGCCGCGTCCACGCGGGCCAAGCGCCGGGCCAGGCGCGACTGGAGCGCACCGTCGCAGGCCGCCAGCCCGGTTCCGACGGCCAGCCAGCTGTCCGCCCCACCGGGCAACTCGACCGCCTCCGGCGGACCGACGCTTTCCGCCGCGAGCAGCGTCTGTGCGTCGCCTTCGCGCCGATAGGCCCCGGCGTACACTTCGCCCATGCGCGCGTCGATGCTGGCCAGCACCAGCCCCTCGCCGGCCTGCCATGCCAAGGCCGCCAGGGTCGATACCGCAACCATCGGCCGGTCCAGGGCGAGGGCGATGCCCTGCCCGACCGCGATGGCCAGCCGCACGCCGGTGAAGGCGCCCGGTCCACGGCCGATGGCGATGACGTCCAGTTGCGATTTCGCCAAGCCAGCCTCGGCCAGCAGGGCGTCCGCCCACGGCAGCGCGAGTTCGGCATGGCGGCGGGGCGCGACCTCGAAGCGCTCCCGCACCTCACCGTTATCCCATAGCGCGACCGAGCAGGCCTCGGTCGCCAGTTCGAACGCAAGCAGTTTCATGGCATCTCCGGTGCCGGCGCGACGGCCGATTCTGGTGCAAAGAACGCCTCGACATCCTCGAGCTGGCGCGTCCTGGGCAGCGGCGGCAGCGAGTCCATGAACACCCGCCCGTAGCTCTTGCCCACCAGGCGGGGATCGCACAACACCAGCACGCCGCGATCGGACTCGCTGCGGATCAACCGGCCGGCGCCCTGCTTGAGCGCGATCACCGCCTGCGGCAACTGCTCATCGCGGAACGGGTTGCCGCCACTGCGCCGGATCGCTTCCAGCCTCGCCTCGAACACCGGGTCGTCCGGCGCACCGAACGGCAGCTTGTCGATGACGACCACGCTGAGCGCATCGCCGGCGACGTCCACGCCTTCCCGGAAGCTCGCCGCGCCGAGCAGGACGCCATTGCCGGACGCGCGGAAGCGCTCGAGCAGCACCGGCCGCGGCGCCTCGCCCTGCACGAACAATGGCCACGGCGCCGGGTCCGCCGGGTCGCGCAGCAGCGCGGCCGCCTCGCGCAGTGCGCGGTGCGAGGCGAACAGCACGAAGGCACGCCCGGCCGACGCCGCCAGCACGGGCCGGACCGCGTCGATGATCGACGCGGTGTAATGGCGCGCCGACGGCTCGGGCAATCCGCGCGGCAGGTAGCACAGCGCCTGGCGCGGCCAGTCGAACGGGCTCGGTGCGAGCAGGGTCTCCGGCTCCTTGAGGCCGAGCTTGATCGCGAAATGTTCGAAACGCCCGCCGATCGCGAGGGTGGCCGAGGTGAACACCCACGCCGCCTGCGAGCGCGCGCGGTGCCTGGCCAGCGGGCCGGCGACATCGAGCGGGGTGCGGCTCAGCCGGAACCCGCGGGCGGTGAGTTCGTACCAGAGCACGCTGGCATCGTCGTCGCGGGCCAGCGGGCCGCGGTCGTCGGGGGGCGACCCGTCCTCATCCGTGGTCCCGTCGGTCGCTACGGGAGTCGTGTCCGGGTCGGCATCGGTATCGACGTAACCGGCATCGTCGCCATCCGCGTCGCGCCAGCGAAGCAGGCGTTGTTCGAACTCCTTCGCCCGTGCGGTGCAGCTGTCGAAGCCGGGTGCCGCCTCGCGCAGCGGCAGCAACGCCGCGTGCAAGGTCCGCAACGCGTCCAGCAGGCCGTCCAGCGCGGCTTCCGCGTTGCCGTCCTCGGCTGCCCGTCGGCGGGTGCCACGGACCGGCAACTCGTCCATCGCCGCGCGCAGGCCGCGAACGGCCTGTTCGAGCGCGCGGGTCGGTTCCTGCAGCACCGCCAGCGCGCCGGGCGCCTGCTTGCACTCGGCCAGCGCATCGCGTGCCAGCTCGACCAGCGGCCGCGCGCTCAGTGCCTCGCCGAAAAACTGCGCGGCCAGTTCGGGCAGCTGGTGCGCCTCGTCGATCACGAAGGCCTGCGCCCCGGGCAGGATCTCGCCAAACCCTTCCTGCTTCAGGGCCAGGTCGGCCAGCAGCAGGTGGTGGTTGACCACCACCACGTCGGCCGCCTGCGCGCGCTGGCGCGCCTGCACGACGAAGCACTCGTTGAAGAACGGACACTCGCTGCCCAGGCAGTTGTCGGCGGTGGAAGTGACCATCGGCAGCAGCGGCGAGTCGTCCGGCAGCGCTTCCAGTTCGGCCAGGTCGCCCATGCGGGTGCGCCCGGCCCAGGCGACGATGCGCTGGAACTGCCCGGCCATCTCGCGGCTGTGGAAACGCCCCTCGCCCTTCGCCTGCTCCAGGCGGTAATGGCACAGGTAGTTGGCCCGGCCCTTCAGCAGTGCCGTCTTGACGCCGATGCCGAGCGCATCGCGCACGCGCGGCAGGTCGCGGTGGTACAGCTGGTCCTGCAGCGCGCGGGTGCCGGTGGAGATGATCGTCTTCAATCCCGACAGGATCGCCGGCACCAGGTAGGCGAACGTCTTGCCGGTACCGGTGCCGGCTTCGGCCAGCAGCACGCCCCGGCGATCGAAGGCGCCGGCGATGGCGGCGGCAAGGTCCTGCTGCGCGGAACGCGGCGCGAACGCGGCGATGTTGCGCGCCAGGTCGCCGCCCTCGCTCAGCGCCGCGCGGCTGGCGGTGCCGAGTCGGCTGCCTGCCTCACCCATCTCAGTAACGCGGGGGCGGGGTGACGGTGCAGGCGTCGCGCGCGCTGCGGGCGTCGGTGACCGTGGCTGCGACGACGGCTGCGCCAGTCGCGGGATCGATGCGTGCGGGCGCGCGGGCCTGCGCGACCTGGGCCACCGTTTCCCAATGGCGGCGACACAGAGGGCCGACTCCGGCACCCAACCCGGCGCCCTGCCGGGCAAGTCGTTCGGCAAGGTCGAGGTCGCCCAGCAGCAGTGCGACCTCCGCGCGCTCCTGCAGCAACGCAGGATCCGCCGGGCTCATGGCTAGCGCCTGGTCGAGCCGCTCGGCCGCCTCGGCGGCCTGGCCCTGCCGACGCAGGTCATCGGCGTCGGCGCGCAAATCCTGCACCTGCGGATTGCCAAGCGGGCGCACGACCAGCTCTTCCGTCGCCGCGGCGCCGGCCCGCTCGATCGCCGCCAGTGCGGCGGCGGCATCGAACGCCGGCAATTCGGGCGCCGACGGAGCGCTTGCACAGCCCGACGCCACCACCACGGCCAATGACAGTGCAGCCAGCCGCGGGGTCACGGGACCTCCACCGGTTGCGGGCTCGGTTGCGGTTCCACCTCGCGCGCGTCGTCGTCGCGGCCGAAGCCGAACCAGTCGCGCCAGCTACGGCGCTCCTCCTCCTGGTAGACCGGCTCCGGCGGCTGGCACGACTGGAACGCCGGCGCGAAACCCGCCACGAAGGCGAACCGGCGCGCACCGGCGCAGCCTGCGTCAGTGGCGTGCGAACCGACCACCCACTGCCAGTCGAGGCCGTCGTCGCTGACCTCCAGCGGTGCGCTGGGCAAACGCTTGAAGACGCTGGACCAGACCCGCATGCCACCGGTCGAGCCGTACAGACCGGTCGGCTCGTTCTGGTCGTTGCCGACCCAGACCACGGCCAGGTGGTCGCCGGTATAGCCGGCGAACCAGCTGTCGCGGCTGTCGTTGCTGGTACCGGTCTTGCCGGCCGCGCCGAGCCGGCCGAGCCCGTCGGACACCAGTTGCCGTGCCGTGCCGCTGGAGACGGTGTGCTGCAGCGCCAGGGTGATCAGCCGGGCCGCGATGGCATCGCCTTCCTGGGCGGGCGCGGGTTCGGTGTCATACCGGTTGAGCGCGCGGCCGTCGGCGTCCAGCACGCCGCGCACCGCGTGCAGCGGCTGGATCTCGCCGCCGGATGCGAGGAACTGGTACAGCTGCGCCATCGCATACGGGCTCTGGTCGACCGAGCCCAGGATCAGTGCCGGGTTGGGCTTGGCCTCGATCCCCGCCAGCGTGCGGATCAGGTCGGCGATGCGGCGTGCATCGACCTGCATGCCGACCCGCACCGTGGCCTGGTTGTAGGACCGCGCAAGCGCATCGATCAGCCGGACGGTGCCGTGGCTGCGCCCGTCGGAGTTGCCGGGGCTCCACTCCTTGCCGTTGCCAAGCGCGACGGTCACCGGCGAGTCGTCGACCCAGCTGGCCAGCGACCAGCGGTCCGGCTGCGCCAGCGCGAGCAGATAAACGAACGGCTTGAGCAGCGACCCGACCGGGCGCAAGGCGTCGATGGCGCGGTTGAAACCCGGCTGCGACGGCGTGCCGCTGCCGACCACGGCCAGCACGTCGCCGTTGTGTACGTCGGTCAGCACCAGACCCGCCTGCAAGTCGGGCCGGTTCTTGCTGTCCAGGCTTTCCAGCGTGCTGGTGACCGCGCCCTCGGCATAGGCCTGGGCCGATGGCGACATGCCCGACATCACGCTCAGGCCCGCACCGACGAGCGCGTCGGCCGGGTAGTCGGTGGCCAGTTGCCGCCGGACCAGGTCGACGTAGGCGGGGAAGCGGTTGGCCGAGTGGCCCGGCTGGCCGGTGACGCCCAGCGGCGCCTTGAGGGCGCGCTCGTATTCGGCGTCGTCGATCAGGCCGGTCTCGTGCATCTCGCCGAGCACGAAATTGCGTCGCTCGGTCGCGCGCTCCGGGTGGCGGCGCGGGTCGTAATAGGAAGGCCCGCGCACGATGCCGACCAGCAGGGCGATCTGCTCGGTACTGATGTCGGACAGGTCGCGGCCGAACCAGAACTCCGAGGCCGCTGCCACGCCGTGGATCGCCTGCGCGCCGCGCTGGCCCAGGTAGACCTGGTTGAAGTACGTCTCGAGGATGGTCTGCTTGTCGTAGCGGGCCTCGATCAGCAGGGCGTAGATCGCCTCGTTGAACTTGCGCGTCCAGGTCTGCTCGGCACCGATGCCCAGCAGGCCGCTGCGGGCGAGCTGCTGGGTCAGCGTGCTGGCGCCCTGGCGGGTCTCGCCGGCCTTCAGGTTCACCCACGCGGCGCGCATGATGCCGCTCAGGTCGAGCCCGTGGTGATGCGCGAAATCGCGGTCCTCGACCGCCTGCAGGCCGGTGACCAGCAGCTCCGGGACTTCCTCGAGCTGCACCAGCCGGCGCTCTTCCTGCTTCTGCCCGTACAGGGTCGCGATGCGGGCGGGGTCCAGCCGGGCCGCCTTGAGCGACTTCTCGCTGGCGACGTCACGCACGCCCGAGACCTTGCCGCCCGACAGCGTCACCGCGACCCGGCGTGGGGCCACGGGCCCGTCGACGTCGTTGAAACCGCGGCTGGAGATCAGCCAGCGCCCGCCCTCGGTCGAATACGTCCCCGGCCGCACGCCGTCGCCGGGGTGGTAACCGGCGGCATCGAGTTCGGTGGTGAGCGTCCGCTTGTCCAGCGCCAGCCCCGGCGCCAGCTCCAGCGGCCGGCCATAGACGCGGGTCGGCAGCTGCCAGCGCAACTGGTCGAAGCGCTCGCCGACCTCGTGGTTGAGGTACAGCGAATAGGGAATCAGGAACCCGAGGCCCAGCCCGATCGCCGCCAGCACCCAGGTGACCAGGCGTCGTCGCCAGTTCGGACCATCGCCGTGACCTGCGTCGCTGTCGTCGTGTTCTTCGTAATCGGTTCGGGCCACGGCGTGGGAGAATGGCAGGGCAAGGCCCTCGTCCGGCCGAGTCTAACGCAGCGGGCATGAGGCACTGTCGCGCCCCGCGGGCGGATTCGGCGCGAGTTCAGCCCACCATTGCCGCCCCCTGCCGGAGCCCGTACTGCATGCCGATGTCCGCGACCCACCTGCGGTTCCTGATCAATCGCGGAACCGGACTGGTGCGCCGTGGGCTGGCCAGCCTGCGCACGCGCGGATGGCGCGCCTCGTGGGCGCGTGTGCTCAAGCAGTTCAGGCGCGTCCCGCAGGCGCAGCGGGTCGCGCTGTACCGGCCGGAAGGCGGTCCGTTCGTCCCGTTCGCGGTGCCCGGCAGCACCACGCCGGTGGCGAGCATCGTCATCCCGGTGTTCAACCAGTTCGACCACACGCTGGAATGCCTGCGCGCGCTCGCCGAGCATCCCCCGGCGGCCGCCGTCGAGATCATCGTCGTGGACGACGGCTCCGTCGACGCAACGCGCGACGCGCTGCCGCGTATCGATGGCCTGCGCACCCTGCACCGAGAAAGCAACGGCGGCTTCATCGCCGCGTGCAACGACGGCGCCGCCGCCGCGAAGGGCGAGTACCTGGTCTTCCTCAACAACGACACCGTGCCGCAGCCCGGCTGGCTCGACGCGTTGCTGGCGACCTTTGCCGAACATCCGCGCGCGGGCCTGGTGGGCGCACAACTGCTCTACCCCGACGGCCGCCTGCAGGAAGCCGGGGGGGTGGTGTTCCGCGATGGCAGCGGCTGGAACCACGGTCGTTTCGGCGCCGCCGAAGCCCCGCGCCACGCCTTCGTCCGTGACGTCGACTACTGCTCGGGCGCCGCCATCGCCATACCTCGCGCGCTCTTCGAACGGTTGGGCGGGTTCGATACCCGCTACGCGCCGGCCTATTACGAGGACACGGACCTCGCCTTCGCGGTCCGTGCCGCCGGGCTGCGAACCCTGTACCAGCCGGCCGCGCGCGTGCTCCACCTCGAGGGCGCAACCTCGGGCACGGACGTCACCGTCGGACCCAAATCGCACCAGCTGCGCAACCAGTCGGTGTTTGCCGACAAGTGGCGGGAGACCCTCGCCCGCCACCCGCAGCCCGATGGCGACGAGGATGCCGCCGCGCTGCACCTGCGGTCACGCACGGTCCTGGTGATCGATTCGCTGACGCCCCGGCCCGATCACGACTCGGGTTCGCTGCGGCTGGTCAACCTGATGCGCCTGCTCATCGAGGAAGGCGCGCACGTGGTGTTCCTCCCGGCGGACCGGGGCTTCGACCCGCGCTACACCCGCCTGCTCCAGCAACTGGGCGTGGAGGCCTGGCACCTCCCGCACGCTCCGCCCATCCCCGCCTGGCTGCGGGACCACGGCAAGCGGTTCGACAGCGTCCTGGTGTGCCGCCACTACGTCATGCGCGAGATGCTGCCGCTGCTGCGCAGGCATGCCCCTCAGGCCCACCTGGTGTTCGACACCGTGGACCTGCACTACTTGCGCGAGCAGCGCGCCGCAAAGCTCGCGGGCGACCCGGCCCTTGCGCGCAACGCCGAGCGCACGCGCGAGCTGGAACTCGACGTCATCCGCCGCAGCGACACCACCTTCGTGGTCAGTCCGGTCGAGCAGGCGCTGCTGGCGCGCGATGTCCCCGGGGCCCAGGTCGAAGTGCTGTCCAACCTGCACCGCAAGGGGAAGCCGGGGCCGGGGTTCGGTCAGCGGCGCGACGTGATGTTCGTCGGCGGCTTCCGCCACCCGCCCAATGTCGACGCGGTGTGCTGGTTCGTCGAATCGGTCTGGCCGCTGGTGCACGCGCGGGCACCGGCCTTGCGTTTCCATTGCGTCGGCGCCGATGCCCCGCCACGCATCCTCGCGCTCGGCGACACGCCGGGCGTGGTCGTCCACGGCCATGTTCCGGACCTCGCCCCGCTGCTGGGCCGGACCCGGGTGTCGGTCGCCCCGCTGCGCTACGGCGCCGGCGTAAAAGGCAAGGTCAACCAGGCGATGGCGCACGGCGTGCCGGTGGTCGCCACCAGCTGCGCGGTGGAAGGCATGCACGTGAGCCCCGGCGTGGACGTCATGGTGGCCGACGACGCAGGCGGGTTTGCGGACGCAGTGCTGCGGGTCCACGGCGATGAAACGCTCTGGGAGCAGCTGTCGGGCAACGGCCGGGGCAACGTCACCCGGCATTTCTCGCTGGATGCCGGACGCGAGGTGGCGCGCAAGGTGCTGTTGCGACGGAACTGAGCCCGGGTCAGGCCAACCGAGTGCGTCGCCTGAACCTCACGTCCGCCGCGCCTGTTCCACCCCTGGCAGCGCGGCCAGCTTGCCGAGCAGCGCCGACAGTTGTCCGTAGTCGGAAACGCGCAGGCGCATCCTGAAGCGCACGCGTGCGCCGCTGCGGCCGGCGTCGCTGCGGATGCCGGCGACGTGCACGTTGGCCTGGGCGATGACGTTGGTGATCTCCTTCAGCAGCCACTTGCGGTCGACGGCCATGACCTCGACGTCGACCTCGTAGGCGGTGGCATCGACGCCCCACTCCACCGGCAACGAGCGCTGCGGCTGGTTGGCGACGAGGCGGCGGAACGCAGCGCAGTCGGCCCGGTGCACGGTCACGCCGCGGCCGCGCGTGAGGTAGCCGGCGATCGGTTCGCCCGGCAGTGGCTGGCAGCAGCGCGCGAGCTGGACCAGCAGGTTGTCGACGCCCTGCACGGTGAAATCCCGTGCACGGGCACGCGGAGCCGGTCGCGGCGCGGGGGTCGGCAGCGGCGCCTCGGCCACGGGCGCGCGCGACGCCCGCTCGTGCTCGAGCAGCACGCGTGCGACCTGGTGGGCACCGAGGTCGCCCAGCGCCACCAGCACGTGGAGGTCGTCATCGCCATCAAGGTGGAAACGCTCGCGTGCGGGCGCAAGGTCGGCACCCAGCAGCCCGAGCCGGCGCAGCTCCTTGTCGAGCAGCTCCTTGCCCTCGGCCTCGTTGCGCCCGCGGTCGAGGCGGTGGAACCAGTTGCGCACCTTCTCGCGTGAGCGGCTGCTGGCCAGGAAGCCGTTGGACTCGATCAGCCAGTCCCGGCGCGGCTCGCCGGTCTTGGCGGTCATGATTTCCACCCGGTCGCCGCTGCGTAGGCGGTGGTCGAGCGGGACGATGCGGCCGTCGACCTTGGCGCCGCGGCAACGGTGGCCCACCTCGGTATGGACGCGATAGGCGAAGTCGAGCGGCGTCGCCCCGGCCGGGAGGTCGATCACCTCGCCCTTCGGGGTGAGCACGTAGACGCGGTCCTCGACCAGTTCGGTGTCGAGTTCGCCGGCCAGGGTGGCCTCGTCGGCCTCGGCGCCGTCGGCGGCGGGTTCCAGCAGCCGGCGCATCCAGGCGATCTTGCGGTCGAACGCGGCGTCACCGGCACCGCCACCTTCCTTGTACTTCCAGTGCGCGGCGACGCCGAGCTCGGCCTGCCGGTGCATGTCCCAGGTGCGGATCTGCACCTCGAGCGTCTTGCCTTCGGGGCCAACCACGGCGGTGTGCAGCGAGCGGTAGTCGTTGCGCTTGGGCCGGGCGATGTAGTCGTCGAACTCGCTGGGGATCGGGGTCCACGTCGCGTGCACCACGCCGAGCGCGGCATAGCAGGCGGCCAGGTCGTCGACCAGCACACGCACCGCGCGCAGGTCGTACAGCTCGCCGATGGGTACGTCCTTGCGCTGCATCTTCTTCCAGATGCTGTAGATGTGCTTCGGGCGGCCGGCGACGTCGGCGGTGACGCCCTGCGCGGCCAGCGCGGCCTGCAAGGTCTGCCGGACCTGCTCGATGTAGCGCTCGCGGTCGCCGCGCTTCTCGTCCAGCAGCCGCGCGATCTGCTTGTAGGTGTCGGGCTGCAGGTGGCGGAACGCGAGGTCCTCGAGTTCCCATTTCAACTGCCAGATGCCGAGCCGGTTCGCGAGCGGGGCATGGATGTCGCGGGTGAGTTCGGCGAGCCGGCGGCGCTGGTCCTCGGGAAGCTGGTCGGCGTGTCGCATCCGGGCCAGCTGACGCGCCAGCAGGATCGGCACCACCCGCAGGTCGCGCACGATCGCCAGCAGCAGCCGGCGCAGGCCTTCGCTGCCGCCGCGTCGCTGCTGCTCGGCGTGCAGGGTCCAGACCTGGCCCGCCGCGCGCTGGCCGTCGAGCAGGGCCGCGATGGCCGGGTGGTCGCGTTCGAGCACCGGCGCCAGCCGCGCCTGCAGCGTCGGGAAGGCATGCAGGATCGCCGCGGCCACCGTGTCGCCGTCGGCATCCAGCCGCTGCAGGGCGTCGAGCATCGCCGCGACCGTGCCTGGCGGATCGGCCGGGACATCGCCGTGTCCGGCGTCGGCCTGAGCCTGCAGGCTTTGCCGGAGCCCCCGCGGCAACGCCCCGCACGCCGGGTGCCCCAGCACCCCGGCCAGCGCGGATGGCGTGGCGGCGGGCGGCCCGGACAGTGGCGGAGACGGGGTCATTGCGACGGCTTCATGGCGGCACGGGGGACATGGCTACACTAGCGAGCAACCGACCGCGGGAACAGTTCACATGCACATGCATCCGTCGACCATCCGCCGTATCCGCCCGCTCGTGCTGGGCATCGCCCTGCTGTTGCCGGCGCTCGCATGGGGCCAGCAGGCCTCCAGGATCGAGCAGCAGATGACGCCCGAGCAGTTCCGGGCGGCAGGCCTGGACCAGCTCAGCGCCGAGCAGCTGGCCAACCTCAACGCCTGGCTCAACCGCACCCTCGACGTCGAGACGACCCGGGCCGCGGAGCAGGCCAAGCAGGAGGTCGAGGACGAGAATCGCGGCTTCCTGAATTTCGGCTCGAACGAGTCGGTGACCGGCCACGTGCAGGGCACGTTCAGCGGCTTCGCCAAGGGACGCCAGTACACGCTGGACAACGGCCAGGTCTGGCGCCAGACCGACAGCGCGTCGCTGGCTGGCGTGCAACTGCAGAACCCGGCGGTGGAGATCAGCCCGAGCCTGATCGGCAGCGCCTGGTACATGAAGATCGCCGGCTACAACACCCGCGCGAAGGTCGAACGGGTCAAGTAGGCCGACGGACACGCGTCAGCTGTCGCGTATCAACCGATCCGCGCCAGCCGCGTCGCCAGTTTTTTCGGTGAGACCCCGCGCGCACCGAGTTCCTGCGCGAACAGGGAGACGCGCAGCTCCTCGAGCTCCCAGCGCAGCGCCTGCCACTCCGGGGCGTCGGCTTCGCCGCGTGCACCGGCCGCGGCCAGCGCGTCCACGAACGGCTTGAGCTCCAGCATCCGTGCCTGGTCGCGGGTCGGGTCGCGCAGCGCCCTTTCGCCGCGCAGTGCCAGTGCCTTCAGATAGCGCGGGTAGCCGGCGAGCGCCGAGGCCGGCACGTCGCGCAGGAACCCGGGCGGCGTCAGCGCCGCGAGGTGCGCGCGCATGTCGTCCAGGTTGCCGCTGGCCCAGCCCATCAGGGGCGACTCCAGCTTGCCCCGCGCCTCGGCTACCGCGGCGAGGATGGTCTCGGCCTGGTGCAAGCGTTCCATCGACTCGGGGAAGAGCTGCCGCGCGACCGCGTCGCGCCGCGCCACGAAGGCCTCCGCGTCCCGGATGTCGCCAAGCCCGTCGGCCACCAGCGATGCGAACGCGCCGTCGACGATGTCGCCCCGGAGGCGGTCGCCATCGCGTTCGCCGGTTTGCCTCGGCGCGGCCGATTCGATCGCCGCGTACAGCAGGCCGGTCCTGGGCGAGACCGGCAACTGCTTGCGGGCCTGCTTGCGCTTGTCGGCCAGCGCCAGCCACAGCAACCGGCGCACGCCGCGGGGATGGTGGCGCAACGCGGTGTCGCGCTCGGCATGCACCTGCAACGAGACGCTGTCCCCATCGTCGTGCAGTGCCGGGTAGGCCGGCACGCCGGCGGCACCGGGCACGCTGGCCGGGATCGGCGTGTCGGGGAATTCGACCAGCCCGCGCTGGCCCATGCCGTCAGCCGCATGGGCCGCGAATGCACGCGCGGCCCGCTCGCCGAAGCGTGCCCGCAGGTCATCCAGGTCGCGCGATTCGGCCAGCACCGTACGGCCGTCACGGTCATGCAGGCGCAGGTTGGCACGCAGGTGCGGCTCCAGTGCTGCCTCGTCGAAATCGACACCCGCGACCTCGGCGCCGGTGACCTTGTGCAGGAAGCGCGCCAGCGTGCCGGTGAAGGTGTCGGCCTCCGGCCCGGGGTGCGCCTCGGCAAACGCACGGGCGAAGTCCGGCGCGGGCACGAAGTTGCGCCGCTGCGCCTTGGGCAGCGACTTGATCAGCGCCGCCGCCTTGTTGGCGACGAAGCCCGGCGCGAGCCAGCCCAGCCGGACCGGGTCGAGCGCGTTGAGCAGGTGCAGCGGCACCGCGACGGTCATGCCGTCGTCCGGCGCGCCGGGGTCGAAGCGGTACTTCACCGCGAGCCGCGCGTCGCCCAGGCCGATCACCGGCGGGAACCGCGACGCGTCGGTCTCGTCGCCGATCAGCAGGTCCTCGAGCGACCATTCCAGCGCGGACTTCGACGGCGGCGGCAGCTTGTTGAACCAGGCGTCCAGCGCCTGCGCGTTGTGCACGTGCGGCGGCAGCCGGTCCAAATACCAGCGCGCCATCCAGTCCTCGTCGACCACGATGCCGGCGCGGCGCTGTTTGGCTTCCTCCTCCCGCGCCTTCTCCAGCGTCGCCAGGTTGCGCTTGAGGAACACCGCGCGGGTGTTGATCTCGCCGGTGACCAACGCGTCGCGGGCGAAGATCGCCCGGCTCTCCTCGGGGTACAGGCCGCCGTAGTGGATCGGGCGCTTGGGCGCGAGCACCAGCCCGAACAGGCTGACCTGCTCGCTGCCGAGCACGCGACCCTGCGCACGCGACCAGCGCGGGTCGAAGTGACGGCGGGCGAGCAGGTGCGGCAGCTCGTCGATCGCCCATTGCGGCTCGATCGCGGCGTTGGTCATCGCCCAGACCTTCTCGGTGTCGAGCAGCGTGGCCGACAGCACCCACGGCGGCGGCTTGCGGATCAGCCAGGAGCCCGGAAACAGCCCGAACCGGCGCCCACGCGGGCCCTCGTAGACCGCCGCCGGCCGGCGCTCACCCGGGTTCTTCTCGCCCGGCTTCTTCTCGGGGCCCGGTTGACGGTGGCCGATCTGGGTCGGCAACCCGGCTATCAATGCGCGGTGCAGGTTGGCGAACGCACCGGCATCGAGCTCGGCCAGCGGCGGCCCCTGCTGCCAGCCGAGGTCATCCGCCATCAGCTTGAGCTGGCGGTGCAGCTCACGCCATTCGCGCATGCGCAGGAAGCCGAGGAAGTGCTTCTCGCACCAGCGGCGCAACTGCGACTGGGTCAGCTCCTCGTGCGCGTCCTGGTAGGCGGTCCAGAGCTTCAGCGTGCCGACGAACTCCGAGCTGTAGTCGACGAAATGGGCGTGGGCATTGTCGGCCGCGGCGCGCTGGTCCGCGGGCCGCTCGCGGGGGTCCTGGATGCCGAGGAACGAGGCGATCACCAGCATCTCGCGCAGGCAGCCCCGCGCATTGGCGGCGACCAGCATGCGGGCGAGCTTCACGTCGACCGGCATGCGTGCCATCAGCCGGCCGGTCGCGGTCATCGTGCGGGATTCGTCGACCGCGCCCAGTTCGGCCAACTGCTGCCAGCCGTCGGCGATCGCGCGCGGGTCCGGTGGCTCCAGGAAGGGGAAGCGCTCGATGTCGCCCAGGCCGAGTGCCAGCATCCGCAGGATCACCCCGGCCAGCGCGGCGCGGCGGATCTCGGGGTCGGTGTACTCGGGCCGCGACTGGAAGTCGGCCTCGCTGTAGAGGCGGTAGCAGGTGCCCTCCGACACGCGCCCGCAACGTCCCTTGCGCTGGTTGGCACTGGCCTGGCTGATCGGTTCGATGTGCAGCCGGTCGAGCTTGCCGCGCGGGCTGTAGCGCTTGACCCGCGCCAACCCGGGATCGACCACGTAGCGGATACGCGGCACCGTCAGCGAGGTCTCGGCGACGTTGGTCGCCAGCACGATGCGGCGCTGCGGGCCGGGGTTGAAAACGCGATCCTGGTCGCGCACCGACAGGCGTGCGTACAGCGGCAGTACTTCGGTGTGGCGGTACTTGCGACGCTCCAGAGCCTGGTGGGCGTCGCGGATCTCGCGCTCGCCGGGCAGGAACACCAGCACATCGCCACGGGGGTCTTCCCGGTTGATCTCGTCGCACGCGGCCACGATCGCGTCGTTGACCGTGCGCTCCCCTTCGCGGTCGCCCTCGCCTTCCAGCGGCCGGTAGCGCACTTCAACGGGGTAGCTGCGGCCTTCGACCTCGACCACCGGGGCATCGTCGAAGTGTGTGGCGAAGCGTGCGGTGTCGATCGTCGCCGAGGTGACGATGACCTTGAGGTCACGGCGCTTTTGCAGCAGCTGCTTGAGGTAGCCGAGCAGGAAGTCGATGTTGAGGCTGCGTTCGTGCGCCTCGTCGATCAGGATCGTGTCGTAGCGCGACAGCCAGCGGTCGGACTGGATCTCGGCCAGCAGGATGCCGTCGGTCATGAACTTGACCGCGGTCTGCTCGCCGACGTTCTCGTTGAACCGGACCTGGTAGCCCACTGCCCCGCCCAGCGGCGTCTGCAGTTCCTCGGCCACGCGTTTGGCGACCGCCCGCGCGGCGATCCGGCGCGGCTGGGTGCAGCCGATCATGCCCGCCGCCCCACGGCCGGCGGCCAGGCACAGCTTGGGGATCTGGGTGGTCTTGCCCGAACCGGTCTCGCCGGCGATCACCACGACCGGGTGCGCCCGGATCAGCTCGACGATGCGGTCGGCCTCGGCCGCGATCGGCAGGGACGGATCGACCGGCGCCGCAGGCAGGTTGGCCGCCCGCGACTCGCGCCGCACCACCGACTCGGCCAGCGCCCGCTCGAACGCAGCCTGCGCCTCGGCGTCGTCGGGACGGCCGCGCCAGCGCGACCACAGCCCGTGCAGCCGGCCACGATCACGGCTCAGGCCACGGTCGATCGCCTCGCGCGCCTGCCGCAACGCGGGCGACAGCGGCGGGCGCCGTGACGTGGTCTTAGCGGGCGGATCCTTAGGATTCATTGATTCGTTCGTGTCCGGACAAAACGTTCCACACCATTGCCTGCGCGCCCATTGTCGCTGCAGGCGACTATCCGAAGGAGATCACCGATGGCCAAGACCCGATCCACTGCCAAACCCGCGAAGGCGGCCAAGACCACCAAGACCACTCGCCCTGCCACCGTCGCCAGGCCGGCCGCCTCGCCGGGCTCCGGATCGAGCGCTCCGGCGATCGATATCGGGATAGGCGACCGCGATCGCAAGAACATCGCGACCGGTCTGGCGGGTTTCCTCGCCGACGCCTACACGCTGTACCTCAAGACCCACAACTTCCACTGGAACGTCACCGGGCCGATGTTCAACGCCCTGCACGTGATGTTCGAGACCCAGTACACCGAGCAGTGGACGGCACTCGACGAGATCGCCGAGCGGATCCGCGCCCTGGGCTTCAACGCGCCGGGTTCGTACGCCGAGTTCACCCGCCTGACCACGATCCCCGAGGAACCCGGACTGGAGGATGCCGCGGATTGGCGCGAGATGGTGCGGCAGCTGGTGGTCGGCAACGAGGCCGTCTGCCGGACTGCGCGCAAGGTGCTGAAGACCGCCGACGACGCCGGCGACGACCCGACCGTCGACCTGCTGACCCAGCGCCTGCAGACCCACGAGAAATACGCCTGGATGCTGCGCTCGCTGTTGCAGTAGGCGCAGGCACCTGCGTAGCACTGACAACCCCGGGCAGGTCCCGGGGTTTGTTTTTCCGGCCGCCTGTCCGGCAGGCGCGCAGCGACCCGGCTCGTCCTTTTCCGACCCGGTGGCGGGCGCCGCTCGGCAGGCGGCGAGACCACCGCTTGCTACCCTGACGCGCATGGAAAACGCCGCGCTCGAACTGCTCCGCACCACCTTCGGCCACCCCGGTTTCCGCGGCGAGCAGGCCGAGATCGTCGCGTGCGTGGCCGGCGGCAACGACGCGCTCGTGCTGATGCCCACCGGCGGCGGCAAGTCCCTGTGCTACCAGTTGCCGGCCCTGCTGCGCGACGGCTGCGGGATCGTCGTTTCGCCGTTGATCGCGTTGATGCAGGACCAGGTGGAAGCGCTACGCCAGCTCGGCGTCCGCGCGGCGTGCCTCAATTCCAGCCTCGACGCCGGTGCCGCGGCCGAGGTCGAGCGCGACCTGCTGGCCGGCGACCTCGACCTGCTGTACGTCGCCCCGGAGCGGCTCCTGACCGGGCGCTTCCTGCACCTGCTCGAGCGCGCGCATGCCAGCCACGGCATCGCCCTGTTCGCGATCGACGAGGCGCACTGCGTATCCCATTGGGGCCACGACTTCCGGCCCGAGTACCGCCAGCTGACGATCCTCCACGAGCGCTGGCCGGACGTGCCGCGGATCGCGCTGACCGCGACGGCCGACGCCCCCACCCGTCGCGAGATCGCCGAACGGCTCGCGCTCGAGGATGCCCGCCGTTTCGTCAGCTCGTTCGACCGGCCCAACATCCGCTACCGGGTGGTCCAGAAGGACGGCAAAGGCAGCCGCGCGCTGCTTGATTTCATCGCAGGCCACAAGGGCGAGAGCGGCATCGTCTACGCGTTCTCGCGCAAGCGCGTCGAGAAGGTCGCCGAACAGCTGCAGCTCGCCGGCATCGACGCCCTGCCCTACCACGCTGGCATGCCCAACGAGCAGCGCGCGGCCAACCAGCGCCGCTTCCTGCAGGCCGACGGCGTGGTGATGGTGGCGACGATCGCGTTCGGCATGGGCATCGACAAGCCCGACGTGCGCTTTGTCGCCCACGTCGACCTGCCCAAGTCCATCGAGGGCTACTACCAGGAAACCGGACGCGCCGGCCGCGACGGCGAGCCAGCCGAGGCCTGGCTCAGCTATGGCCTGGGCGACGTGGTCAACCTGCGCCAGCTGATCAACCAGGGCGAGGCCGGCGAGGAGCGCAAGCAGCTGGAGGTCCGCAAGCTCGATGCACTGCTTGGATATTGCGAATCCACTGACTGCCGGCGCCAGGCCCTGCTGGGCTGGTTCGGCGAGGCCCACGAGGGCCACTGCGGCAACTGCGACAACTGCATCGATCCGCCCGAGAGCTGGGACGGCACCGAGGCCGCGCGCAAGGCGCTGAGTTGCGTGTACCGCAGCGGCCAGAGGTTCGGTGCCGGCCACCTGATCGACATCCTGCGCGGAGTGGCCACCGACAAGGTCCAGCGTTTCGGCCATGGGCAGCTGAGTACCTGGGGCATCGGCGCGGACCTCGACGTGCGGCAGTGGAGCGGCGTGTTCCGGCAACTGGTCGCGGCCGGCCTGCTGGAAGCCGACGTCGATCGCCACAACGCGCTGCGCCTGACCGCGCTGGCCACCCCGGTGCTGCGTGGCGAGCGCACCCTGCGCTTCCGCAAGGACGCGCCCCGATCCACGCGACGACGCGAACGCGCCGGCGCCGCGCCGATGATCGAACTCGCCCCGGAGGCCGCGCTGCGCTTCGACGCCCTGCGCGAGTGGCGCGCCACCACCGCGCGCGAACAGAACGTGCCCGCCTACGTGATCTTCCACGACGCCACGCTGCGCGCGATCGCCGCGGCCGACCCGGGGGACCTGGACGACCTGGCCGGCATCGCCGGCATCGGCGGGACCAAGCTCGAGCGCTACGGCGAGGCCGTGCTGCAGCAGCTGTTCGACGTCGCCTGAGTAGCGGCTGGAAACGAAAAACCCCGCCGTGGCGGGGCTTCGGGACAGTGGTGGGTCGTGATGGATTCGAACCATCGACCAGCGGATTAAAAGTCCGATGCTCTACCGACTGAGCTAACGACCCGCTGTCCGCCCGGCAGCGCCGGGTCGGCAATTCTAACGCATGTAACGGGTGGGGTCGGCGATGCCGGCGGCGGCAAAACCTTCGGCGCGCAGCCGGCACGCGTCGCAATGCCCGCACGCGCGCCCGTCCGCGTCGGCCTTGTAGCACGACACGGTCTGGCCGAAGTCCACGCCGAGGCGCACTCCCTCGCGGGCGATCGCGGCCTTGCTCATGTGCTGCAATGGCGCGTGCACGCGGATGCCGGCACCCTCCACCCCCGCCTTGGTGGCGAGGTTGGCGAGCCGCTCGAATGCTTCGATGAACGCCGGCCGGCAGTCCGGATACCCCGAGTAGTCGACCGCGTTGACGCCGCAGAAGATGTCCGCCGCGCCCAGGACCTCGGCCCAGCCGAGCGCGACCGACAGCATGATCGTGTTGCGTGCCGGGACGTAGGTCACCGGGATCTCGTCGGCGCCGGCGACATGGTCCAGCGGCACGTCGATGTCGTCGGTGAGCGCGGACCCGCCAATGCTGCGCAGGTCGACGTTGACGGTCTTGTGGGCCACCGCCCCCAACGCCGTCGCGACCCGGTCGGCCGCCTCCAGCTCGGACGTGTGGCGCTGCCCGTAGCGCACGCTCAAGGCGTGCACGGCAAACCCCTGCTCGCGGGCGATGGCCAGCACGACGGCGGAGTCCATGCCCCCGGACACGAGGACGACGGCGTTCTTCATTTCAGCGCCCCGGCTCGTCGTCCCACAGGACCTTGTGCAACTGCATCTGGAAGCGGACCGGCAGGCGGTCGGCGACGATCCAGTCGGCCAGCTCGCGCGGACGCACCTGGCTGAAACTCGGCGACATCAGCACTTCGCAGCGCTCGACCAGCCGGTGCTCGGCGATGACTGCCTTCGCCCAGTCGTAGTCCTCGCGCGAGCAGACCACGAACTTCACCTGGTCGTTGGGCGTCAACTGCGCGATGTTGGACCACAGGTTGCGTTCCACCTCGGCCGAACCCGGTGTCTTGATGTCGAGCACGCGGGAGACGCGCAGGTCCACGGGCGCGATGTCGATCGAACCGGAGGTTTCCAGCGACACCTCGTAGCCGGCGTCGCAAAGGCGCTCCAGCAGGCCGATGCAGCGCTTTTGTGCCAACGGCTCGCCACCCGTCACGCAGACGTGCCGGACCCCGTGGCGGGCGACCTCGGCCAGGATGCCGTCGAAGTCCCACCACTCGCCGCCATGGAAGGCGTAAGCGGTGTCGCAGTACTGGCAGCGCAGCGGGCAGCCGGTCAGGCGCACGAAAACGGTCGGCCAGCCGATGCTGCGCGATTCGCCTTGCAGGGACAGGAAGATTTCGGTCAGCCGCAGTCGCTCGGGCGAGGTCGCGGCCGCCTCGGGGACTACGGCGTTCATGCCGTCATTTTAGACCGGATGGCGGTATCCGGGACCCTATGGCCGGTTTGCGTTGGCGCTGTGCTCAGCGCAGGCGGCCGAGCTGGATCGCGCCGAGGCGGTCGCTGGCGACCCGCGCGGCATCGGTGCCGGGGTAGCGGCTGGCCACCTCGGCCAGGGTGCGCTCGGCGTCGTCGAGACGGTCGAGCCCCTGCTGCGACAGCCCGACCTTGAGCATCGCGCCCGGCGCCTTGTCATGCGTCGGGTAACGCTGCATCAACGCTTCGAACTGCTCCAGCGCGAGCTTGTAGTTCTGGGTGACGTAGTAGCTCTCGCCAAGCCAGTAGAGCGCGTTGGGGGCATAGGCACCGCCGGGGAAGCGGCCGAGGAAGGCATGGAACAGGCGCGCCGATTCGGCGTACTCGCCGTTCTTGAGCGCGTCGAACGCGATGTCGTAGGCCTCGCGCTCGCCCTCCAGCTGGTCGAGCTTGCCGGGGTCGCCGTAGATCGTCGGCCCGGCGCCGGCTTCCACGGTCGGTTCGACCGCCGGGCGGGCGGCGGCGAGCGCCGGGTCGGCGACCTCCGCCGGTGTCGATGCGTCCAGCGCGGGCGTGCCTGCGCCGCCATCGAGCCGGTTGATCCTGCCGTCCAGGTCCAGGTACTGGGCCCGCGCGCTGGATTTGAGTTGTTCCTGTTCGTGGCCCAGCTGCTCGACCTGCGAGCGCAGCGCGACCACTTCTTCCTTCAGCAGGTTGACTTGGCGCAACAGGTCGACCGAGACCTGGTTGTTGCCTGCCTGCTGCTCGAGCCGGGTGACCCGCTCGGCCAGGCTCATACGCTGGGCCGAGGCGGGTGCGGCGGCCACGAGGGCCGCCGCAACCAGCGATGTCGCAATAAGCGTTTTGTGGATATTGCGCATCTGGCAGTGCCTTCTTACTTCGCGGTGTAGATGATCTCGACGCGACGGTTGCGGGCCCAGCACTCGTCGTTGGACGCGGTGCAGGTCGGGCGCTCTTCGCCGTAGCTGTTGGTGATGATCTGCGCGCCCGAGCCGCCGTTGGCCTGGATCGCCGAGGACACGGCCAGGCCGCGACGCTCGCCCAGGCCCATGTTGTACTCGCGGCTGCCGCGTTCGTCGGCGTGGCCTTCCAGGGTCATGCGCGAGGTCGGGCGGTCACGCAGGTACTTGGCGTGGCAGCCGACGACGGCCTGGAACTCCGGACGCAGCACGTCCTGGTCAAAGTCGAAGTACACCACGCGCTGCCGCAGGCAGGCATCGGTATCCAGGTCGGCCGGGGTGTACGCGCCCGGGGTGGTCGGCGTCTGGGTGACCGGGGCGGGGGTGGTATCGACCGGCGGCGGGGTTTCCTTGACCTTCTTGGAGCAGCCGATCGCCGCGGTGCACAGCAGGGCGGCCATCAGAACGCGCGTGGTGTTGTTCATCGTCAAATCCTCGTCTTGGCTGAACTTCTTGGCTGAACTTCTGGAACAGTGACACGGAGAAAAACCGGAACAACGCCGTGTGATCACTACGGCGCCTAGGGCGTGCGGAACGGCCCCCATGCCGGCTCGCGGACATCGCCGCCGGCAAGCACCAGGCGCTGGCGCACCCGGCCGTCGGCCGACACCGCATACAGCACCCCGCGGCCGCCTTCACGCGCAGCATAGATGATCATCGCGCCATTCGGGGCGAAGCTCGGGGACTCGTCGAGGGAACCGGGCGAAAGCGTGGTCCAGCGCGCCGACCCCAGGCTGCGGTCCATCACGGCGATGCGGTAGGTATTGCCCGCGCCCTGCGCGGTGGCGATCTTCTGGCCGTCGGGCGAGACGCTGGCGCTGGCGTTGTAGTTGCCCTGGAAGCTCACGCGGCTGGCGCTGCCACCGCCGGCCGGCACCTGGTAGATCTGCGGCTGGCCGCCGCGGTCGGACGTGAAGTACAGGGTGCCGCCGTCGGCGCTCCACGTCGGCTCGGTGTCGATGCCGAAATGGTTGGTGACCTGGGTCAGCGCCTTGCTGCCGAGGTTCATCACGTAGATCTCGGGGTTTCCGCTGCGCGACAGGGTCATCGCCATGCGGCCGCCGTCGGGGGAGAACGCCGGCGCGCTGTTGATGCCGCGGAACTTGGCGACCAGTTGGCGACTGCCGGTGCTGATGTCCTGGATGTAGATCGACGAGCTGCCGCCTTCGAAGCTGACGTAGGCCAGGCGGTTGCCGTCGGGGCTCCACGACGGCGACAGCAGCGGCTCCGACGAGGTCACAACAGTCTGCGGGTTGAACCCGTCCGAATCGGCGACCACCAGCGCGTAGCTCGCATCGCGGCCGACACCGGTGGCGGTGATGTAGGCGATCCGGGTGAAGAACGCGCCCTTCACTCCGAGGATCTTCTCGTAGATCGCATCGGCGATCTGGTGGGCGACATCGCGCATCGCGTTGCTGCGCGCGGTCAGCGCGAAGCCGAGCAGGCGTTGCTGGGTGGCCACGTCGAACAGCTCGTACTCGACCCGGTAGGCACCGCTCCCGCCGTCGACCACGCGGCCGACCACCAGGTAATCCTGGTTGAGCGCGCGCCACGTCGGGTAGTTGACCTCGTTGCCCCGGGTCGGGCGCTCGACCAGGTCACCCTCGGGCAGGCTGCGGAACTGGCCGGACCGGTTGAGGTCGGCCGCGATCACCGCGGCGACGTCGGTGTCGGGGGCGGCGGCGCCGCCCTGGTAGGGCATCGGCACCACGGCAATTGGCAGTGCGGCCGCGTTGCCGCCGACGATGTCCAGTTCCAGTCCCTGTTGCTGGGCCGAAGCGGCGAACGGCAGCAGCAGGGCGAGCAACACAGCGGACATCGCCGCGGACCTCGCGAACCAGCGGCGGGGGGAGTACCAGCGGGGGAGTTTTTTCATCAGCAGGTCCTGACAGCAAGGCTGAAGTCTTAACAGCATGCGTGTGAACGCTTTCTCAAAGCTGAACGCGCGAATCGGCAGTGTCTCAAGGCGCTCAGCGGTCCTGGGCGACGAAGTTGAGCTCCAGCGTCCGCGCGAACACCGGCTCGAATCCGGCGTAGGGCAACGGCTGCGCCTTGAGCACGGCGGCCTCAATCGAACGACGGCCCAGCTCGTCATAGGCGCAGGGCGAGGCGACTTCGGCATCCATGACCTCGCCACCGGGCAGCTGGCGGATGATCAGCTTGCAGCGCGCACCTAGTGGCACGGTTTCGGGGCGGGTCCACTTGGCCAGGATGGCTTCGGTCAGCGCCGCGGCGTACCGCGCCTTCAGGCCGGTGTCGACGCCGTTGTTGCCGGCGGGAGCGCTGGCGGCGCTCGACGAGGAATCCGTATTGCTGGCGGCCTGCGCGTCGGCGATCTGCTTGAGTTTCTGCGCCGCCAGCTCCGCCTCGCGCGCCGCGGCCGCCCGCTTGCGGCGGATCTCGGCCAGTTTTTCCTCGCGCTCCTGGGCTTCGGCGGCGAGCCGGCGCTTGCGCTCGGCCTCCTCCTGGCGCTTCTTCTCGGTGAGGTCGACCTGCGCCTGCCGGCGCTTCTCCTCCTGCAGCTTTTCCTCGTCGGTGGGCGTCGGTGTCGGCACATCGACGACCTCGTCCTGTTCGACGGTATCGGGCACCGGGATGAAATCCTGGGCCTGCTGCTGGGGCGGCGTCGGCGCGTCCTGCGGGACCGGCTCGGGGAGCGGCTGCGGCGGTGGCGCGGCGTCCTCTTCGACCGGTTCGGGCAACGGCTCGGGTTCCGGCCGGGCAATCGGCTCGGGGCGGTCGCTGAGCGCTTGCCGCATCGACTGCGACAGCGCGTCGGCGTCCACCAGGGTGGCCTCCACCGGGGCGCCCGCGGCACTGGTCGGCGCCGCGGTACGGGTCCACCACAGCCCGGCGAACATCAGCCCGAACAGCAGCATGTGCAGCCCGATGGCGAGCAGCATCGCCTGCCGGGTATCGGCGCGGGTTTCCCTCACTGCTGCACGGCCTCCGACGGCGCGCTCATCAGCCCCACCCGGGGCACGTCGGCGTTCTGCAGCAGCACCATCGCCCGCAGGACCACCTCGTAGTTGGCGTCCCGGTCGCCGGCGACGTACACCGGCACGTCCGGGTTCTGCCGCACGAACGCGGCGACCTTCGCCTCCAGCGCCTCGGCCGACAGCGCCTCCTGCTCGCCGCCCTGCACGGCAAGGAAGTAGTTGCCGTCCTTGTCCACGCTGACGATCACCGGATCCTTGTCCTGCGAGATGGTCTTCGCGTTCGAACGCGGCAGTTCGATGTCCACGCCGAGGTTGAGCAGCGGCGCGGTCACCATGAAGATGATCAGCAGCACCAGCATCACGTCGATGTACGGCACGACGTTGATCTCTGCCTTGAGCCGGCGCTTGCGGATGCGGCGGCCGTTGGAGGTCATGGCCATCAGGCCTCCTGGTGGTATTGACGCTCGAGGATCGAGGAGAACTCCTCGGAGAAGGCGTCGTAGCGGACCGCGATCCGCTCGACCTTGGTCGCGTAGCGGTTGTAGGCCCAGACCGCCGGGATGGCGGCGAACAGGCCCATCGCGGTCGCGATCAGCGCCTCGGAGATGCCGGGCGCGACGGTCGCGATGGTCGCTTCCTGCACGTTGGCCAGGCCCTGGAACGAAATCATGATCCCCCAGACGGTGCCGAACAGGCCGACGTACGGGGCGATCGAACCGACGTTGGCGAGGAACTCGAGGTTGTGCTCCAGGCCGTCGAGCTCGCGCGCGGTGGCCACGCGCATGCCACGCTGCGCACCTTCCAGCTGCATGCGGCTGTCGGCCACGCGGCGCTGGCGCGAGAACTCGCGGAAGCCCGCCTCGAAGATCGACTCCATCCCGCCCACGTCACGGTTGCGCTGGCTGGCGCCGGTGTAGAGCTTGGTCAGGTCGGTACCGGACCAGAACCGTTCCTCGAAGGCCTCGGCCTCGCGCTCGGCGCGGTCGAGCACCTTTTTCTTGCGGAAGATGATCACCCACGACGCGATCGACGCGAACAGCAGCAGGATCATCACCAGCTGCACCGGCAGGCTCGCATGCAGGATCAGCTGCAGCAGGTTGAGGCTGTTGTCGCCAGTGATTGCCTCGGTCGGCAGGACCGCGGCGGCATTGCCGACGGCGGCGGTGGCGTCCTCCGGCAGCGGTTCGACGGTGGTGGCCTGCAGCGCGCTCAGCAATGGGGTCATTCGTGGTCTCCGTGCCCGGTGCCTGGGCGATGTCGTGGTTAACGTCGGTGGCGATGGAAAGGGGTGAACCGGGTGGCGCTACAACGGCGGGTCAGCGGCCTTCCAGCGCCTTCAACCCGTCCAGCAGCGGCTGCGGGATCGGTCGCGGACGGAAGCCGGCGGCATCGAGCGCAGCCACGCGCACGGTGGCGGTCAGCAGCACTTCGTCGCCGCGGCGGACGTCCTGCGCGAACACCGCGCTCGCGCGGCGGCACTCCCGCAACGACACCCCGACCTGCAGCGCGTCATCGAGCCGGGCGGGCCTGAGGAAATCGATTTGCATGGCCCGCACCGCAAACACCAGGTCGTGGTTCAGACGCAGCAGCTCCTGGCCGTAGCCCTGCGCGCGCATCCACTCGGTGCGGGCGCGCTCCAGGAACGCCAGGTACTGCGCGTGGTAGACCACGCCACCGGCGTCGGTATCCTCCCAGTAGACCCGTGTCGGCCAGCTGAACGCGAGCCCACTATTCACCGCCGGGCTCTCCGAACAGGCCGGCCGTCGCTGGCCCGGCCCTCAGGCCGAGGTGCTGGTAGGCCTTGGGCGTGGCCATCCGCCCGCGGGCGCTGCGCACCAGGAAGCCCTGCTGGATCAGGTACGGCTCGATCACGTCCTCCAGGGTGCCGCGCTCCTCGCTCAGCGCCGCCGCGAGCGATTCCACCCCGACCGGGCCGCCGTCGAAGTTGTCGATGATCGTGCGCAGCATCCGCCGGTCAAGCTCGTCGAACCCTTCCGGGTCGACCTTGAGCATCGCCATCGCCGCGTCGGCCGTCGCACGGTTGATCGAACCGTCGGCGCGGACCTGGGCGTAGTCGCGCACCCGCCGCAGCAGGCGGTTGGCGATGCGCGGGGTGCCGCGCGATCGGCGCGCGATCTCGGTGGCGCCCTCGGGCTCGCAATCGATGCCGAGAATCTGCGCCGAGCGGCGGACAATCCGGGTGAGTTCCGCGGCGCTGTAGAACTCGAGCCGCTGGACGATGCCGAAGCGGTCGCGCAGCGGCGCGGTCAGCAGGCCGGCGCGGGTGGTCGCACCGATCAGGGTGAACGGCGGCAGGTCGAGCTTGATCGAGCGGGCGGCGGGGCCCTCGCCGATCATGATGTCGATCTGGTAGTCCTCCATCGCCGGGTACAGCACCTCCTCGACCACCGGCGAGAGGCGATGGATCTCGTCGATGAACAGCACGTCGTGCGGCTGCAAGTTGGTCAGCAGCGCGGCGAGATCCCCGGCCTTCTCGATCACCGGGCCGGAGGTCTGGCGCAGGCCGACGCCGAGCTCGTTGGCGATCACGTGGCTGAGGGTGGTCTTGCCGAGCCCCGGCGGGCCGAAGATCAACACGTGGTCGAGCGCCTCACCGCGTCCGCGGGCGGCTTCGATGTAGATCTTCATCTGCTCGCGGACCGGCTGCTGGCCAAGGTATTCGTCCAGCCGCTTGGGCCGGATCGAAGCCTCGATCGCGTCGTCTTCGCGCGTCGCGTCGGCGGCAATGATGCGCTCGTCGTTCATCGGCCTATCGTCGCATGGGTGCGGCCGGAAAACGCGTGGCGCGGCCCGCGATCAGATCTCGACCTGCGAACCCAGTTCGACCAGCCGGTTGCCCGGGATCCGGAAGAACCCGGTGGCTGGCGCAGCATTGCGGTGCATGAGCGCAAACAGGCGGTCGCGCCAGACCGGCATGCCACGGCGGGCGATCGCCACCACCGTCTCGCGGCTGGCGAAATAGGTCGTGTCCATCGGGTCGAAATGGATCCCGCCGGCATCGCACGAGCGCATCAGGGCCAGCGGCACGTCGGGCGTCTCCATGAAGCCGAAGCGCACCAGCACCCGGTGGAAGTCGTTGCCGATCTCAGCGATCCGCAGGCGCTTCTCCTTCGGCGCGTACGGCACCGACAGCGTCTCCACCGTCAGGAACACGTTGCGCTCGTGCAGCACCTTGTTGTGCTTGAGGTTGTGCATCAACGCGTGCGGCACCAGCCCGGGGTCCGACGCGAGGAACACCGCCGTCCCCGGCACCCGTACCGGCGGCGCCAGCATCAGGCCGGGCAGGAAGCTGTCGAGCTGGATGCCCCCCTTCTGGATCTCGTCGCGCAGCAGTTCGCGGCCGCGGCGCCAGGTCCGCAGCAGGGTGAACAACACGATGCCCAGCGCCAGCGGGAACCAGCCGCCCTGGAGCAGCTTGGCGCCGTTGGCGATGACGAACGCGACGTCGCCGATGAAGAACAGCACGCACAGCGGCAGCACCCACCAGCGCCAGCTCGGCCACAGCGCGCGGGCCACCAGCGCCAGCAGCAGGGTGTCGATCAGCATCGTGCCCGACACCGAGATGCCGTAGGCCGTGGCCAGGTTGGACGAACTGCCGAAGCTGACCACCAGCAGGATCACCACCGCCGCCATCGCCCAGTTGACCCCGGGGATGTAGATCTGGCCGATCGTCTCGCTGGACGTGTGGCGGATGGTCATGCGCGGGATGTAGCCCAGCTGCATCGCCTGTCGCGTCACCGAGAACGCGCCGGTAATGACCGCCTGCGATGCGATCACCGTCGCCGCGGTGGCCAGCACGACCATCGGCGCCCGCGCCCACTCTGGCACGCCGATGTAGAACGGGTTTTGGACCGCGGTCGGGTCCTCCAGCACCAGCGCGCCCTGCCCGAGGTAGTTGAGCATCAGCGCCGGCAGCACGAACCAGTACCAGGCGTAGCGGATCGGCCGTGCGCCGAAGTGGCCCATGTCGGTATAGATTGCCTCGCCGCCGGTCACCGCCAGCACGACGGCGCCAAGGATGAACACGCCGTGCCAAGAGTGGGTGGCGAAGAAGTTGACCGCCCACCACGGGTTGATCGCGTAGAGCACTTCCGGTTCGTGGACGATGTTGAACACGCCCAGCGCCGCCAGCGCGAGGAACCACACGCCGGTGACCGGCCCGAACACCTTGCCGACCTTCGCCGTCCCGAAACGCTGGGTCGCGAACAGCGCCAACAAGACCAGCACGGTGAGCGGCACGATCCAGCGATCCAGCTGCGGGGCGACCACCTCCAGCCCCTCCAGTGCCGACAGCACCGAGATCGCCGGGGTGATCACGCCGTCGCCGAAGAACAGGGCGGCGCCGAACACGCCGAGGATGCCGACGCCGTAGGCCGATTTCGACCCCTTGGGCAGCGTGCGCTGGGCCAGCGCCATCAGCGCCATGATGCCGCCCTCGCCCTCGTTGTCGGCACGCATGATGATGGTCACGTACTTCAGCGTGACCACCAGCATCAGCGCCCAGAACACCAGCGAGAGGATGCCGAGCACGGTGTCGTGGTTGGCGACCAGGCCGTAGTGCGCACTGAAGGCTTCCTTCAGCGTGTACAGCGGGCTGGTGCCGATGTCGCCGAAGACGACGCCGATCGCGCCCACGACCAGCCCTGCCAGGCCGGCGCGGCCGTGCCCCTGGCCCTGCGCAGCCGACTCGCGGTTGATGGATGGCGTTGACATGGACAGGACCGGAACCGTGGCTCGCCGCTCAACGGAGCGCGGACTGTAGCGCCTTGCGAATGATGGTCGCGGCCTCGTCGCCGGCGGCGGTCGCCTCGCGCGCCATGCGGGCGGCCTCGGCCGGCTTGTAGCCCAGTTGCTGGAGGGCGATCACGGCCTCGCTCTGCGGATCGCGCGGGATGTCGCGCTGGCCCTGCAGCGGCCCCCCGCCACCGGCCAGGTCGGCGGCGCGGTCGCGCAGCTCCACCACCATCCGCTCGGCGGTCTTCTTGCCGATGCCGGGGATCCGGGTCAGCGCAGTCACGTCGCTGGCCTGCACCATCCGCGCGAATTCGTCGACGCTGACACCCGACAGCACCGCCAGCGCGATCTTCGCGCCAATGCCGGACACCTTCTGCACGTCGCGGAACAGGCGCCGCTCGGACTCGCGCAGGAAGCCGTACAGCGACACGCTGTCCTCCTTCTGCGCGTAGTGGGTGAACAGCGCCACCTCGCGACCGATGTCGGGCAGGTCGTAGAAGGTGCTCATCGGCGCCTCCAGCTCGTAGCCGACGCCATTGACGTCGACCACCAGCCACGGCGGCTGCTTGTGCACCACGATGCCTTTCAGGCGACCGATCATGTACCGCGCCTCCTCAACTGGTTGATCGCCACACCGGTGCGCATCACCGTCGCGCTCATGTGGGCATGGGTCAGTGCCACCGCCAGCGCGTCGGCCGCGTCGGCCTGCAGCCGGGCGTCAGGCAGCTTGAGCAGCAGCCGCACCATGTGCTGGACCTGGGCCTTGTCGGCGGCGCCGCCACCGACCAGCGACTGCTTGATCACGCGCGGCGCGTACTCGCTGATCGCCAGCCTGCGCCGCACCACCGTCGCCAGCGCGGCGCCGCGCGCATGCCCGAGCTTGAGCGCGGACGTCGCCGACTTGGCCATGAAGACCGTCTCGATCGCGACCTGCTGCGGCTGCCAGTCGTCGAGCACACGCTCCAGCCCCTCGCACAGCAGGCCCAGGCGCGACGGAAAGTCGGCCGCGTCGAGCAGCTTCAGCGCCTCGCAATGCACGAAGGTGCATCGCCCGTCGCCGGCTACGTCGATCACGCCGATGCCGGTCCGCTGCGAACCGGGGTCGATGCCGAGGATGCGGATCACGTCGCCAGCGTACGCCGTCAGGCGTAGGCGTCCTCGCCCAACTCGGCGTTGGAGTACACGGCCTGCACGTCGTCCAGGTCTTCCAGCCAGTCCAGCAGCTTGACCACCTGCTGGGCGGTGTCGCCCTCGACCTTGATGTCGTTGTCGGCGCGGTAACTGACCTCCCCGTGGGCCGGCACCAGGCCGGCGGCCTGCATCGCTTCGCGGACCGCCTCGAACGTGTCGGGCGCGGTCAGCACGTCGATGGAACCGTCGTCGGCGTAGACCACCACGTCGTCGGCACCGGCCTCGATCGCGGCTTCGGTGATCGCGTCCTCGTCGGCGCCGGGCGCGAAACTCAGCACGCCACGCTTGTGGAACATGAAGGCGACCGAGCCGTCGGTGCCGAGGTTTCCGCCGAACTTGCCGAACGCGTGCCGGACGTCGGCGACGGTGCGCACCTTGTTGTCGGTCAGGCAGTCGACGATCACCGCGACGCCGCCGGGGGCGTAGCCCTCGTAGCGGATCTCCTCGTACTCGACGCCTTCCAGCTCGCCGGTGGCCTTCTTGATGGCGCGCTCGATCACGTCCTTGGACATGTTGGCCGCCAGGCCCTTGTCGATCGCCGTGCGCAGCCGCGGGTTGGTGCCGGGGTCGCCGCCACTGGCGCGTGCGGCGACGCCGATCTCGCGGATGATCTTTGTGAAGATCTTGCCGCGCTTCGCGTCGCTGGCGTTCTTGCGGGCCTCGATCGACGGTCCCCTACCCATGTGGTGTCCGGCAGCTGTCAGTGAGAGGGCCGGGATTCTACGCCGTTCGGCCAGGCGGTGCCGCCGGTGCCCGGGCCGAACGCGCACTCACTGCGGATGCACGAACGAACCGTGCGCCAGGAAGTGCAGCGCCTGCCGCGAGACCTCCGGCGACAGCAGCATCCCGCTGTGGCTGACCGGCAGAACGATGTGGTCGGCCAGGCCCTCCAGCCGGGTCTCGGCGACCGCCACCGTACCGTCGCTGCGGCCCTGGAAATGCCCGAACACCTGGCCCAGCCCGAGCGCGGTGCTGCCGGCGATCATTCCCAGCTCGCCGGGCCCACGCCACGGGTCACAGCCCCGGCGCAACAGTCCGGCGCTGCGCCCGAGCGACGCCGCGCCCAGTGGCAGCCGTGCCATGCCGCCGGCCGCCGCGCTGCCGCACAGCGGCGAGCCGAGACAGACGATTCGGCCAACCGGCAGGTCGGGATTGGCCTGCAGCGCATGGACGACGACCAGCCCGCCCAGGCTGTGGGCGATGACATCGGTGGGCTCGCGCAGGTGCTCGACCAGCGCCGGCAACGCTGCCTCCGGCCCGCCGGCGACGGTCGCGTAGCTGAAGATGTGCGGCGTGCGGCCGGCCCTGCGCAGTCGCCGCGCATGCCAGGCCATCGACGCCCGGGGCATCCACAAGCCGTGCAGCAGCAGGACCCGGTCGGTCACGACTGACGCCAGTCCGCCGGACGACGCAGGATGAACTCGTGGTCGCGGACCCGCCCGACCGGGAACTCGTAGTCGCCGACATGGGTGAAGCCGTGGCGACGGTAGAAACGCTGGGCGCCGTGGTTCTGTGACCACACGCCGATCCACAGCACGCACGGGCCCTCGCGAAGCAGCCATTCCAGTGCGGTCGCGAACAGGCGCCCGCCGTTGCCCCCGTTCTGGTGCGCAGCCAGCACGTACAGCCGCTTCAGCTCGCCGTCCCCGGGCTGCACATCCGGGTGTGGCAGTCCGCACGGGCCGGCGGCCGCGTGGCCGATCGCCTCGCCGGCCTGCTCAAGCAGCCAGACCGCGTAATCCGGGTGCGCGAGGATCGTGCGCTGCCGCTCGACGCTGTAATTCCCTTCGAGGAACGCCTGCAGGTCGGCGGCCGGGTAGAGGTGGCCGAAGGTCTCGGTGAACGTGCGGGCGGCCAGCCGCGACAGCAGCCCCGCGTCGTCCGGGGTCGCGCGGCGGATCGTCGCGGGGCCGGCCATCCGTTACTCGGCGCCTAGCCGGAGACCGGCCTGGGCCGCACCGCGACATGCACCTCGGCCAGCTGCGCGTCGGGGATCGGCGACGGCGCGTCGGTCATCAGGCACTGCGCGCCAGTGGTCTTGGGGAAGGCGATGACGTCACGGATCGATTCGGTACCCGCCATCAGCGCGGCGATCCGGTCGATGCCGAACGCGATGCCGCCGTGCGGCGGCGCGCCATACTTCAGTGCGTCGAGCAGGAAGCCGAACTTGGCCTGCTGCTCTTCGGCGCCGATGCCCAACAGCTCGAACACTGCCGCCTGCATCGCCGGGCGATGGATGCGGATCGAACCGCCGCCGATCTCGTTGCCGTTGAGCACCATGTCGTAGCCGCGGCTGGTGGCGGTACGGGCGTTGGCGCGCAGGCCGTCGACGTCGTCCACCGCCGGGGCGGTGAAGGGATGGTGGAGCGCGACGTAGCGCTGCGCCTCCTCGTCCCACTCGAACATCGGGAAGTCGGTAACCCACAGCGGCTTCCAGCCGTCCTCGACCAGGCTGAAGTCCTTGCCGGCCTTGAGGCGCACCGCGCCCATGAAATCACTCACGGTGTTGTACGCGCCGGCACCGAAGAACACGATGTCGCCCTTGCCGGCGCCGACGTGCTGCAGCAGCGCCGCGAACGCGGCCTCGTCGAAGAACTTGGCCACCGGCGAGTTCACCGCGCCGTCCTCGCCGAGCTTGGCGTAGGCCAGGCCCTTGGCACCGTACTTGGCCGCGTGCGCCGCGTACTCGTCGATCTGCTTGCGCGACAGCGCCGCGCCGCCGGGGATGCGCAGCGCGCACACGCGCATGCCGTCCACGCCGGCGGAATCGGTGAACACCTTGAACTGCGAGTCCTTCACCTGCGCGTCCACGTCCACCAGTTCCAGCGCGATACGCAGGTCGGGCTTGTCGGAGCCGTAGCGGCGCATCGCCTCGGCCCAGGTCATGCGCGGGAAGGCACCGAGGTCGACCTCGATCACCTCGGCGAACACCTCGCGGATCATCTGCTCGACGGTGTCCTGCACGTCGCGCTCCTGGACCCAGGCGAACTCCATGTCGAGCTGGGTGAACTCGAGCTGGCGATCGGCGCGCAGGGCCTCGTCGCGGAAGCAACGGGCGACCTGGTAGTAGCGGTCGAAGCCCGCCATCATCAGGATCTGCTTGAACAACTGCGGGCTCTGCGGCAGCGCGTAGAACTCCCCCGGGTGCATGCGTGCCGGCACCAGGAAGTCGCGCGCGCCTTCGGGGGTGGCCTTGGTCAGGATCGGCGTCTCGATGTCCTGGAAGTCGCGGGCGTCGAGCCAGCGACGCAGCGCCGCGACCAGTCGGGTGCGGATGCGCATCTTGCGCTGCATCGCGGGGGTGCGCAGGTCCAGGTAACGGTACTTGAGGCGGATGTCCTCGCCCGGGTTCTCGTGCGCGTGGAACGGCAGCGGCTCGGCCTTGTTGAGCACCTCGATGGCGGTGGCAACCACTTCGACCTGGCCCGTGCGGATCTTGTTGTTGACCGATTCGCGGCGGCGCACGGTGCCGGTCACGCGCAGGCAGTCCTCGTAGCCCACCTGCGCCGCGGTCGCGATCACCGCGGCATTGCCCTCGGCCTGCGAAGGCTCGGCCACCACCTGCACGATGCCCTCGTGGTCGCGCAGATCGATGAAGCACAGGCCGCCGAGGTCACGGGCGACGTCGGCCCAGCCGCACAGGGTGACGGTCTGGTCGATCAGCGACTCGTCGATCAGGCCGCAGAAATGGGTACGCATGGGGGAGCTCCGGGACACGGTTCACCGGCTACGCGCCGGAAAGCCCGCTAGTTTAGCGGCCGGCGCCGGGCCCTGCTCCGTCCCGCGCTCAGGCCTTGGGCGCGTCCGGCTTGGCCGGGGCCGGGTCGGCCTTCTTGGCCGGTTCGGCCGGCTTGCCTCCCAGGGCGTCACCCTTGGAATCGCCCTTGGCCGCGCCGCCATCACCGGCCAGGTTGCGCTTGCGGTCCCCGTCCTTCTTGAAGTCGGTTTCGTACCAGCCGCCGCCGGCCAGCCGGAACTGCGGCGCGGTCAACTGACGGCGCACCTTCGGCTGGCCACATTCGGGGCAGTCAACCGGGTCGGCGTCGGACAGTTTCTGCAGGCGGTCGAAATGGTGGCCGCAGGCGGCGCACTCGAAGGCGTAAATCGGCATTGGACTTCACGGGAGCAACAACGGTGCGCGGATTGTGGGGCTCCGGCGCCGCGAATCAAGCCCGGGCGCACCCGGCGGCCTGCCGGGCCGGCGCCTGACCCGTTCATCATTGCCGCATTGCTAAGGTCGCCCGCCTCGCCGCCGCCCACCCGCCTCTGGAGCCGCCGATGATCGCCACCGTCCGTCCGCTCGCCGCGCTGCTGGCCGGGGTCGCCCTGCTGCTGATGGGCAGCGGCCTGCTGGGCAGCCTGCTGGGCGTGCGTGGTCAGCTGGAAGGCTTCGACGCGCGGACCTTCGGACTGGTGATGTCGAGCTACTTCATCGGCTTCCTGATCGGTACCTACGTCGCCCCCAACCTGATCCAGCGGATCGGCCACATCCGTGCGTTCGCCTTCTACGCCGCGCTGACCGCGTCGGCCGCACTGCTGCACGCGATCCTGCTGTCGCCGGTGGCGTGGGGCCTGTTGCGGCTGGTGACCGGCATCGCGCTGGTCGGCCTGTATACGGTGATCGAGAGTTGGCTCAACGCGGCCGCGCCGCCGAACAAGCGCAGCCAGGTGTTCGCTGTGTACATGGCGGTCAACCTGGGCGCGCTGGCAGTCGGGCAACAGTTGTTCGGGCGGTCCGACCCGGCGTCGTTCATCCCGTTCACGGTCGTCGCCATCCTGATCTGCTGTGCCGCGTTGCCGGTCACCGCCAGCCGGATGACCCAGCCGCAGTTGCCCCACGTACCGCGGCTGGCCCTTGCCTCGATCTACCGCGCCGCGCCGGCGGCCGCGACCGGGGCGCTGCTTTCGGGAACCGCGATGGGCGGGTTCTGGGCCCTCGGCCCGGTTTACGCGACCCGCCTCGGGCTGGATGTCAGCGCCGTCGCGCACCTGATGAGCGCGGCGATCATCGGTGGCGCCCTGCTGCAACTGCCGATCGGTCGCCTGTCGGACCGCGCCGACCGCCGCAGCGCGATGATCCTGGTAAGCGTGCTCGCCGCGGCGATCGCGACGGCGCTGGTGTTCGTCGGCGACGTGCAGGACGGCGGCGGCTACCACTGGCAGCTGTACGTGCTGTTCTTCGCCTACGGCGGACTCGTGTTCTCGGTCTACCCGATCTGCGTCGCCCACCTGCTCGACCTCCTGCCGAAGGAAGACATGCTGTCGGGGTGCAGCAGCCTGTTGCTGCTCAACGGGGTCGGATCGGCAATCGGTCCGGCGCTCGCCGGCCAGGCCATGGACCGCCTCGGCCCGCAGGCGCTGCCGGGGTTCTTTGCCACCGCCTTCGCTGCACTGGCCGTGGTGGCGGCCGCGCGCATGCTGATCCGCCACCGCGACCGTGACCACCCCGGTCACTTCCACCCGATGCTGCGCACCACGCCGTCGGCGCTGGAACTGCTGCCCGAGACCGACACCAACGACGCGCCGCCAGCGGCTTCGCGCCAACGCTAGGTCCTCGCGGCGTTCACCCGCCATCGCCCGCGGCTCTGCTGCAATGCCGCCATGGACGAGCCGCGCCTTTACCGCATCGACGCCTTCACCACCGAACCCGGCCGGGGCAACCCGGCAGGCGTGGTCACCCATGCTGACGCCCTCGACGAGGCACGCATGCAGGCGATCGCGCGCGAGATGGGGTTCTCCGAGACCGCCTTCGTACTGCAGGCCAGCGGCGACGACCACGACGTGCGGTTGCGTTTCTTCACCCCGACCACGGAGGTACCGGTCTGCGGCCACGCCACGGTCGGCGCGCACTACGCGCTGGCGCTGGAGAGCGGGCGCGCCGGTCGCACCCGCCAATTGACCGGCGCCGGCGTGCAGACGGTCGAGGTGAACGCGTACATGGGTGATTTCACCGTCCGGATCGAACAGGGCCCGCCGGTGTTCCACGCGCCGCTGGCGCCGCACCTGGTCCGCGACGTCATGGCCGCGCTCGGGCTGGAGGCCGGCGACTTCGACTTCCGCTGTCCACTGCAGGTGGTCGGCACCGGCCACGGCAAGCTCATGGTCGCGCTGGAGCGCCGTTCACGACTGGTCGAGCTTCAGCCCGACTTCGACCGGCTGGCCGCGCTGAGCCCCGCCATCGGCAGCAACGGCTATTTCGTGTTCACCCTGGACGTGGACGAGGACGACGACGCGCTGTGCCACGGCCGCATGTTCGCTCCCGCGATCGGGGTCGACGAGGACCCGGTCACCGGCAACGCGAATGGACCGCTGGGCGCCTACCTGGTGCGCCACGGCCTGTTGCGCAGCGAGGACGGCGTGGTCCGGTTCCGCGCCCGCCAGCAGGCGGCCACCGGCCGCGGTGGCTACGTCGACGTCGAGGTGCGGGTGCGCAACGGTGAACCGGTGGACGTCGCCATCACCGGGCACGCGGTGCTGGGGTCGCAGGTCGCGCAGTTGCTGCCCGACAGCGCCTGACGTCGACCCGGCGCCGCGACGCGCATCGGGCAACGGACCGGCAGCTCAGCCGGTGATCACCGGCGGCCGGGGCGGCCGGGCGGCGGCGTCCTCGCGCATGCGGTCCTCGGGGTGCGACGCCGGCGGCGCGTCGATTGGATCGACATCGAACGGCGCGCGCAGCACCAGCGACGGCAGCAGCGTGTTGAGCACGGTGTACAGGATCAGCGCACCGAACAGCACCGCCGGCAGGTCGAACCGCACGTACAGGATGTTGGCCAGCACCAGCGTGAACACCAGCGTCGGCGACAGTGCCAGCGCGACCTTCAGGCTGCTGCGGCGCTGCTCGCCGAACATCAGTCGGCGCTGCAGCCAGACCACGCCGATGCGCAGCGGCACCAGCACCAGCGTCAGCACGACGCCGAGGCCGAGCGCTTCCCAAGTCAGCGCATCGCGGGAGATCTCGGTACCGGCGTGGAAAAAGTAGAACGGCACGAAGAACGTCGCGAACAAGCGCAACGCGTGCATGTTGTCGTCCGAAGCCAGCCGTGGCATCCGCAGCCGCAGCATGCGGGCCACCAGGCCGGCCACGAACGCGCCGACCAGGTAGTAGACGCCCAGTTTGTAGGTGATGAACGCCGCGACCATGCCGACCATCACCAGCAGCGAGAACTCCGACCCGGGCGCATGCGGCACGACCCAGCGGCCGAGCGCCACGAACAGCAACGGCAGGCCGATGATCATCGCGGTCATCGCCAGCGAGGACACCCCCAGCTGGGTCATGTCGCCGGCCTGCAGCACCACGAACAGCGCCGCCAGCGCCATCAGCTCACCGGCGATCGCCTTGCTGGTCACCCAGAAGCGCTCCTCCTCGTCCAGCCCGAGCCGCTCGAGGGTATCGAGGATGAAGCCGGTGGACGGCGTCAGCAGCGCCAACGCAACCAGTGCAGCCGCCTGCCAGTCCAACCCCAGGTAGCGCCACGCCAGCCAGCCGACGCCGACCAGCGACGCCGCGCGCACGACCAGATGCGCCAGCAGCGGGCCGAGCTGCTTGCGCAACGCGCGCAGGTCCACCTCCAGCCCGGCGAACAGGAACAGCGACGAAATGCCCAGGGTGGACAGCAGCACGATCACCGGGTCGTGGGTGCGGTCGCCAAAGGCCAGCATCGCGCCGACGCCGAACAACAGGCAGGTGATCGGCGCCGGCAGCTTGAAGCGCTGCAGGGCCCGGGGAATGACCAGCAGGCCGAAGATCAGCAGCAGGTAAACCAGTTCATTGCTCATCGGTGGCGCCGGTTCGGTATCGGCGCATGGTCGACGCAAACGGCGAGTGGCGGCAAGCCGCCGCGCCCACAGCGCAAGACCGGCGGCCCCGGCCGGACCCCGCCGGCCCCGTTCGTGCCCGGGCGCGCTACGCTTGGCCCAATTCCAGCGAGAACCGCCACATGCCCGCTTCCACTGCTTCGCGCAACCTGGTCCCGTTGATCGCCGCCGCCCTGCTGGCGATCGGCCTGGTGCTGGCCGGCTGGTTCGCCGCCGGCGGCATGAAGCACCTGCGCATCGCCGACCGGTTCGTGGTCGTCAAGGGTTCGGCCGAGCAGATCGTCGAAGCCGACCGGGTGGTGTGGCCGTTGCCGCACTCGGTCGGCGGCAACGACCTGGCCCAGGTGCAGCGCGAGCTCGACGCCAACACCGCGGTGATCCGCCGGTTCTTCGTCGACGCAGGCTTCGACGCCGACGACATCATGGTCTCGCCACCGAGCCTGGAGGACCGCTGGGCGTGGGCCTACGGGGACAACCGCCCGGCCGAGCGCTTCCGCTACTCCACCACCGTCACCCTGCGCACCGACGACGTGCCCAAGGCGCTGGAGGTCCTGCGCCGCAGCGGCGAACTGGTGTCGAAGGGGGTGATGATCGGCGAGGGCAGCGCGCCGGAGTTCGACTACACCCGCCTCAACGACATCAAGCCCGGGCTCATTGCCGAGGCCACCGCGGCCGCACGCGATTCGGCGGTTCAGTTTGCCAAGGATTCCGGCTCGCGCCTGGGCGGCATCCGTAGCGCCAACCAGGGCGTGGTCAGCATCGACGACCGCGACCAGAGCAGCCCGCAGGTCAAACGCGTGCGCGTGGTGACGACGGTGCAGTACTTCCTGCGCGACTGAGCCACGGACGAAGCGCATGTAGGAGCGACGTGAGTCGCGACCTGAACATCGCGCCATGGATGATCCGGCGGGTCGCGACTTACGTCGCTCCTACCTCGGAACCGTCATTGCGATTGGCGGTGAAGGCGCCTCACGCCGCATCGACCTCGTACAGCGCCAGCAGCTCGGCCTCGGCCTGCTCCAGCGCCAGGCGCAAGGTCGCCTGCTGCTTGCCCAGCTCAGTGCCGCGCGCGCCGCCATCGGCATAGACCGACGGGTCGGCCAGCGCCGCCTCCACGGCGGCCACCTCCGCCTCCAGCTCGGCAACCCGCTGCTCGGCCTTGGCCAGCTTGTGCGGGTTGGCCTTGCCCTTGCGCGAAGTCGCCGGGGCCGCGGTCGCGGGAGCCTGGACCGGGGTCGGCGGGGCCTTGGAGCGGCCCTTGCCATCGTTGGAGTTGTCACGTGCACGCAGCCAGCTGGCGTACGCGTCCAGGTCGCCGTCGAACGGCTGGGCGACGCCGTCGGCGACGCGCCAGAAGGTATCGCAGACCAGCCCGATCAGGTGGCGGTCGTGGCTGACCAGCACGATCGCGCCATCGAAGCTCGCAAGTGCCTCCGCCAGCGCCTCGCGCATGTCGAGGTCGAGGTGGTTGGTGGGCTCGTCGAGCAGCAGCACGTTGGGCTGGCGCCAGGCGATCATCGCCAGCGCGAGGCGTGCGCGTTCGCCGCCCGAGAACACGTCGACCGACTCGAACGCGCGGTCGCCGGGGAAGTTCCACTTGCCGAGGAAGTCGCGCAGCTGTTGGGTCGCCACGCCCGGGGCGATGTCGGCCAGGTGGTCGATCGGGCTGGCACCGGCGCGCAGCGACTCCACCGTGTGCTGGGCGAAGTAGCCGATGCGCAGGTCCGGGTGGCCGCCGCGCTCGCCGGCCAACAGCGGCAGCTCGCCGACCAGTGACTTCACCAGGGTCGACTTGCCGGCGCCGTTGGGACCGAGCAGCGCGACCCGGTCGCCAGCTTCGAGGATCAGGCCGACGTCGTGCAGGATCGTGGTGTCGCCGTAGCCGCAGTCGGCGTGCTCCAGCCGCAGCAACGCGTGCGGCAGCTTGGCCGGCGGCGGGAACTCGATCCGCAGCGCGCGCTCGACCCGCACCGCCTCGGTGCCCTGCATCTTGGCCAGCCGCTTGACCCGCGACTGCGCCTGCTTGGCCTTGGCCGCGCTCGCGCTGAAGCGGTCGATGAAGCTCTGGAGGTGGGCGCGCTCGGCCTGCGCCTTCTCGTGGGTGATCTGCTGCAGGCGCAGGTGCTCGGCGCGCTGGCGCTCGAACGCGGTGTAGTCGCCGGTGTACAGCTTCGCCTTGCCGTCGTGCAGGTGCAGCGTGTGGGTGGTGACCTCGTCCAGGAACTCCCGGTCGTGGCTGATCAGCAGCAGGGTGCCGGGGTAGCGCAGCAGCCACTGCTCCAGCCACAGCACCGCATCGAGGTCGAGGTGGTTGGTCGGCTCATCCAGCAGCAGCAGGTCGCTCGGCGTCATCAGCGCGCGGGCCAGGTTCAGCCGCACCCGCCAGCCGCCGGAGAACGTGCTGACCGGGCGCTGGTGGGTGTCGGCGGCAAATCCGAGGCCGTGCAGCAGCTTGCCGGCGCGGGCGCTGGCGTCGTAACCGTTGAGTTCCTCCAGCCGCTGGTGGGCCTCGGCCACGGCTTCCCAGTCCTCGCTGGCGAAGGCGTTGGCCTCGGCCTGGATCGCCGCGTGCACGGCGGTGTCACCGGACAGCACGAAATCGATCGCCGCGTCGGGCAGCGATGGGGTCTCCTGCGCGACCGAGGCCACCCGGATCCGCGCGGACAGGTCGAGATCGCCGCGGTCGGCCTCCAGTCGGCCCTGCACGGCGGCGAACAGCGACGACTTGCCGGTGCCGTTGCGACCGATGACGCCCACCCTCCAGCCGGTCTGCAGGACCAGGTTGACGTCGGACAGGAGCAGGCGTTCGCCGCGCCGCAGGGCGAAATCTTTGAAAGCGATCATGCCGTCATTGTACGTGTGCGACTCTGGATCGACCGGGTGCCGGCTTGCATCGGCCCGCCGCGGCCCACATTCTGAACGGCTTGACCACTGGACCACCGATGCCGCACGAAACGTCCCTGATCACCATCCTCGTTGCCGGTTTCGTGCTGGCGTTCATCTTCGGCGCGCTGGCCCAGCGGCTGAAGCTCTCGCCGCTGGTGGGCTACCTTGTGGCCGGCATTGTCGCCGGGCCGTTCACGCCCGGTTTCGTCGGCGACATGGAGCTCGCCCCACAGCTGGCGGAGATCGGCGTGATCCTGCTGATGTTCGGCGTGGGACTGCATTTCTCCTGGCGCGACCTCATGGCGGTCAAGGCGATCGCCCTCCCCGGCGCGGTGGTGCAGATCACCGTGGCGACGGTGCTGGGCTGGGGCCTGGCGCGCTGGCTGGGCTGGTCGCACGGTGCCGGCCTGGTGTTCGGCCTGTCGCTGTCGTGCGCGAGCACCGTCGTGCTACTGCGCGCGCTCGAAGACCGGCGTCTGCTGGACACCCGGCGCGGCCACATCGCGGTCGGCTGGCTGATCGTCGAGGACCTGGTCTGCGTGCTGGCGCTGGTGCTGATGCCGGCGCTGGCGGGGATCCTCGATGGCGATGCCGCCGGCGGTGGTGGCTCGATGTGGAGCGCGCTGTTCAAGACCTTCCTCAAGGTCGGCGCGTTCATGGCGGTGATGCTGATCGTCGGCCGCCGGGTGATCCCGTGGATCCTCGAGCGCGTCGCCGGCTCGGGCTCGCGCGAGCTGTTCACCCTGTGCGTGCTGGCGATCGCGCTGGGCGTGGCGTTCGGCTCGGCGGCCCTGTTCGACGTGTCCTTCGCCCTGGGTGCGTTCTTCGCCGGCATGCTGCTCAACGAGTCCGAGTTCAGCCACCAGGCCGCCAACGAGACGTTGCCGCTGCGCGATGCGTTCGCGGTGCTGTTCTTCGTCTCGGTCGGCATGCTGTTCGACCCGATGATCCTGTTCGAGCACCCGACCGAGGTGCTGGCGACCTACCTGATCATCGTGGTCGGCAAGTCGGCCGCGGCGTACGGCATCGTCCGCGCCTTCGGCAAGCCGAGCGGCACCGCGCTGCTGATCTCCACCAGCCTGGCGCAGATCGGCGAGTTCTCCTTCATCCTCGCCGGGCTCGGGCTGGCGCTGGGGATCCTGCCGCAGGAAGGCCAGGATCTGGTGCTGGCCGGCGCGCTGCTGTCGATCATCACCAACCCGCTGCTTTTCGCCTGGCTGGACCGTCGCGAAAAGCGCTCGGCCGAGCCCGACCCGGTGCAGTACACCACCGACCCGCCGGTCCCCGACGACCTGCGCGACCACGTGATCCTGGTTGGCTTCGGCCGCGTGGGCAGCGAACTGGGGCGCCTGCTCAAGGAGCGTGGCGTGCCGCTGGTGGTGGTCGACGGCGAGGACCACCTGATCGAGCGTGCCCGCGCCGCCGGCGTACCGGCCATCCGCGGCAATGCCGTCAATGAGCGGGTGCTGGCCGAGGCGCGGGCCGAGACCGCCCACACCGCGATGCTGGCCATTCCCAACACGCTGGAGGCGGGCGAGATCATCGCCAAGCTGCGCGAGATCAACCCGGCGCTGACCATCGTCGCCCGCGCCCATTCCGACGGCGAGCTGCGGCACCTGCTCGAGCACGGCGCGGATGCCGCGGTGATGGCCGAGCGCGAGCTCGCCCATAGCCTGGCGGAGATGGTGATGGCGACGCCGCCGTACCGCGGCAACCACCACCTGCCGCCCGCGGTGGCCTAGGCCGCCGCGGACGTAGGAGCGACGTAAGTCGCGACCTGTGCGTGGGGCCGGGTGGTCGGGCGGTCGCGACTTACGTCGCTCCTACAAGAGAGCTGCATTTGTAGGAGCGGCTTCAGCCGCGATCGATTTGGACCGGGTCTTAGCCGATTCCACGATCGCGGCTGAAGCCGCTCCTACCGGGCCGCGGGCGGGGGGGGTGTTCCCACCGCCGCGCGTTCCGCTTACTCCGCCGTTCGGAACACCAGCCCGCCACCTTCGGCGTCGACCCTGATCACGTCGCCGCTGGTGAACTCGCCCGCGAGGATCCGCTGCGCCAGCGGGTTCTCCAGCTGCTGCTGGATCGCGCGTTTCAGCGGGCGGGCGCCGTAAACCGGGTCGAACCCGACGTTGGCGAGCAGCGCCAGCGCCGCATCCGACAGCTCCAGCCGGAGGCCGCGCTCTGCCAGGCGCCGCTCAAGGCCGGTCATCTGGATCCTGGCGATCTCGCGGATCTGCGCCTTGTCGAGCGGGTGGAACACGACGATGTCGTCCAACCGGTTGATGAACTCCGGCCGGAAGTGGCTCTGCACCACGCCCATCACCGCCGCCTTCATCTGGGTGTAGCCCTCCGCCGAATCCGTGTCGGACATCTCCTGGATCATCTGGCTGCCCAGGTTGGACGTCATCACGATCACCGTGTTGCGGAAGTCGACCGTGCGGCCCTGGCCGTCGGTCAGGCGGCCGTCGTCGAGCACCTGCAGCAGGATGTTGAACACGTCCGGGTGCGCCTTCTCGACCTCGTCAAGCAGGATCACGCTGTAGGGCCGGCGACGCACCGCCTCGGTCAGGTAGCCGCCCTCTTCGTAGCCGACGTAGCCCGGGGGCGCGCCGACCAGCCGGCTGACCGCGTGCTTCTCCATGAACTCGCTCATGTCGATGCGGACCATCGCGTCGCTGCTGTCGAACAGGAACTCGGCCAGCGCCTTGCACAGCTCGGTCTTGCCGACACCGGTCGGGCCGAGGAACAGGAACGAACCCGACGGCCGGTTCGGATCGGACAGCCCGGCGCGCGAACGCCGAACCGCGTCGGACACGACCTTGATCGCCTCGTCCTGGCCGACTACGCGGGCATGCAGCTGCTCCTCCATCTTCAGCAGCTTCTCGCGCTCGCCCTCGAGCATCTTCGACACCGGGATACCGGTCCAGCGCGCGACCACCTCGGCGATTTCCTCGGCGGTGACGCGGTCCTGCAGCAGGGTGAAGCCCTGGGTCTCGGCCTCCTGCGCGGCCTTCAACTGGGTCTCCAGTTGCGGCAACTGGCCGTACTGGATCTCGCTCATGCGCGCGTAGTCCTGCCGGCGCTGCGCGGCCTCCAGTTCGAGCTTGGCCGCCTCGATCTGCTCCTTGATCTTCGTCGCGCCCTGCAGGGTCGCCTTTTCGGCCTTCCAGATCTCCTCAAGGTCGTTGAACTCGCGCTCAAGCGTTTCGATCTCTGCCTCCAGGTCGGCCAACCGTTGCTTGGACTCGGCGTCCTTCTCCTTCTTCAACGCCTCGCGCTGGATCTTCAGCTGGATCAGCCGCCGTTCCTTCCGGTCCAGTTCCTCGGGCTTGGAGTCGATCTCCATGCGGATCCGCGAAGCGGCCTCGTCCATCAGGTCGATGGCCTTGTCCGGCAGCTGGCGGTCGGCGATGTAGCGGTGGCTCAGGGTGGCGGCGGCGACGATCGCGGGGTCGGTGATCTCGACACCGTGGTGGACCGCGTACTTCTCCTTGAGGCCGCGCAGGATCGCGATGGTGTCCTCGACGCTCGGCTCGCCGACGAACACCTTCTGGAACCGGCGTTCCAGCGCGGCGTCCTTCTCGACGTACTTGCGGTATTCGTCCAGCGTGGTCGCGCCGATGCAGTGCAGTTCGCCACGGGCGAGCGCGGGCTTGAGCATGTTGCCGGCGTCCATCGAGCCCTCGGCCTTGCCCGCGCCGACCATCGTGTGCAGTTCATCGATGAACAGGATGATCTGGCCTTCGTTCTTGGACAGGTCGTTGAGCACGCCCTTCAGGCGCTCCTCGAACTCGCCGCGGAACTTGGCGCCGGCGATCAGCGCGCCCATGTCCAGCGACAGCAGGCGCTTGCCGCGCAGGCCCTCGGGTACCTCGTTGTTGATGATGCGCTGGGCCAGGCCTTCGACGATCGCGGTCTTGCCCACGCCCGGCTCACCGATCAGCACCGGGTTGTTCTTGGTCCGGCGCTGCAGCACCTGGATGGTGCGGCGGATCTCCTCGTCGCGGCCGATCACCGGGTCGAGCTTGCCGGACTCGGCGCGCGCGGTCATGTCGATGGTGAACTTCTCCAGCGCCTGGCGCTGGTCCTCCGCGTTCTCGGACTGCACGCTCTCGCCGCCGCGGACCTTGTCGATCGCCGCCTCGATGCGGCCCTTGTCGGCACCACCAGCCTTGAGCGCGCGGCCCAACTCGCCGCCGTCGTCCAGCGCGGCCAGCACGAACAGTTCCGAGGCGATAAACGCATCGCCGCGCTGCTGGGCCAGCTTGTCGGTGACGTTCAGCAGGCGCGACAGGTCGTTGCCGACGCTGACGTTGCCGGCCTGGCCGGTCACCTTCGGCAGTTTCTCCAGCGCCTCGCCGAGCCGTTCGCGCAGCAGCGGCACGTTGACCCCGGCCTGCGACAGCAGTGGCTTGGTGCTGCCGCCGGACTGGTCGACCAGCGCGGTCATCAGGTGGGCGGGTTCGATCACGCTGTGGTCGCGCCCGACCGCGAGCGACTGCGCGTCGGCCAGGGCCTGTTGGAAGCGGGAAGTGAGCTTGTCCATCCGCATGGTGGATTCCTCGATATCAGTGGCGGCCCGGGCCGCAATGTCCCGTAGATGCGGCCCCGGCCCGCCGCGTTCAAGTTGGGGCGCGCCGGTGGCCAGTGTCCACCCGATGCTTACACCCGGCTGTTCACTATCGCGTCATGGTTCCGCCCACCCACCTGCCCGCGCCTCCGGCGATCGCCGATGACTGGGCCCTGTTCCTGGATGTCGACGGCACCCTGCTGGAGTTCGCCGCCACCCCCGAAGGCGTGCAGGTGCCGCCGGGGCTGGTCGCGCGCCTGGCGGGCCTGCAACGGCACCTGGGCGGCGCGCTCGGACTGGTCAGCGGTCGCCGCCTCGCCCAGCTGGACGAACTGTTCGCGCCGCTGCGCCTGCCCGCCGCCGGGCTGCACGGGCTGGAGCGCCGTCACGCCGACAACCATGTCGATCCGCCGACCCCGCCGTCGCTGCTGAGGGTCCTGCACCGCAAGGCCGAGCTCGTCGTCGAACGGTTCCCCGGCGCGCTGGTGGAGGACAAGGACTCGACCGTCGCGCTGCACTGGCGCGGCAACCATGAAGCGGAGCAGCCGTTGCGCGACCTGGCCGACGCCGCCCTGCCGTGGCTGCACGACTACCGGCTGCAGGCGGGCGACGGCGTGGTCGAACTGCGCCCCGCCGGCACCGACAAGGGCGATGCCATCGCCGCGCTGCTGGACGAGCCGCCGTTCGCCGGGCGCCGGCCGGTGTTCGTCGGCGACGACCTCACCGACGAGCATGGCTTCGAAGTGGTGATTGCCCGCGGCGGGTTGGCGGTGCTGGTCGGCGACCGCACCCCCACGCTCGCCAGCCACCGCCTTGGCGCACCCCGCGACGTCCTGGCGTGGCTGGACGCCACGGCGGACGCGCCTTCCCACCGGAGTACCGCATGAGTGGCACCCTCGACCTTGGAATGGTCGGCAACGGCAGCATCGCCGCCCTGCTCGACCGGGACGCACGCATCGTCTGGGGCTGCATCCCGGCGTTCGACGCCGACCCCGCCTTCTGCGCGCTGCTCGAACCGACCGCACAGCCCGGCGGAGACTTCGCGATCGAGCTGGAAGACCAGGTCGCCTCCGAGCAGCACTATGTGACGAACACCGCCGTACTACGCACGGTGCTTCGCGACGGCCACGGGGGCGCGGTCGAGGTCACCGACTTCGCCCCGCGCTGGCACCAGTACGACCGGTCCTACCGGCCGGTGATGCTGTTGCGCCGGGTGCGCCCGCTCGCAGGCGCCCCGCGCATCCGGGTGCGGCTGCGGCCGCTGGTCGACTACGGCGCCCGCCAACCCGAAACCACCTGGGGCAGCAACCACATCCGCTACCTGCTGCCCGGCTTCACCCTGCGCCTGACCACCGACGCCCCGGTGCGCGTGGTCCGCGAGGGACTGCCGTTCCTGCTCGATCGTGAGTTGCACCTGGTGCTGGGCCCGGACGAAACCCTGACCCAGCCGGTTACCGACTTCGTCCGCAGCGCCGAGCAGCGCACGGTCGGCTACTGGCGCGACTGGGTGCGCTCACTGTCGATCCCGCTGGAATGGCAGGACGCGGTGATCCGCAGCGCGATCACGCTGAAGCTGTGCCAGTACGAGGAGACCGGCGCGATCGTCGCGGCGATGACGACGTCGATCCCGGAGGCGCCGCACACCGTACGCAACTGGGACTATCGCTACTGCTGGCTGCGTGACGCGGCGTTCGTCGTGCGCGCGCTGAACCGGCTTGGCGCCACCCGCACGATGGAGGGCTACCTGGGCTACGTGTTCAACCTGGCAACCACCGAGGAGGACGCCCTGCAGCCGCTGTACGGCATCGGCTACGAGCGCGAGCTGGCCGAGGACGAGGTCGAAACCCTGGCCGGATACCGGGGCATGGGACCGGTGCGGCGTGGCAACCTGGCGTGGCTGCAGAAGCAGCACGACGTGTACGGCAGCGTCGTGCTCGCCTCGACCCAGCTGTTCTTCGACCAGCGCCTGGACCACCCCGGCGACCCGGCGATGTTCGAGCGGCTGGAGGCGATCGGCAACCGCGCGTACGCGCTGTATGACCAGCCCGATGCCGGCCTTTGGGAGTTCCGGGGCCGCACCGAGGTGCACACCTATTCGGCGGTGATGTGCTGGGCGGCGTGCGACCGGCTGGCGCGGATCGCCGTGCACCTGCGCCTGCCCGGCCGCGTCCAGCACTGGCGCCAACGCGCCGACGCGATGCACGCGCGGATCGTCGCCGAGGCCTGGGACGAAGGCCGCGGCCATTTCGTCGACGTGTTCGGCGGACACCGGCTGGATGCGTCGTTGCTGTTGCTGGCCGACCTGGGTTTCGTCGCCCCCGACGATCCGCGGTTCGTCGGGACCGTCGAGGCGATCGGGCGGGACCTGCGACGCGGGAACGGCCTGTTCCGCTATGTCGCGCCGGACGACTTCGGCGTACCGGAGACCAGCTTCACCATCTGTACCTTCTGGTACATCGACGCGCTGGCTGCGATCGGCCGGGGCGAGGAGGCACGCACCCTGTTCGAAAGCGTACTGGCCCGGCGCAACCCGCTCGGGCTGCTGTCAGAGGACCTCGCGTTCGAGGACGGCGAGGCGTGGGGCAATTTCCCGCAGACGTACTCGCACGTTGGTCTGATCATCGCTGCGACCCGCCTGAGCCGACCCTGGCAGGAGGCGACGTGAGCCGGCTGGTGGTGGTATCCAACCGTGTCGCCCTGCCCGGCCAGGCCAGCTCGGGCGGCCTGGCGGTCGCCCTGCAGGCGGCGCTGGAGGAGACCGGGGGGCTGTGGTTCGGCTGGAGCGGCAACATCGCCGACGACGCGTCCGGCCAGCTGCACGAGCAGACCGCCGGCAACATCGACTACGTGACCGTCGACCTTTCGCGTGCCGACCACGACGACTACTACAACGGCTTTGCCAATCGCACGCTCTGGCCGCTGCTGCATTTCCGGATGGACCTGGTCGACTACAGCCGCGAGACCTGGGAGGCGTACCGCCGGGTCAATGCGTTGTTCGCCGACCGGCTTGCGCCGCAGCTGCGCGACGACGACGTGGTCTGGATCCATGACTACCACCTGATCCCGCTGGCTTCGCTGCTGCGCGAGCGCGGGGTGCGCTGCAAGCTCGGCTTCTTCCTGCACGTGCCGATGCCGTCTTCCGACATCCTGGCCGCGCTGCCGCATCACGGGCTCCTGTTCGAAGGACTCTCGGCGCACGACCTGGTCGGGTTCCAGACCAGCCGCGACCTCGAACGCTTCCAAGACTACGTGCGGCTGTTCGGGCGCGGGCGGGTGGTGGAGCACGGCGTGCTGGAAACCGCCTCGGGGCGCCGCCTGCGGGCTGGCGCGTTCCCGATCAGCATCGACACCGCCGGGATCGAGCGGCAGGCCGCGGCGGCGGTCGGCAAGTCGAGCTTCAAGCGCCTGGCGCGGAGCCTGTCCGGCCGCGCGCTTGCGATCGGCGTCGACCGGCTGGACTACTCCAAGGGGTTGCCCGAGCGCTTCCGCGCGTTCGAGCGCTACCTGCAACGCTACCCTGACCAGATCGGCGAGCTGACCTACCTGCAGATCGCGCCGGTCTCGCGCGGCGACGTCCTCGAGTACCAGACCCTGCGCAGCGAGCTGGAGCAGCTGGCCGGCCACATCAACGGCGGACACGCCGAGCCGGACTGGACGCCGATGCGCTACGTCAACCGCAATTTCCCGCACGCTTCGCTGACCGGCTTCTACCGGCTGGCGCGGCTCGGGCTGGTCACGCCGTTGCGCGACGGGATGAACCTGGTCGCCAAGGAATACGTCGCCGCGCAGGACCCGGAGGACCCGGGCGTGCTGGTGCTGTCGAGCTTTGCCGGTGCCGCGCGCGAGCTGGACCAGGCATTGCTGGTGAACCCCTACGACCTGGACGGCGTCGCGGCCGCGATCGCGCGTGCGGTTTCGATGCCGCTGGAGGAACGTCGCGAGCGCTGGGAGGCGATGATGGCCTGCCTGCGCGACCACGACATCACCGACTGGCGGCGGAGCTACCTGCAGACGCTCCGGGCGGCGTGAACCAGACCAGCGAGGCCATGCGCCCGGTGCGCTGGTCGCGTCGGTGCGAGAAGAACCGGCCCGGCGCGCCGATCGTGCACAGCCCGCCGCCGAAGATCCGGTCCGGCGCGAGTCCGGCCTGCTGCAGCCGCCGCCGGGCGAGCGCGTAGAGATCGACCCGCCAGTGGTGTGGGCGGGTCGAGACGAACGCGCTGCCGGCCGTCCAGTCCTGCGACACGAACGCGTCGTAGACCTCGGTCCCGACTTCGTAATGCTCCGGGCCGGCGGCCGGCCCGAGCCAGGCCATCAGCCGCGCCGGCGGCGTGACCATCGCCGCAACGGTCGACTCGAGCACGCCTGCGGCCAGCCCACGCCACCCCGCATGCGCCGCGCCGACCTCGAGGCCGTCGTCGGCGCACAGCAGCACCGGCAGGCAGTCGGCAGTGAGGATCGCGAGCACGGTACCCGGGACCGAGGTGACCGCGGCGTCGGCCTCCGGCTCGCCGGGGGTGGATTCGTCCTGCCCGGTGCGAAACACGGCGGTGCCGTGTACCTGCCGCAACCAAACCGGGTCACCGGGGAGGCCGGCGACCACTGCCAGGCAGGCACGGTTGTCCTGGACCGCCGCCGGCTCGTCGCCGCAGCGCGTGCCCAGGTTGAAATGGTCGAACGGCGGAAGCGAGGCGCCGGCACCATGCCGCAGCGTGGTGAAGCCCCGCACGCCCGCCGGCGCAGGCCAGTCCGCGGCAAGCAGGGCGTCTGTCACGGGTCAGCGGCCCCGCTCGGCGGCTTCGCGGGTGTCGTCGCGCAGCGCGGCGACCAGCGCCTGCATGTCGGCCGGCATCGGCGCACTGGTGCGGACCGGCTCGCCGGTGACCGGGTGGCTGAACTCCAGCGTCTCGGCGTGCAGCGCCTGGCGGCGGAACCCGCGCAACGCGGACACGAGTGCGTCGGTGGCGCCACGCGGCAGCTTGAGCGAGCCCCCATACAGCGGGTCGCCGATGATCGGGTGCTTGAGGTGCGCCATGTGCACGCGGATCTGGTGGGTGCGGCCGGTCTCCAGCCTGCACTCCAGCAGCGTGTGGGCGCGGAAGCGCTCGCGCAGGCGGTAATGGGTCACCGCGTCGCGGCCGTCGTCGCGCACCGCCATCCGGATGCGGTCGCGCGGGTGGCGGTCGATCGGCGCGTCGGCGGTGCCACCCGAGACCAGGGCGCCCGACACCACGGCCAGGTACTGCCGATGCACGTCGCGGGCTGACAGCTGGTCAACCAGCGCGGTGTGGGCGACCAGCGTGCGGGCCACCACCATGACCCCCGAGGTGTCCTTGTCGAGCCGGTGGACGATGCCGGCACGCGGCAGCGCATTGAGCGACGGGTCCTTGTTCAGCAGCGCGTTGACCAGGGTGCCGTCCGGGTTGCCGGCACCCGGGTGGACCACCAGCCCGGCCGGCTTGTCGATGACGATGACGTGCTCGTCCTCGAACAGCACCTCCAGGGCGATGTCCTGGGGCTCGGAGCGGGTCTGGACCTCGAGCACGGCATTGACGCTGACGGTCTCGCCGCCGTGCACCGGGTCGCGCGGGCGGACCTGCTGGCCGTCGAGCAGGACCTGCCCCGACTTGATCCAGGCGGCCAGCCGCGAGCGTGAATACTGGGGAAACAACTCGGCCAGCACGGCGTCGAACCGCCGCCCCGCGGAGGCGTCGGGAACCACGGCCTGCAAGGCGATGGCGGGTTCGGTCATCGGAATGTCCGGGTTAAGGGCGCTGCGCGCGGGACTGCTATTATCGGCGCTTCGTGCCCCCGGCGCCCGTTGATTCTCGACCATGACCGATCGCCCCACCCCGCTGCGTCCCTCCCTGCGGACCATCGTCCTGCTGCTGGCCCTGGTGGTGTTCGCCAGCGGCTGCGCCCGTTTCGGCAAGATGTTCAAGGACGAGGAAGCCAACGAAGGCGTGCCGGTCGAGCAGCTTTACGAGAAGGCCCACACCTCGATGACCCGCGGCAACTGGGCCAGCGCCGAGACCACCTTCAAGCGGCTGGTCGCGCAGTACCCCTATGGCCCCTACACCGAGCAGGCGCTGGTGGAGACGGCCTACGCCCAGTACAAGTCGGGCAAGCACGAGGACGCGATCAGCAGCATCGACCGCTTCCTGCGCACCTACCCGACTCATCGCATGGCCTCCTACATGTACTACCTGCGCGGACTGGTGAACTCCAGCCGTGACACGGTGTTCCTGCAGCGGGTCTGGTCGCTGGACGCGAGCCGACGCGACCTGGCCACGCCGATGCAGGCGTTCAACGACTTCCAGATCGTCACGACCCGCTACCCGCACAGCCGCTATGCCGCCGACGCCGAGCTGCGCATGGCGAAGCTGCGCGACCTGTTCGCCCGCCACGAGCTGGATGCTGCGCTGTACTACCTGCGCCGCACCGCCTACGTCGCTGCCGCCGAGCGGGCGACCTACCTGCTGGAGACCTACCCGCAGAGCAGCTACCAGAACGACGCCGTCGCCACACTCGCTGCCGCCTACACCGGGCTCGGTAACGAGCAGCTGGCCACCGACGCACGCCGGGTGCTCGAGCAGAACGAGCCGGGCCACCCCTACCTGCGCGGCGACTGGCCGGACTACCCGAGCAACTGGCGCAAGCTCAACCCGTTCGCGGGCGAGAAGTCGGCCCTGGACAACGACTGACCGCGCACCGCTCGATCAACAAAACGCCGCCTCCGGGCGGCGTTTTTTGTTCCGGAATTCCCCGCCGAAGCCCGTAGGAGCGACGTAAGTCGCGAACCGCGGACGCCTGTAGGAGCGACGTAAGTCGCGAACCGCTGGACCCGGCAGGTCGCGCAACCCTTCGGCCACGACATGGTCCCCCGAAGTTTCTGCTCCGGCACCGGCGTGACCGCCCTACAGCGCCGGGTCCAACCGCGACGAGTCCAGCCGCGACGTACAGGTCGCGACTTACGTCGCTCCTACGACGACCCGGCCCCGGCCGGCCCGGGTTCTGCGCCTACCCCTGGTACCCGTTGCTGATCGGGTAACGGCGCTCGCGCCCGAACGCGCGGCGCGAGACCTTCGGCCCGGGTGCGGCCTGGTGGCGCTTCCACTCGCCCACGCGCACCAGGTGCAGCACCCGGTCGACCGTGTCGGCGGCGAACCCGGCCGCGGTGATCTCCTCGCGCGACTGCTCCAAGTCGATGTAGCGCGCCAGGATCGCGTCGAGCACGTCGTACGGCGGCAGCGAATCCTGGTCCTTCTGGTCCGCACGCAGTTCGGCCGACGGCGGGCGCTCGATCACCCCGGTCGGGATCACCGGGTCGCCGACCGTATTGCGCCAGCGGGCCAGCTCGTAGACCTCGGTCTTGTACAGGTCCTTCAGCGGCGCGTAGCCGCCGGCCATGTCGCCGTAGATCGTGGCGTAGCCGACTGCGTACTCGCTCTTGTTGCCGGTGGTCAGCAGCAGCCCGTGAAACTTGTTGGTCAGCGCCATCAGCATCGCCCCGCGCACCCGCGACTGCAGGTTCTCCTCGGTGGTGTCCACCGGCAGGCCTTCGAACAGCTCCGCGAGAGTGTCCAGATAGCCCTGGAACGGCTTCTCGATCGGCAGGGTCAGCAGCTTCACGCCCTGCTCGGCGCACTGCTCGGCGGCCAGGTCGTTGGAGACGCCGGCGGTGTAGCGCGACGGCATCCGCACCGCCGTGATGTTCTCCGCACCCAGGGCGTCGACCGCGATGGCCAGGCAAACCGCCGAGTCGAGGCCGCCGGACAGGCCCAGCCATGCCTTCTTGAATCCGTTCTTGATCGCGTAGTCGCGGGTACCGCGCACCACCGCGCGCCAGGCGAGCGCGTCGCGGCTCTCGTCGCCGTCCTCCATCCACTCCACCGAGCGGAAACCGCGGGTTGCGGGGTCGAAGTCGACCACCAGCATCTGCTCGGTGAACGCCGCCGCGGCCGGCCGCACGGTGCCGTCCGCATCGGCCACCAGCGAGCCGCCGTCGAACACCACCGCGTCCTGGCCGCCGACGCAATTGACGTAGGCGATCGCAACGCCATAGCGACGGGTCGCGTCTTCCAGCAAGGCATCGCGCCGCGCGTGCTTGTCGCGCTCGAATGGCGAGGCGTTGATCGACAGGATCAACTCGGCGCCGGCCTCCACCGTCGTGTGCAGTGGCTCGGCAAACCACATGTCCTCACAGACCAGCAGCCCGCAGCGCACGCCGTTGAGTTCGAACACGCAGTCGCCGCCGTCCGGGTCGACCACGAAGTAGCGGCGCTCGTCGAACACCGCATAGTTGGGGAGTTCGCGCTTGCGGTACGTGTGTTCGATCCGGCCGCCGCGCAGGATGCTGGCGGCGTTGTACACCACCGACCCCGCGGTTTCCGGCCAGCCGACAATCGCGGTGACGCCGGCCGCCGCGGCGGCGATGCGTTCCATTGCGACATGGCAGTCGCGCAGGAAGCCCGGGCGCAGCAGCAGGTCCTCTGGCGGGTAGCCGCTGAGCGCGAGCTCCGGGAACAGCACCAGGTCCGCGCCGTACTCGTCGCGCGCTTCGATGATGTACTCGATGATCCGGTCGGCGTTGTCGAACACGGCCCCGACCGGAAAGTCGAACTGGGCGAGGGCGATGCGGATGGGTTGGCTCATGGCGGCGTGCCGTCAGGTTCGGGTCCCGGGCATTGTCCCAGAACCGCGTTCGATGCCGTGAAGTCGCCGCGCCGACGGGAAGCCCCGCCATCAAAAAAGGCCACCCGGAGGTGGCCTTCTTCGAACCCGTGCCGGCTTACTTCGCCAGGCGCTTGGCGATCGCCTCGCCGAGATCGCCGGGCGACTTCACCGTGGTGACGCCGGCCGCTTCCATCGCCGCGAACTTGCCCTCGGCCGTGCCCGAACCGCCCGACGCGATCGCGCCGGCGTGGCCCATGCGCTTGCCCTTCGGGGCGCTGGCGCCGGCGATGAAGCCGACCACCGGCTTGGTCACGTACTGGGCGATGAACTCGGACGCCTCTTCCTCGGCCGAGCCGCCGATCTCGCCGACCATGATGATGCCCTCGGTCTGCGGGTCGTCCTGGAACAGCTTCAGCGCGTCGATGAAGCTGGTGCCGTTGATCGGGTCGCCGCCGATGCCGATCACGGTCGACTGGCCGAGGCCGGCCGACGTGGTCTGCTTAACCGCTTCGTAGGTCAGGGTGCCCGAGCGCGACACGATGCCGACCTTGCCCACGCTGTGGATGTGGCCCGGCATGATGCCGATCTTGCACTCGCCCGGGGTGATCACGCCGGGGCAGTTGGGCCCGATCAGGGTCACGTCGTCGAAGTCGTTGAGGACGTTCTTGACGCGCAGCATGTCCAGCACCGGGATGCCCTCGGTGATGCACACGATGACCCTGATGCCGGCATCGGCCGCCTCGAGGATCGCATCGGCCGCGAACGGCGGCGGCACGTAGATGACCGAGGCATCGGCGCCGGTCGCGTCGACCGCGTCCTGCACGGTGTTGAATACCGGCAGCCCGAGGTGCTCGGTGCCGCCCTTGCCCGGGGTCACGCCGCCCACGACCTTGGTGCCGTACTCGAGCATCTGCTCGGCGTGGAAGGTGCCCTGCGAGCCGGTGAAGCCCTGGACGATGACCTTGGTGTCCTTGTTGATCAAAACGCTCATGTCAGTCCCGCCTCACTTGCCCGAAACGGCGGCGACCGCCTTGCGGGCGCCATCGTTGATGTCGTCGGCCGGCGTGATCGCCAGGCCGGAGTTCTGCAGCAGCGCCTTGCCCTGCTCCACGTTGGTGCCTTCCAGGCGCACGATCACCGGGACCTTGACGTCGACTTCCTTGACCGCGGCGATGATGCCCTCGGCGATCATGTCGCAGCGCACGATGCCGCCGAAGATGTTGACGAAGATCGCCTCGACCTTGTCGCTGGACAGGATGAGCTTGAACGCCTCGGTCACGCGCTCCTTGGTGGCGCCGCCGCCGACATCGAGGAAGTTCGCCGGTTCGCCGCCGTTGAGCTTGATGACGTCCATGGTCGCCATCGCCAGGCCTGCGCCGTTGACCATGCAGCCGATGTTGCCGTCCATGGTCACGTAGTTGAGGTCGTGCTGGCTGGCCTTGACCTCGGTCTCGTCCTCCTGGCGGATGTCGCGCATGGCGACCAGGTCCGGGTGGCGGAAGTTGGCGTTGTCGTCGGAGTTGATCTTGCCGTCGAGCACCGCGAGGTTGCCGTCGGTGAGGATCGCCAGCGGGTTCAGCTCGACCAGCGCCAGGTCCTTCTCGTGGAACAGCTTGAACAGGCCGAGCATGATCTTGGCCAGCTGGTTGGCCTGCTTGGCGTTCAGGCCCAGGTCGAAGCCCAGTGCGCGGCACTGGTACGGCTGCAGGCCTTCGACGTAGTTGACGTTGATGGTCTTGATTGCGTCCGGGTTCTCCTCGGCGACCTGCTCGATGTCCATGCCGCCCTCGGCCGAGGCGATGAACGTGACCGACTGGGTCCCGCGGTCGACCAGCACGGAGAGGTACAGCTCCTTGTCGATGTCGGTGCCCTCGGAGATCAGCACCGTGTCGACCGGCAGCTCGACGCCGGCGGTCTGGTAGGTCGCCATCTTCGTGCCGAGCATCGCCGCGGCGTACTGCTTCACTTCATCAAAGTTCTTGGCCAGCTTGACGCCGCCGGCCTTGCCGCGGCCGCCGGCGTGGATCTGGGCCTTGACCACCCACAGGTCGCCGGGGATGGACTTGGCGGCCTCGACGGCCTCTTCGGGAGTGCGCGCGATGCGCCCGGCCGGCACAGCAATGCCGTATTCGGCAAACAGTTGCTTTGCCTGGTATTCGTGAAAGTTCATGCGTCACCGAGGGGAGTTGAAGAGTCACCCGACGCGGAGGCAACCGGCAGCGGCGCGGGCGCGAGGGGGCCGGCCATTGTCGCCGATCGGGCCGGGCCGGGCAAAACCCGGCCTGCAGGCCATGCTGTGCCTATACTCGCGCCGGGGTATCGATCCGGGGAAACCACGCTTGCCGCCAGCCATTGCGACCGACGCCGGGGACGCCGACAGCGCACTGCGCCGCGAATTGCATTTCTACACGCTGTACCGGCTGCTCGAGGCGATGATGCTGGTGCTGGTGCTGTTCGGGCCGGTCGCCGACATGCTCGGCCCGCCGCGCCACGAACTGCTGGCCCCGACCGTCGCCCTGTCCTACCTGGTCATGGCGGTGTTGCTGTTCGTGTTCGGCCGCCGCGGCGACCTTCGCGTTGCGACGCTGGCAGGTATCTCCACCGACCTGCTGTTCGGCCTGTTGGCCATCCATGCCGTGCCCGCGGCGGGTACCGGCATCGCCCTGATGCTGATGTTCAACGTCGGCGCCGCGGCGCTGCTGCTGCCCGCCCGTTACGGGCTGGGCGCGGCGCTCGTCGCGGTGGCCGGGATCATCGGCGAGTACGCGTGGACGGCACTGATCGACGAAACCGACCGGATGGTTGCCGAGCCGCTGATGTTCGCGGTCGCCTACCTCGCACTGGCCACGCTCACCAGCATCCTCGGTCGCCAGATGCGCGCGAGCTACGACCTGGCCGAGCGGCGTGGCGTCGAGACCGCCCACCTCACCGAGGTCAACGAACTGATCATCCGCCGGCTGCGCACCGGCGTACTGCTGGTCGACGGGCACAACCGCGTGCGCCTGGCCAACGAGGCCGCGACGCTGCTGCTGGGCGATGCCGGCGATGGCCACCGCGACCTCGGCGTCGCCCTGCCCGAACTCGCCCGGCGCCTGGCCGCCTGGCGCCAGGACGGCAAGGCCGACGAGACGCCGTTGCAGGTGGCGCCCGACCAGCCCGAAATCGTCCCGCGCTTCACCCGCCTGCTGGCCGGTAGCGACCAGACCCTGGTGTTCCTGGACGACACCTCGCTGGTGTCGCGCCGGGCCGAATCGATGACCCTGGCCACGCTCGGGCGTTTTTCGGCCAGCCTGGCCCACGAGATCCGTAACCCGCTCGCCGCGATCAACTACGCGGTGCAGTTGCTGGAGGAATCCGACGACGTCGCCACCGCCGACCGCCGCCTGCTGGAAATCATCCGCCAGCAGGGCGTGCGAATGAACGGCATCGTCGAGAACGTGCTCGGCCTGGCCCGGCGCGAACCGGCCAAGCCGGAGTATGTCGAGTTGGCCGGCTTCGTCCGCCACTTCGTCGACGACTACCGCGCCGGCCACCCGCTCGAGAACGACACCCTGCGCGCCAGCGCCGAACGGCCGCAGATCGCCGCACTGGTCGACCCTCGCCAGTTGCACCAGGTGCTGACGGTGCTGGTGCACAACGCCCTGACCTACGGCCGCATGCCCGGCGAGCCCGCCCGTGTGACCGTCCATGTCGAGCTGGACGGCCACCAGCAGCCGCTGATCGACGTCATCGACCGCGGCCCCGGCATCGCCGAGGGCGTCGCCCGGCAACTGTTCCGGCCGTTCTTCACTACCTCCGGCCACGGCACCGGACTGGGCCTCTACATCGCCCGCGAACTGTGCCGGGCCAACCAGGCGTCGTTGGACTTCGTGCCGCTGCCCGCGGGTGGAAGTTGCTTCAGGGTCCGGTTGTCGGGGGTTGGGGTGCGGAAGGGCGGTGGGACGACGTTCGACCCGAACTGATTCAAGACTGGAGCAAGCGCACTTCCGGTACTACCTGCCGGTCGATTCCCCTGCCCAAGGCGCTGATCCGCAGCATGGACGTAATAAAGGCTGCGGCCGGCATGGTCCAGCTGAGGGAAGCGGTCCTGCCGCGCCGCTACCGGGGTGGGGTCGATACCCAGCCCGCTGAGATCGGCGCCGATCTACTCATCCCGTGAGCGGCGCCTGGCGATCACTTCATAGTGGGAGCGGTTGCGGTCATCAGGGGGATCACAACGGAGCAGGTTTTCGTAGCTGTTATCAATTTGCTCCCCAAGCGCCTCGCTACCGGAAGCAACCTGTTGCGCAGTGACCCTCCAGGCACTTATGTCCACGAGCGCACCGCCGGTGGTCTCCCATTGTCCGTCGGGGCGCCATGCACCATCGCAGATGCTTCCGGTCTCACGGGCGTATACACAACCGGTCCGTACGGAGACAAACGTGCAGTAATAACGGTCATGCAGAATGGGTTGATCAGTACCATAAACCGCACCGGTTGCGACCTCGTGCAAGCGAACAATTTCATTGTTCGAGACCTGCATGGGTTCCACATCTTCGAAGTAGCCCTCCTGCGCACGTACGAGGCGAGCCTCCCCTGCGCTGCGCCCACCAAAGACGACCTCGCTGTATCTCCCCGGTCCAACTTCGCCACGGAAGAAAGGGCCCGTAGATTCCTTCGTCGGCTGTTCCTCTTGTGTCGTGACACTGGGCTCACCGACGCATGCCACCAAAAACAAGGTCAGTGCGGACAAACTCAAGCAGATGCCTCTGTTCATTGGAGTCGATCCTTCAACTTGCGATACCTCGCTCCCGCATCCGTCATGCGTCGAGCGGGAGCATAAAGCTCAATCAGCGCGGCTTCTGCCTCCGGATGGTTTGACCATTTCCTCGGGTCACGCCCCGGGTTCGCAGACTTCTCGAGCAGCCGGGTCAGCGCGGTTCGCAGATCGGGCACGACGTACGCCGGCCGGTTGATGTGATGATCAAGCGCCAGTGCCCTGCCTAGTTGTGAAGCGAAGTAGTCATCAAGGCGGAGACCGTCGCTGACCATCAAGCCCGAAACGAGCCTGAGACGCTTCACGAAATCCGACACTTGGAGAGCCTGGAATTCAGGCGATGCAATCGCGTGGACAATTGGATTAAGCGGTGCGCTGCTTTTCCGTCCACTGAAAGGCACCTCGAAGCCGGAACGGATGGTACTTTTCAATTTTGGACCGGTTTCGTCGCGATAATACATCCGCCAACCCTTGTCTTCCCTTTCCACCTTCCAACCGCAATTTTCGAACAGCCGCCGATAACGCTCAGGATACTTATCCTTGAAGGCTGCTACCTGCGCAGGGAACTCACCGTACCCGTTCGGGTTGATCGTTTTTTGCATTGCACCTGCAGTCAGAATCTCGCTGTCGTAGGATTGTACAGAATCGATATTTCCTTCATTGGGTGACATGGCGACGATGATGCGGCGCTCATCTCCCGTCAGTGCTACCTCGCTGGTTAACTGCTCCCATCCCGCAAAGTCTTCCAAGCCCAAACGGCCCCGATATCCCGGTCCACGCTGCCCTCCGTATTTCCAACTGGCGAAGATTTCTCCCAAACATTGGCCGCACGGGCACGGCTTTGGAACGGTCAGCACCTCTTCACTTCGGTCCGCAGCCGGTGCGAGCCGACTGACGGCCCGCCACGCCATTTCTCCGGGGCGAGCAAAGCTGTAGACCATCGGTCTGATCGTCTCAGTCATGGCCGCGATCTCCCTCGCCATCAAGAATTTCGACGGTCACTTCCTCAAATGACAACCCATGTTGTGTGGGAATCCGCCCTCTGGAGTCGGTGACCCCTCCAACCACGGCACCGTCCTGCCGCAAAAGCCTGTACGCCACGTTCGCTGCGGGCGTGCCGTCGTCGTATGTGATGGCGTATGCACGCGAAAACCGCGCCCCAGGCCACGAATTCATCTCCCGGCTCAGCTGCGCCGCTCCCACAAACGACTTCTTCCCCGCATGCACCTTGATCGCCCCGGGGCAGGCGACGCTGATATTCCCGCCTTCGATCGTGATGCTCGCACCGCCTTCGGTCGCCAGGTGCACGGCCTTGCCGGCGGCCAGTTCGACTTCGGCGCTGACACTTACGACCTTCAGTTGCTCCTTTGACTGCAGTTTGAGCAGGCCGTTCTGCGCCTCCAGCTGCAGCTCGCCCCCGGCACTCACCAGTGCCAGAGCGTGGCCGCCGGTCGGGGCACCCTCGACCGCCGCCCCCGCCAGCCACCCGATCGCCTGTCCGGCATGGATGCGCAGGTCACCGGCGACGGTCAGATTGCTATCCGCGCCGCTCGCTACGGTGAGCGTCTCGCCGGCGCTCCAGTGCAGGCTCTGGCCGGCAACGAGGCCAATACCTGCCGGCGCCGACAGGCCCAGCAGGGCGCCGCCGGTATGCGGGACGCGTCTTGCTCCGGCGGTGGACTTGCGTTGCCCGGCCTCCTTCTCGGCTTGAAGGTAATCGCTGCCGTCGACGGTAGTTGCCGCACTTGCCTGGAGGGCGGGCAGCGGAGCCAGTTCATCGCTCAGCATCGACTGGCCTGACCGGGCTGCACCCCGATGGGCGGCCAGTTTCACCGTCAGATGGGTGCCGGCAAGGTCGTTGAATGCCTGCGCCATCAGCGTCACCTGTTTGAGCAATGCGGTGGCCGCAACGTGTTCGCCCGCGGGTGCCCCGGGGTGGTTGGCATAGGCGCTGACCCATAACCCCCGCCGGCCACGGATGGCACCCCACTGGTCGGTCCGCAGCTCGAAGCCCTCACCGCGGAAACTGCCTCGGAAGTTGTCGGCCTGGTGGATCAGGTGACCGAGGTTGAGCTGGCTGGCGGCCTGGGTCGTGGCCAGCTGCAGGCGGAGCTGGCCGGTTGTGTCATCGAAGACCAGACGATTGTGACCGGTGCTGGAGAATTCCCGGCTCTTGAACCCCGACAGCGCCGCCCGGTTGCGATGGCCCGCACCGTCGCCGCTCATGCCATGCCAGGCAGGCGCATTGCCGCCGGCGAGGTCGCCCTGTGCGCTGGGGCGATGATCGCTGGCGAGGCCGAACTGGTCGTCCCGCGGTGCCGATGCCGACTCGCCCCCCGGCGTGGGTGGGACGCCGCCGTCGCCCTGGCCGTTGTAGAGGCTGCCGACCACGATCGGCCGGTCGATGTCGCCCTCGAGGAAGCCCACCAGCACTTCCTGCCCGGTTCGTGGCAGGAACTGGCTGCCGACGCCGGGACCGGCGTAGCGCTGGCTTACGCGCAGCCAGCAGCTGTCCGAGGCAGCTTCGGCACCCGGGTCGTGCTGGAAATGGAAGCGCACGCGCACCCGACCGAGCGTGTCGCTGTGCAGTTCCCCCGTCGTTCCCCCATCGGCGCCAACCACGATCGCGGTTTGGTAGCCGGGCGCAGTGGGCCGGGGGTTCATCCGCGCGCCGGTGCCGTCGGCCAGCACCGGGCGCCACGACACGGTTCGCGGCACCGCGGTGAAGGTGTTGCCGTGGCCAACCGCCTCGGCGCGCGCCCACACGGCCTCCCACGACACGCACGACGGTGCGTTCGAACCGGGTTCCAGCGTTATGGGGAGCCTGGGTAGCAGGTCGCGCAGCGTGTCGGGCAGGTTGTTGACGCCGGCCTGCTCCAGCGTGACCAGCAGTAGTTCGTCCGGCATCCCACCGACGAGGGCAGCGGCCCCGGTCCGCACCGCCAGCCAGCGACCGGCACGGAAGCTGCGGACAGTCGACTGGCCGATCCATTCTTCCCGGCGCGCCACGTCGGCATCGGCCATCAGTCGGGCGTAGCGCGCGGCCGCGGCATGGTCGGCGAAGGCGTAGGCGCCCGGCGGGTCGTAGGCCTCCAGGGCCGCGGTCGTGCCGGCACCCTGCCATAAAGGAGTTGTGATGCCCACTACCCCGCCTTTGTAGTCCGGGCTCACAAGCGTGATTGCACCCGAACCAATCCCGACGCAGCGGCCAAGCGCCTGGACGGCGTCGCTGGACTCGGCGGCGTCACTACGGTGGAACCGCACCCCGCCACCGAGCTCGGCGGTCGCGTCCTGCGGACATTCCGCGCTGCTCGCAAACACCACCAGCTGGTGCCCGGCCGCGGCATCGTCGGCCTCCTCGATGCGCCAACCCAAGCCTTCCTCGGCCAGCAGGCGGCTGACAAAGTCGAAATCGCTCTCCCGGTACTGCACGCAATAACTGCGCGGCCGCACATCCGCGAGGAACTGGCCGACCTCGTCAGCCACCCGCCAGGCGTCGTACGGCGCATAGCCGGCGAACACCGCTGCGAGGATCTCGAGCACCGTCCGATCCTGGAACACACGGCTGTGGCGCCCCTGCGTCAGCAGCCACGACCAGGGCACGAGACACAGCCGGTAGCGGGCCAGACCGCCGTCGGACCCGACGCAAACCGCCTCGCGGACCAGCCCCGTTCGCGGGATACGCGAACCGTCGGCGGCACGGGTCCAGAGCGTTGCCCGCTGGGCGACCAGGTCATCCAACGGCAGCGAGGCATCGACCGAAAACACGTCGACCCACCACTCGAACCCGTCGGACAAGGCATCCCGCCCCCACCAGCGATCCACCACCAGCATGTCGGCGATGCGCCCAAGCGGGCGCTCGAGATCAAGGGAATACAGGCGGTCGGCGCCGGTAAAGCGCGACAGCGCGGCCAGCACCGCGCCAGGAACAGAACTTCCGCTGTTCATTTGCACGTCTCTCCATAGACGGCCTAAAGCTTATCCGAACCCGGCCGATATCCGGTATCGGCCCGCCGTCGGGGCGTGCCCTGAGACACCCCGCGCACCGCCTCCAACCGGGCCGAAACGTGCGCCATTGCTGAAGTTTTGCCGTTGCAGCTTGTTAAGCTATCGTGACGGATGGAGGATCGGATGTCAGAAACCCGCAGTGCACTGGTGATCGACGACGAGCGCGACATTCGCGAGCTGCTCGTAATGACGCTTGGCCGCATGGGCCTGCGTTGCGACACCGCATCCAGTCTGGCCGACGCGCGCAACCAGCTTGCGCGCAACCGCTATGACCTGTGCCTGACCGACATGCGCCTGCCGGACGGCTCGGGCATCGACCTCATTGCCGAGATCACCCAGAAGTTCCCCAACACGCCGGTCGCGATGATCACCGCGTTCGGAAATGTCGAAGACGCGGTCGAGGCGCTGAAGGCGGGCGCGTTCGACTTCGTCTCAAAGCCCGTCGAGCTGACCGTGCTGCGTGACCTCGTCCGCCACGCGCTGGAGCTCAACGAACCGCATGCGCCCGCGGCCGACGCGGTCGCTTCGCGCCTGTATGGCGAGTCGCCGGCGATGACCACGCTGCGCCAGACCATTGGCAAGGTGGCCCGCAGCCAGGCACCGGTGTACATCGCCGGTGAGTCCGGCGTCGGCAAGGAGCTGGTCGCGCGCACCATCCATGCCGAAGGCGGCCGCGCCACCGGGCCGTTCGTGCCGGTCAACTGCGGCGCGATCCCGTCGGAGCTGATGGAAAGCGAATTCTTCGGCCACAAGAAGGGCAGCTTCACCGGCGCCCACGCCGATAAGCCGGGCCTGTTCCAGAGCGCCGACGGTGGCACGTTGTTCCTCGACGAGGTCGCCGAGCTGCCGCTGGCAATGCAGGTCAAGCTGCTGCGTGCCATCCAGGAAAAGTCGATCCGCCCGGTCGGTGCCAACGCCGAAGTCACCGTGGACGTCCGAATCCTGTCGGCGACCCACAAGGACCTGGCCCCGATGGTGGCCGACGGCCGCTTCCGCCAGGACCTCTATTACCGCATCAACGTGATCGAGTTGCGCGTGCCGCCGCTGCGCGAGCGCCGCGAAGACCTGCCGGGCCTGTGCGACAAGATCCTGACCCGCCTGTCCGGGCACCTCGACCGCCCCACGCCTCGGCTGGGTGACGATGCCATCGAAGCCCTGCAGCAGTACGCCTTCCCCGGCAACGTGCGCGAGCTGGAGAACATCCTCGAGCGCGCCCTGGCCCTGGCCGACGGCGACGTACTCGGCGCCGACGACCTGTCGCTGCCGCGACTGACCCCCGTCCCGCCGGCGGCGGCTCCGCAGACGCCGCAAGGTGCCGCGGCCGCCAATGGCATCGATCCGCGCACGGTCGACCCGCGCGACACCGCTACCAGCGCCCTGCCCTCGTACATCGAGGAGATCGAGCGCGCCGCCATCCAGCACGCGTTGCAGGAAAACCGTTACAACAAGACCCGCACCGCCGCGGCCCTGGGCATCACCTTCCGCGCGCTGCGCTACAAGCTCAAGAAGCTCGGGATCGACTGATCCGAGTGCGGCCCAGATGGGCCCGTAGGAGCGGCTTCAGCCGCGATCCAAGCCCGCAAAGTGACCCCCCGCGTCACCTCGCAACACCCGACTAGCCCCTCCGCGTCACCCTCGCCGACGCAGTCCCGGCCCAATCGTGACGGGCTCTCCAGTTCACGACACAAAGCCTCAAGAAATGGAGTTGGCACGCTTGGTGCGTAGTCTAATTGGCACGTGCCACTGAGCACGGCAGCCCGAGGACCGGAACGCTGGTTCAGACGGCACGTGAAGTACCATCACTCCTAGGGGAAACATCATGAAGAACCAGAAGGGCTTTACCCTCATCGAACTGATGATCGTCGTTGCGATCATCGCCATCCTGGCCGCCATTGCTCTGCCGGCTTACCAGGATTACACCGCTCGCGCGCAGGCTTCCGAAGCGCTCACCGCGACGGGCGGAACGCGGGCCGACATCGCTGTTTCGGTTGCGGAGAATGACGCTTTTCCGGCCGCAGGTGACCCGGTGATCGCCGCAACCGCCCTTCTCGATGGCAAGTACTTTGCCGCTGGTGGCGCAACTCTGGCCCCCGATACCGGCGTCATCTCGGTTGTCTTCGACGATGGCGCCCTCAATGGCCAGACGATGACGATCACCCCGGCACTCTCCGCCAATGGTGATCAGATTTCGGGGTGGACTTGCGCGGGTCTCACGAAGGCCTCCCACATCCCGTCGGGCTGCCGCTGATGCGGAGCTCGTGAACGATCGCTTATTGCGTGCGTCACGAGCACTTCGCTGCGAAAAACAACAAACCCCGCTTCGGCGGGGTTTGTTGTATCTGTACCTGCATCTGTGAGATCTAAGTCCAGCAGGCTACACCCGCAAGTCGTAGGAGCCCGATAATGAATACCGCCACATATGCCAACCTCGTAGGAATCACTGGTCTCGCCCGCAGACTCGTCATGGACGGCGCGCTTGACGAGGCAAAGGCACGAGAGGCAATGGCTGGTGCGTCGGCGGAAAAGAAACCCATCGCGACGTACCTCACCGAGTATCGGATGGCGTCGCCATCCCAACTCGCGGCAGCAAACTCGGTCGAGTTCGGCGTGCCTTTGTTCGATCCCGCGGCAATGGACCCTGAGCAGGCCGCGGTCACGCTGGTTAAAGAAGAGCTTCTCCGCAAGCATTGCGTGCTACCGCTGTACAAGCGTGGCAACCGGCTGTTCGTCGGCATCAGTGAACCGACCAATACCCAGGCACTGGATGAGATCAAATTCCAGACCAATCTTTCGGTCGAAGGCGTTCTGGTCGATGAAGAAAGCATCCGTCGCCACATCGACCGCTGGTTGGAGTCGGCCGACACCCTCGGCGACAGCATGGGCGGGGACGACGAGGGGCTGGACACGCTGGAGGTCGGCAGCGACGAAGACGTCGCAGGCGGCGACGCAGGCGTCGACGCCAAGACCGACGACACCCCGGTCGTCAAGTTCATCAACAAGGTGCTGGTCGACGCTATCCGCCGCGGCGCCTCGGACATCCACTTCGAGCCCTACGAGACCGAGTACCGGGTGCGCCTGCGCATCGACGGCCTGCTCAAGCAGGCGGCCAGGGTGCCGGTGAAGCTGCAGCAGCGCATCGCCGCGCGCTTGAAGGTGATGGCGCAGCTGGACATCGCCGAGAAGCGCGTGCCGCAGGACGGCCGCATCAAGCTCAACCTCAGCAAGACCAAGCAGATCGACTTCCGCGTGAGCACGCTGCCGACCCTATTCGGCGAGAAGATCGTGCTACGCATCCTCGACAGCAGCGCCGCCAAGCTCGGCATCGAAAAACTCGGCTACGAGGACGACCAGCGCGAACTGTACCTGGCCGCGATCGCGAAGCCCTACGGCATGGTGCTTGTGACCGGCCCCACCGGCTCGGGTAAGACCGTGTCGCTGTACACCGCACTGAACATCCTCAACGACGAGACCCGCAACATCTCCACGGTCGAAGACCCGGTCGAAATCCGCGTGCCGGGCATCAATCAAGTGCAGATGAACGTCAAGCGCGGCATGACCTTCGCCGCCGCGCTACGCAGCTTCCTGCGCCAGGACCCGGACGTGATCATGGTCGGCGAGATCCGCGACCTGGAGACCGCCGAGATCGGCATCAAGGCCGCACAGACCGGCCACATGGTGCTGTCGACCCTGCACACCAACGACGCACCGCAGACCATCGCGCGCCTGATGAACATGGGCGTGGCGCCATTCAACATCACGTCGTCGGTGACCCTGGTGGTGGCCCAGCGCCTGGCGCGCCGGCTGCACGCCTGCAAGCGCGAGGTGCACCTGCCCGAGCACGCTCTGCTGGCGGAAGGGTTCACCGCGGAGGAGATCGCCAGTCCGGACTTCCACATCTACGAGGCCGTGGGCTGCCCGGACTGTACCGAGGGCTACAAGGGCCGGACCGGCATCTACCAGGTGATGCCGATGAGCGACGAGATCCAGGAGATCGTGCTGGCCGGAGGCAACGCGATGCAGATTGCGGATGCCGCCCAGAAGGCCGGGATCCGTGACCTGCGGCAGTCGGCGTTGATGAAAGTACGCAACGGGGTGACAAGCTTGGCAGAGATCAACCGCGTGACCAAGGATTAGCGAGTCCGTAGGAGCGGCGTCCGCTGCGATCGGACCATCGCCCGCACGCACCGGACCGATCGTCGCGGCTGAAGCCGCCCCTACTGTGACCGGGGTTGCTATCCCGACGCGGTAGGTCAGGATATGCTGGCAAACGGCATACCCGGCCGAGCCGCCGGAGATGTCGACCGGTCGCGGCGGGGAGCCGTGAACTGAACGGGGAAGGTGCGCCGCGGCGCATCGCACTGCTGCAACAACCAAGCGTTACTGGGGGCCAACCATGTCCGCGACCCGATCCGCCGCCAAGCCGAGCACTCCCGTGCGTCGTGCAGAGGCACTGTCGATGTTTGTCTGGGAGGGCACTGACAAGCGCGGTGTCGTGATGAAAGGCGAGCAGGTGGCGAAGAACGCCAACTTCTTGCGCGCCGAACTACGTCGACAGGGCATCACGCCGAAGGTGGTGAAGCCCAAGCCCAAGCCGCTGTTCGGCAGTGCCGGCAAGCCGGTCACTCCGTTGGACATCGCCATCTTCAGCCGCCAGATCGCGACGATGATGAAGGCAGGCGTACCGATCGTCGGCGCCTTGGAGATTATCTCCAGCGGCAACAAGAATGTTCGGATGCAGAAGATGGTCAACGCCATCCGCGCCGATGTGGAGAGCGGCTCTTCGCTGAGCGAGTCGATCGGCAAGCATCCCGTCCAGTTCGATGAGTTGTATCGAAATCTGGTCCGGGCCGGCGAGTCGGCCGGTGTTCTTGAAACCGTGCTAGACACCGTCGCGACCTACAAGGAAAACCTGGAGGCGCTGAAAGGTAAAATCAAGAAAGCGCTCTTTTACCCTGCAATGGTTATGGCGGTTGCTTTATTGGTGAGTGCGATCCTGCTGATCTTTGTCGTCCCGACTTTCGAAGATGTTTTCCAAGGATTTGGCGCGGATCTCCCCGCATTTACTCAGATGGTGATCGGCTTGAGCGACTTCATGGTCGCTTGGTGGTGGCTGATCGCGCTGGGCCTTGCAGGCGCTGGTGTTGCAACCGTTATGGCGTTCAAACGGTCGACCGCCTTCCAACACTTCGTCGATCGTATGGTCCTCAAACTGCCGGTGATCGGTCAGATCATGCACAACTCGTCGATCGCACGGTTCGCCCGTACTCTTGCGGTGACCTTCAAGGCCGGCGTGCCGCTTGTGGAGGCACTAGATACGGTCGCCGGTGCTACGGGCAACACCGTATATGAGGAGGCAGTCTTCCGCGTTCGTGACGACGTCGCCGTGGGATATCCGGTGAACATGGCGATGAAGCAGACCAATCTGTTCCCGCACATGGTGGTCCAAATGACCGCCATCGGTGAAGAGGCCGGTGCGCTGGATACCATGCTGTTCAAGGTCGCCGAGTTCTACGAACAGGAGGTCAACAATGCGGTCGACGCGCTCTCCAGCCTGCTCGAACCGTTGATCATGGTTTTCCTCGGCGTGATCGTGGGTGGCATGGTGATCGCCATGTACCTCCCGATCTTCAAGCTCGGCGCAGTGGTCGGCTAAGCTCGGCTCGATGGCTCGCAACTAGATGGCATTCCTCGACCAGAACCCCGAAATCGGCTTCCCGCTGGCAGCCGGTTTCGGCCTCCTCCTGGGCAGCTTCCTCAACGTCGTGATCCTTCGCCTGCCGCGCCGGCTGGAGTGGCAGTGGAAGCGCGACGCGCACGAGATCCTGGAAGAGCCGGACACCTACGATCCGCCGCCACCCGGCATCGTGGTGGAGCGCTCGCACTGCCCGCACTGCAAGCACCAGCTATCGTGGTACGAGAACATCCCGGTGTTCAGCTGGCTCGCCCTGCGTGGCAAGTGCCGCAACTGCAAGGCGCCGATCTCGGCGCAGTACCCGCTGGTCGAACTGCTGACGATGGTGCTGATGGTTGCCTGCGTCTGGCGCTTCGGCTTTGGCTGGCAGGGCTTCGGGGCGATGGTGTTCACCGGCTTCCTGATCGCGCTGTCGGGCATCGACCTGCGCACGCAGTTGTTGCCGGACCAGCTGACGTTGCCCTTGATGTGGCTGGGTCTGATTGCTGCCGTCGACAACCTCTACATGCCGGCCAAGCCGGCACTGATCGGCGCAGTGGTCGGTTACCTGAGCCTGTGGATCGTGTGGTGGGTGTTCGAGCAGCTCACCGGCAAGGAAGGCATGGGCCACGGGGACTTCAAGCTGCTGGCCGCCATCGGTGCCTGGACCGGGCTCAATGGGATCCTGCCGACCATCCTGTTGTCGTCGCTGGTCGGTGCCATCCTCGGTTCGATCTGGCTGGCGGCCAAGGGCCGCGATCGCGCCACGCCGATTCCGTTCGGCCCCTACCTGGCCGTCGCCGGCTGGATCGCGTTCTTCTGGGGCGACGCGATGGTGAACGGCTACATGCGTTACGCCGGGCTGGGCTAAGGCGCTCGGCCGCACCTCGTAGGACGTGCCGGGGCGCGTAGGAGCGCGTAGGAGCGACGTAAGTCGCGACCCAATGACCTCGGCCGGCCACGTCGATCAACGCGCTACCCCGTGACGGCATCGGCATCCCGCTTAGAGCATCGTTCAGCCCATCGTCAGTGGGTCGCGACTGACGTCGCTCCTACGGCGTGGTGGGTGGGGTGGGCGGCGTGGCATCCTGCGCGGCATGAGCGATTACATCATCGGGGTGACGGGCGGGATCGCGTCAGGCAAGAGCGAGGTTACGCGGCGCTTCGAAGCGCTCGGCATCGTCGTGGGGGACGCGGACGTTGCGGCGCGCGCGGCGGTGGCGCCGGGATCACCGGGGCTGGCGGAGGTGCGTGCGGCATTCGGCAATGAGGTCATCAATGCCGACGGCACGCTCGACCGCGCGGCAATGCGGCAGCGGGTGTTCGTCGACCACGCGGCGCGCCAGAAACTCGAGGCCATCATCCATCCGCGCGTCCGGCAAGCGCTGCGGGACCAGTGCGATGAAGCGCCGGGCCCCTATGCCATTGCCGCCATCCCGTTGTTGGCGGAAGGCGGTGGGCGCAAGTCGTATCCATGGCTTGACCGTATCCTGGTCGTCGACGTCCACATGGCGGTCCAGCGCGAGCGGGTCATGCGGCGGGACGCGGTCGATGCGGCGCTGGCGGAGTCGATGATCGCGGTGCAGGCCACACGCGAGCAACGGCTGGCGATCGCAGACGACGTGATCGTCAACGATGGGACTGTCGGGGAGCTGGATGCGCACGTCGCGGCGCTGGATGGGCTGTACCGGGCGCTGGCGGCGCCGAGTTAGCACCCTGCTCCTGTAGGAGCGGCTTCAGCCGCGATCGCGGTTTCGACGCTTGCGTGACACGACGATCGCGGCTGAAGCCGCTCCTACACAAGCGGGCTGGGTCAGGCGTCGGGCCATAGGCTGCGGATCGCCGCGATGCCTTGCGCGCCGTGCTGGCGCGCTTCGGTGAGATCGGCCCGGCCAAGGCCGCCAATCGCGTAGAGGGGGATGGCGACCTGTTCGCGCAGGTGGGCGAAGCCGTCCCAGCCGATCCCGGGTCGGCCGGGGTGGCTCGGTGTCTCGCGCAGGTTGCCGACCACGGCGAAATCGCAACCCAGAGCCTCGGCGGCCTTAAGGTCGTCGGCGGTGTGACATGACGCGGCCAGGAGGACTTCCGGCCCGACCGGCCGGCTACCAAGCCGATGCAGTTGCGATGCTTGCAGATGCAGGCCGGCGCCGTGCGCACGTGCGAGTTCGGCGTCGCCGTTGACCAGTACGTCCGCACCGGCCTTGCGACACAGCCGCGCCGCCTGCTCGACCAGGCCGGGCCAATCGACCCCACCGCCCTGCCCGCCGGCAACGGCCGCGCCGGTCTCCCGCCAGGCACCGCCGTGACGCAGGTGGACCCGCCGGATACCCCCGGCCAGCGCCTGACGGAGTGTCTCCAGCCAACTACCGACATCCGCCTCAGGCGCCGGCGTAACGAGGTACTCGGCCGGCTCCCCCAGTGCGGCGACCACCGGGCGGTCCGCCGGCGGCATCGCGTAGCTGGCGAGCTTGTGCGGCGGCACCCAGGCCAGCGCCTGGCCTTCCCGACCGCGGGCGGTGCCGTGCCATTCGCGGATGCGGCGCACGTCGAGCCGCAAGCGCTTGTGCGGGTAAGCCTGCGGCACGGCGATCACCGGGTCGCCGACTTCGGCCTCGATGCCGAGCTCTTCGTGCAGTTCGCGCGCCAGCGCCGCCTCCGGCGTCTCACCGGGTTCGCGCTTGCCGCCGGGGAATTCCCACAGGCCGGCCAGGTCACGGCCCTCGGTGCGGCGGGTCAGCAGTATCCGGCCGCGCGCGTCATGGATGACGCCGGCGACGACCTCGATAGCAGTCGCCGGCGGGGCTACCGCCGGGTCCCCGACCGCCGCTGGCGCAGGGTCGTCAGGCATCAGCGAGGACGCCTGCGCCCGGCCCCGGCCGGCGATGACCAGCCTCTGTCAGGCCAACTGTCCATGGCAGTGCTTGTACTTCTTGCCGCTGCCGCACGGGCACGGATCGTTGCGACCGACATTGGCGAAGGCCTGGTTGCCCTGCGCGTTGCCGGCCTGCGCCGCGGCCTGCGCCTGCTGCGCCTCCTCGTCGGCGCCGAGACCGCCCGCATCGGCGTGCTGGAACTGCATCTGCCGGGCCCGTGCCTCGGCCTGCGCGCGCTCCTGCGCCTCCATCGCGGCAATCTCCTCCTCGGAGCGGATCCGGACGCGGGCCAGCAGGGTCACGACCTCGCGCTTGACCTTCTCCAGCATGTCGCTGAACAGCTCGAAGGCCTCCTTCTTGTACTCCTGCTTGGGCTGCTTCTGGGCATAGCCGCGCAGGTGGATGCCCTGTCGCAGGTAGTCCATCCGCGCCAGATGCTCCTTCCAGCTCTGGTCGAGCACGTTCAGCATGATGTGCTTCTCGAGCATGCGCATCGTCTCCGGGCCGAGCTGCTGCTCGCGCGCCTGCACATGGCTGGCCACCGCCGCCTCGACGTGCTCGGCGATGCCTTCGTCGTCGATTTCCGAGCGGCTGGCGACCAACCCCTGCAGGTCCACCTGCAGGTTGAACTCCTCCAGCAGCGCGGCTTCCAGCCCCGGCAGGTCCCATTGCTCGTCGACCGAACCGGGTGGGACAAAGCGCGCGGTGGTCTCGGCGACGACGTCCTCGCGGATGCCGTCGATGTTCTCCTTCACGTCCTCGGCGTCGAGCAGCTCGTCGCGCTGGCCGTAGATGACCTTGCGCTGGTCGTTGTTGACGTCGTCGAACTCCAGCAGGTTCTTGCGGATGTCGAAGTTGTGGGCCTCGACCTTGCGCTGGGCGTTGGCGATCTGCTTGCTGACCAGCGGCGACTCGATGATGTCGTCTTCCTTCAGGCCCATCCGCGCCATCACCTTCTGAACCCAGTCGGCGGCGAAGATGCGCATCAGGTTGTCTTCCAGCGACAGATAGAACCGGCTGGAGCCCGGGTCGCCCTGGCGGCCGGCGCGGCCGCGCAACTGGTTGTCGATGCGGCGGGACTCGTGGCGCTCGGTGCCGACGATGTGCAGGCCACCGGCCGCCTTGACCGCCTCGTGGCGCTCGCGCCATTCGGCCTTCAGGCGCTCACGGGTGGCGTCGTCGACCGGCGCACCGGTCTCGGCCTCGAGCTGCTCGACCTCGTTCTCCCACGATCCGCCCAGCACGATGTCGGTGCCGCGGCCGGCCATGTTGGTGGCAATCGTGATCGCTCCCGGGCGGCCGGCCTGGGCGACGATCACGGCCTCGCGCTCGTGCTGCTTGGCGTTGAGGACCTCGTGGTGGATGCCTGCCTCGGTCAGCTGCTGGCTGAGCATCTCCGAGACCTCGATCGAGGTCGTGCCGACCAGCACCGGCTGGCCCTTGGCATTGGCCTCCTTGATCTCGGCCAGTACCGCGCGGTACTTGCCGGCGCGGTTGAGGAACACCGCGTCGGGGTGGTCCTTGCGCTGCACCGGGCGGTTGGTCGGGATGACGATGACCTCCAGCCCGTAGATGGTCTGGAACTCGTAGGCCTCGGTGTCCGCCGTGCCGGTCATGCCGGCCAGCTTGTTGTACATGCGGAACAGGTTCTGGAAGGTGATGCTGGCCAGCGTCTGGTTCTCGCGCTGGACCGGCACGCCCTCCTTGGCCTCGACCGCCTGGTGCAGGCCGTCGGACCAGCGGCGCCCGGCCAGGGTGCGGCCGGTGAACTCGTCGACGATCACCACCTCGCCGTCGCGGACGATGTAGTCCACGTCGCGCTGGTAGATCGCGTGGGCGCGCATCGCGGCGTTGAGGTGGTGGACGACGCTCAGGTTCTGCGGGCTGTAGAGGCTGCCCTCCTCGTCATCGCCGTTGAGGATGCCGGCCTCGCGCAGCAGCGCCTCGGCGTGCTCCTGGCCACCTTCCGACAGGTGTACCTGCTTGCCCTTTTCGTCGACCCAGTAATCGCCGACGCCGTCCTCGACCTGCTGGCGGACCAGCTTGGGGACGATCCGGTTGACCTTGATGTACAGCTCCGGCGAGTCGTCTGCCGGGCCCGAGATGATCAGCGGCGTGCGGGCCTCGTCGATCAGGATCGAGTCGACCTCGTCGACGATCGCGTAGTTGAGTCCACGCTGGAAACGGTCGCCCTTCGACAGCGCCATGTTGTCGCGCAGGTAGTCGAAGCCGAACTCGTTGTTGGTGCCGTAGGTGATGTCGGCGTTGTAGGCGGCCGCCTTGTCGCCGTGCGGCATGCCCGGGTAGACCACCCCGACCGACAGGCCCAGCCAGTTGTACAGCTTGCCCATCCACGCCGAGTCGCGCCGGGCCAGGTAGTCGTTGACGGTGACAACGTGGACGCCGTCGCCGGTCAGGGCGTTGAGGTAGACCGGCAGGGTCGCGACCAGGGTCTTGCCCTCGCCGGTACGCATCTCGGCAATCTTGCCCAGGTGCAACACCATGCCGCCGATCAGCTGCACGTCGTAGTGGCGCATCCCGAGGACGCGGCGGCTGGCCTCGCGGCAGACCGCGAAGGCCTCGGGCAGGATCTTGTCGAGCGACTCGCCGTTCTTCAGGCGCTGCTGGAACTCCGGGGTCTTGGCCTGCAGTTCGGCGTCGCCGAGCTTCTCCATTTCCGGCTCGAGCGCGTTGATCCGGGTGACCGAACGTTGCAGCTGGCCCAGCAGGCGGTCGTTACGGCTGCCGAAGACGCGGGTAAGCAGGTTGTTGAGCATGGATTGTCCGAAGTCAGGTGTTCATCGCCGGGGCATGCCGCCTAAACGGCAACGGGGCGCGAGGGCGCCCCGTCGTGGCGAAACGTTCATTCTAGCGTGGGGGGGGCGGGACCGCGTATCAAGGGGGTCGGCGGGGCCACAACGCAGAAGGCCCGCGTCTCCGCGGGCCTTCCGTGATTGCCGGGCTCAGCCCCGCAGCGGCGAGCGCTGTTCCAGGAACTGGCGGGGGTTGACCACCCGGCCGTTCTGCCAGACCTCGAAGTGCACGTGGGCACCGGTCGAGCGGCCGGTGGAGCCGGCCTTGGCGATCTCCTGCCCGGCCCGGACCAGCGAACCGACCTTCTGGGTCAGCCGCGAGTTGTGCGCATAGCGGGTCACGAAACCGTTGCCGTGGTCGATCTCGACCGTGTTGCCGTAGCCCGAGCGGCTGCCCGAGAAGCTCACCACGCCGTCGGCCACCGCGTTCACCGGGTCGCCCACGTCGGCTTCGAAATCGATGCCCTTGTGGAACTGGCGGCCACCGCGGATCGGATCAGCGCGCCCACCGAAGCTGGAGGTGATGTAGCTGTTGATCGGCTCGCGCGACGGCACCGAGTTCATCTCGAGCTGGCGGTTGAACAGCAGCGACTCGAGCACCGAGAGCTGCTCACCCGACGCCTTGAACTGCGCGTCCAGCATGGCCATGCCGCTGTCGAGCTCGGCCTTGGGCATGTCCTCGACTTCGCCGTCGCCACCGATCGCGACCGGCTTGTTGAAGTCGAACTCGCCGTCCTGCAGCTGGCCGATGCGGGTCAGGCGCTCGCCGAGGGCGTTGAGGCGGTTGGCCTCGGCCTGCAGCTCGCCGAGGCGCGCCGCCAGGGCATTGACCTCGCGCTGGGCGTCATCCTGGATCGCTTCGATCCGGACCTGCTGCTGCTCGACCTGGGCCCGCAGCGCCATGTTGCCGGCGATGCCGCCACCGGCGCCGATCGCCAGCCCGCTGCCGAGCAGCAGGGCCGCGGCGGCACCCGGGCGACGGGCGCCGGCATTGGCGGCCTGCCGGGCCACGGAGGCCAGCAGGTCGCGTGATTTGTTTACGATGTCGATATAGGTCATATGTCCGATGTCTGAATTCAAGCCCAGTCCGCGCCGTCCCTCGTCCCCCGTCGCCGCGCTCGATGCGCTGCTGGCGGAGCCCGCTGGCGACCCGATTCGTCGTGCCATGTGGCTTGACGAGCTGGACCGTCGGTTACGCCCCCTCCTGCCGTCCCCGCTGGCCGCGCATGCGCGGCTGGCGAACTACGAGCGCGGCAGGCTCGTGTTTGTGGTCGATGCCCCGGTGTGGCGGGCGAAACTGCGCCTGCTTGCCCCGGAACTGCTCGATGCCGCCCGATCCATCGGGTTGGCCGCGGTGGAGTTCGTCGTCAAGACGAGCCTTGTCTCCGCTTCGCCGCCCCCTGCGCCGCGGAACACCGTGACCATGTCGCCGGCCGCAAAGGAAGCCCTGCAGGCCGCACTGGCGTCGTTGCGCCCGGGAAACCCCGGCTCCGACGGCAGCGAGTGACCCTTGTGCGGTAGGTGCATGCCCGTTGGCGCGCCTCCTGCCGTGAAGACCAAGTGATCACCGACGGGGCATGCTAAGCCCCTGAATCGCCGGTTTTGTTAAGGAACCCGAAGAATTTCGCAAAAATGCCGTTAACACGTCACGGGGTATTCACATCCGTGACGGGGGACACCCACGAGTGGGGCGGGATCGGCATTTGCGGTCCGGCGGAGCGCCGGCGGGGGACTTTCCGCGGCCTCAGACGGCGGGGGCAGGCCGGTAGGACGCGGGCACCGGGTCCTGTTCGCCCGGGAAGGTGACGATCTCCCAGGCCGATTGCTCGGCCATCAGGGCGCGCACCAGCTGGTTGTTGAGCGCGTGGCCGGACTTGTAGCCCTCGTAGGCGCCGAGGATGGCGTGGCCGGCCAGGTACAGGTCGCCTACGGCATCCAGGATCTTGTGTCGGACGAACTCGTCGACGTAGCGCAGGCCGTCCTCGTTGAGGACACGGAACTCGTCCAGCACGATCGCGTTGTCCATCGAGCCGCCCAGCCCGAGGTTGCGCTCCCGCATGTACTCCAGGTCGCGCATGAAGCCGAACGTGCGGGCGCGGCTGACTTCCTTGATGTAGTTGGCGGTCGAGAACTCGACCTCGGCGCGGGACTGGGCGGCCGGGATCGCCGGGTGGTTGAACACCACCGTGAAACCGAGCCGAAAGCCGTCGTAGGGCTCGAACCGGGCGACCTTGTCTCCGTCGCGTACTTCCACCGGCCGGGTGATGCGGATGAACTTCTTCGGCACGTCCTGCTCGGCGACGCCGGCGGACTGCAGCAGGAACACGAACGGGCCGGCCGAGCCGTCCATGATCGGCACCTCGGCCGCGGACAGCTCGATATAGCAGTTGTCGATGCCGAGCCCGGCCAGCGCCGAGAGCAGGTGCTCGACCGTCATGACCTTGCCGCCTTCACGGCTGAGCCCCGTGCACAGCACGGTCTCGGTCACCAGGTCGGCGCGGGCAGGCAACTCGAGCACCGGGTCCAGGTCGACCCGGCGGAACACGATGCCGGCATCGACGGGCGCAGGGCGCAGGGTGAGGAACACCTTCTCGCCGCTGTGCAGGCCCACGCCGGTGGCGCGGATGATGTTCTTGAGGGTGCGCTGGCGCAGCATGGGCAGTGCGGACTTCCTGTTGCCGGGGGCACGCCGCGGCCGGACGCGCGAAACGGCTCGGTCAGGCGGAGATGTCCGGAATATTACCAATCCGGAAAACCGCGCAAGATTAACATGCAGGCAGCTGAATCTGAACGGAAAATCCCGCGGGAAGGCGGGGTCGCCGTCACACCACGGCGCGCGCGGCGGCTAAATCGGCCGGCCGCCCGGGGCACGGGCGACCGACCCAATCGCCCCGGGCATGGGGACCCCGGGGCCAAGGTGACGCGACTTGCGGCGCGCCTGTTACGGACGTGGCGAAGCGGTCAGTCGGCCTGGCGGCGCAGGAACGCCGGGATGTCCAGGTAGCTGTCGTTGCCGAAGTCGGCCGCCGCGGCCGCCGGTGCCGGGGCCGCTTCGTGCCGGCCGCTGCTGCGCAGCCCGCTGGTGAACCCCGGGGCCGACGCCGGTGCGACCGCGTCTTCGATCGGGAACTCCGGCTGGCCGGTGGTGGCGTTGCGGACCAGCTGGATCGGCGCGCGGTTGAGCTGCTCGTTCGGCTTGCCCTGGCGGGCGACGGCGCGATTGAGCCCGGTGGCGACCACGGTGACCTTGACCTCGTCCTGCATGTCCGGGTCGAGCACGGTGCCGAGCACCACGGTCGCATCCTCGGACGCGAACGCCTCGATCGTGCGGCCGACCTCGTCGAACTCGGCCATCGTGAAGTCCGGACCGGCGGTGATGTTGACCAGGATGCCGTTGGCGCCCGACAGGTTGACGTCGTCCAGCAGCGGGTTCTGCACCGCCGCCTCGGCCGCGGCCTGGGCACGGTCGTCGCCGCGGGCCGAACCGCTGCCCATCATCGCCAGGCCCATCTCGGACATGACGGTGCGCACGTCGGCGAAGTCGACGTTGATCAGGCCCGGGCGCACGATCAGGTCGGCGATGCCCTGCACGGCGCCCAGGAGCACGTCGTTGGCGGCGCGGAAGGCCTGGATCATCGTGGCGTTGCGACCGAGCACGGTGATCAGCTTCTCGTTGGGGATGGTGATCAACGAGTCGCAGTGGTGGCTCAGCTCCTCGATGCCCTTGAGCGCGACCTGCATGCGGCGGCGGCCCTCGAACGGGAACGGCTTGGTGACCACCGCGACGGTCAGGATGCCCATCTCCTTGGCCAGCTGCGCCACCACCGGCGCGGCGCCGGTGCCGGTGCCACCGCCCATGCCGGCGGTGATGAACACCATGTCGGCGCCCTGCATTGCGTCCATCAGGCGCTCGCGGTCCTCCAGCGCGGCCTGGCGGCCGACCTCCGGGTTCGCGCCCGCGCCCAGGCCCTTGGTGACGTTGCTGCCCAGCTGCAGCTGCAGCTTGGCGCCGCAGTTCTTGATCGCCTGCGAGTCGGTGTTGGCGGTGATGAATTCCACCCCGTCGACGTTGTTGCTGACCATGTGGGCGACCGCGTTGCCGCCGCCACCGCCGACGCCAACCACCTTGATGGTCGCGTTCGGGGCCATGTTCTCTACCAGTTCAAAGTGCGCCATGTCCGTGTCCTCGTATGTCTAGTTATGTGGTGCCGTTGTCGCTGCCGGTACTGCTGCCTGACGTGTTGCGTGTCGCGCCCCCATGGCCACCGGGACATCGTCGACGTCCCGGAGGTGTACACCTGATCGCCGGGGTCATCAGAACTCACCCCGGAACCAGTTCTTGAAACGGTTGAGTACGTTCCCGGCGCGCCCGGTGCTGATCACCGGGCGGCGCGGGTTCTCGATCTGGCTGCCCATCAGCAGCAGGCCGACGCCGGTGGCGTGCACCGGGTTGCCGACCACTTCGCCAAGGCCGGTCACGTGCTGCGGGATGCCGACGCGCACGGGCATCTGCAGCATCTCCTCGGCCAGCTCGACCACGCCTTCCATCTTCGCGGCGCCGCCGGTCAGGACCATGCCCGCGCGGACGTGCTGCTCGAAGCCGCTGCGGCGCAGTTCGGCCTGGACCATCTCGAAGATCTCCTCGTAGCGCGCCTGCACCGCCTGCGCCAACGAGTGGCGCGGCATGCGCCGGGGCGGCCGGTCGCCGACCGAAGGCACCTGGATCGACTCCTCGGCGGTCGCCATCTGCGCCAGCGCGCAGGCGTAGCGGACCTTGATCTGCTCGGCCTCCGGGGTCGGCGTGCGCAGCATGTGGGCGATGTCCTCGGTGACCTTGTCGCCGGCGATGCCGAGGCTGGCCGAGTGCGCGATCGCGCCCTGGACGAACACCGCGATGTCGGTGGTGCCGGCGCCGATGTCGACCAGCACCACGCCGAGCTCGCGCTCGTCGGAAGTCAGCACCGCGTTGGCGGAGGCCAGTACGCCCAGGATCAGGTCGTCGACCTGCAGCCCGCAGCGCTGCACGCACTTGCTGACGTTGGCCGCGGCCGATTGCGCGCAGACCACCAGGTGGGCATGCACTTCCAGCCGGACGCCGGTCATGCCGACCGGGTTGCGGATGCCTTCCTGCGAATCGTCGAGCACGTAGTCGCGCGGGATCGCGTGCAGGATCTTCTGGTCGGCCGGGATCGCCACGGCCTTGGCGGCATCAAGCACCCGGTCCAGGTCGGCGAAGCTCACCTCGCCGTCGCGGATCGGCGCGATGCCCTGCGAGTTGCGGCACTGGATGTGGCTGCCCGAGATCGACGCGTAGACCGAGCGGATCTCGCAGCCGGCCATCAGCTCGGCCTCCTCGATCGCGCGCTGGATCGACTGCACGGTCGACTCGATGTCGACCACCACGCCGCGGCGCAGCCCGCGCGACTCGTGGCTGCCGATGCCGATCACCTCGATCGGGTTGCCGGGTGAGTACTCGCCCACCAGCGCCACCACCTTGGAGGTGCCGATGTCGAGGCCCACGATCAACGATTTGTCGCCCTTGCGGTTCATGTATTTCCCTGCATGCCTGTCTGTGGCGCCTTCGGGACCGGCGCCCAGCTCAAGGCGAAACCATTGGTGTAGCGGAGGTCGGCGCGCACCAGGCGCTGCGCCTGCTGCGCGAGCAGTTGCGGCATCAGCCGGGCGAAGCGGGCGATGCGCGGCCGGGCCTCGTTGCGGCCGACCACCACCTGCGCGCCGCTGTCGAGCTCCATGCTCCAGCTGCCGCGCGGGTCCAGCAGCACCGAGCGCACACCCAGCCCGAGCGGCGCCATCAGCACGCTGGTCTGGTTGTAGAACTCGACCACGTCCGGCACCCGTCCGTCCGGACCGTCCAGCCGGGGCAAGCCCGGCGGCACGTCGACGTCGCCGGCCGGGAACAGCCGACCGTGGTCGGACAGCAGCCGGTCCTCGCCCCAGCGCGCGAACGGGACGTGCTCGACCACCCGCACCTCGAGCACGTCGGGCCAGCGCTTGCGGACTTCAGCGCGCTCGACCCACGGCATCCGCGCGACAGCGTCTTGCGCGGCATCCAGGTCGACGGCGAAAAAGCCCTGCCGCGCGAACGGCAGCATCGCCTCACGCAGGTGCGCTTCGTCGACCCGGTCGAACTGCCCGGTCGCGCGCAGCGTGGTCAGCGGCCAGCGGTCCTGGCCGACCCAGCCGTTGAGCACGGCGACCACGGGCAGCGCGACCAGCGCCACCGCGAGGGTCCAACCGAGCAGGCGGAGCAGCGCGTTCACGCGTGTGCACCTCCGTCGTCCGCCAGGCTCGACTCGAGCACCCGCCAGCACAGCTCGCCGAAATCGATGCCGAGTTCGCGCGCGGCCTTGGGCACCAGCGAGTGGCTGGTCATCCCCGGCGCGGTGTTGACCTCGAGCAGGAAGAAGTCGCCGGTCGCCCGGTCGCGCATCACGTCGACCCGGCCCCAGCCGCTGCACCCGGCGGCCTCGAAGGCCAGCAGCGCGATGCGGCGGATCTCGTCCTCGGCGGCGCCGTCCAGGCCCGGGCACAGGTATTGGGTGTCCTCGGCGACGTACTTGGCGTTGTAGTCGTACCACTCGCCCTTCGGCACGATCCGGATCGAGGGCAGCGCGCGGTGGCCATCGCCGTCGGCGAGCACCGCGACGGTGAGTTCGTCGCCGACCACCAGCTGCTCCATCAGCAGCTCACCGGGGTAGCGCGCGGCCAGCGCGACGGCGTCGTCCAGGCCGGCCTCGTCATGCACCCGCGAGACACCGACGCTGGAACCTTCGCAGGACGGCTTGATGATCAACGGAAGCCCGATCACGCGGGCCGCGTCGTGCACGTCCGACCCCTTCGGCAGTCGCACGTAGCGCGGTGTCGGCAGGTCGAGCGACAGCCAGACCTGCTTGGTGCGGATCTTGTCCATGCTCAGCGCCGAGCCGAGCACGCCCGAGCCGGTGTACGGCACGCCGAGCGCGTCCAGCAGCCCCTGCAGCACGCCGTCCTCGCCACCGCCCTTGTTGCCGTGGAGGATGTTGAAGACGCGGTCGACCGAGCCGGCGCGAACCGCATCGACCAGCGCCGGGATGCCGTCGACCGCCACCGCGTCGACGCCGCGAGCCTGCAGCGCCTCCAGCACGTTGCGACCGGAATCCAGCGAAACCTCGCGCTCGGCGCTGGTGCCGCCCATCAGTACCGCGACGCGGCCGAACACGGCGGGATCCGTGAACCGCGGCGGGGTGAAGGCGGCGCTCATGCGGCATCCCCCTCGATCGCGGTGAAGCCATGGGTGGCGACGTACTGGGCGGCCTGGCCGATGTCGCCGGCGCCCATCATCAGCAGCAGGTCGCCGTCCTCGAGCACGTCGCCCAGCAACTGCGGAAGCTCACGCGCGCTGCCGACCACCACCGGCTCGACCCGGCCGCGGGTACGGATCGCGCGGGCCAGTGCGCGTGCGTCGGCGCCGGCGATGGGTGCTTCGCCTGCGGCGTACACCTCGGTCAGGACCACCATGTCGGCGCTCGACAGCACCGCGGCGAAATCGTCGAACAGGTCGCGGGTGCGGCTGTAGCGGTGGGGCTGGAACGCAACCACCAGGCGCTTGTCCGGCCAGCCGCCACGCGCGGCGGCGAACACCGCCTCGAGCTCCTTGGGATGGTGGCCGTAGTCGTCGACCACGGTGACCAGACCGCCGGCGTGCCCGTCCCTGCCGGCCAACGGCGTCTGCGACAGCAGGTTGAAACGGCGGCCGACCCCGGCGAAGCCTTCGAGCGCCCGCGCGATCGCGCTGGATTCCACGCCCAGCTGCCACGCCACCGAAGCGGCGGCCAGCGCGTTCTGCACGTTGTGGCGGCCGGGCATGGCCAGCGTCACCGGGCAGCGCGCGCCGTCGGGCAGGCACAGTACGAAGCGCATCCGCGCCCCCTGCTGCACCACGTCCTCGGCACGCACGTCGGCGTCTTCGGAGAAGCCATAGGTCATCACGTGGCGCGGGGTGCGCGCCGCCAGCGCGGCGACCTCGGGGTCGTCGATGCACAGCACCGCCAGGCCGTAGAACGGCAACCGGTGCATGAACTCCAGGAACGCCGCCTGGACCTTGGCGAAGTCGCCGCCGTAGTTCTCCAGGTGGTCGGCGTCGATGTTGGTGACGATCGCGATCTGCGGGTTCAGGCGCAGGAAGCTGCCGTCGCTCTCGTCGGCCTCGGCCACCAGCCAGTCGCCGCCGCCCAGGCGCGCGTTGGCGCCGGCCGCGAGCAACTGCCCTCCGATCACGAAGGTCGGGTCGATCCCGCCTTCGGCCAGCACGCTGGCGGTGAGCGAGGTCGTGGTGGTCTTGCCGTGGGTGCCGGCGACGGCGATGCCACGCTTGAACCGCATCAGCTCGGCCAGCATCTCCGCGCGCGGCACTACCGGGATGCGCTGCGCGCGCGCTTCCATCAGCTCCGGGTTGTCTTCGCGGATGGCGCTGGACACCACCACGCAATCGGTGCCGAGCACGTTGGCGGCCGTGTGGTCGCGGTGCACGGTGATGCCCAGCTTTGCCAGCCGGCGGGTCACGGCGTTATCGGCCCGGTCCGAGCCCGACACCTGGTAGCCCAGCGTGCACATCACCTCGGCGATGCCACTCATGCCGGTGCCACCGACACCGATGAAGTGCACGCGGGGAAACGCCTTGGCGAGGTCGCCACCGTGTTGCAGGCGGCGGCGAACGGTACTGCTCATGCAGCCTGCTCCGGGTTGGAATGGGGGGGACGGATCTGGGCGACGACGATGTCGGCCACGCGCGCGGCGGCGTCGGGTCGGGCCAGCGAGCGCGCGGCCTGGGCCAAGCGCAGCAGGTCGGCGCGCTCGGCGAGGATTTCGAGCGTGGCCGAAATGCGCCGGGCCAGGTCGGCGGTGTCCGCGCCCTGCGGCAACAGCTGTGCGGCGCCGCGGTCGACCAGGAACTCGGCGTTGCGGGTCTGGTGGTCGTCGACCGCCTGCGGGAATGGCACCAGCACGCTGCCGACGCCGGCCGCGCACAGTTCGGCCAGCGTCAGCGCCCCGGCGCGGCAGACCACGATGTCGGCCCAACCGTAGGCGGCGGCCATGTCGGCGATGAACGGTTCGACGCCGGCGTCGACGCCCGCGGCGGCATACGCCCGGCGCGCCTCGTCGACCTGCGACTCGCCACACTGATGGCGCACCTGGAAGCCGGCGAGGCGCCCGCGCAGGCTGGCCAGCGCGACCGGCATCGCGGCGTTGAGCGCGCGTGCGCCCTGGCTGCCACCGAGCACGAGGATCCGCAGCGCGCCTTCACGGCCGGCGAAACGGTGCTCCGGCGGCGGCAGCGCGGCGATCTCTGCGCGCACCGGGTTGCCGACCGCCTGCTCGCCGGCAAAGGTGCCCGGGAAGCCGGTGAGCACGGCGTCGGCCATGCGGGCGAGCACGCGATTGGTGAGGCCGGCGGCACGGTTCTGCTCGTGGACCACCAGCGGAATACCGGCCAGGCGCGCGGCCAGGCCGCCCGGACCGGCTGCGTAGCCGCCGAAACTCACGACCGCGCGCGAGTTGCGCGCGCGTAGCACCGCACGGGCGGCGCGCACCGCGTTGGCAACCTTCAGCGGGGCACCGAGCAGGGTCGCCATGCCCTTCCCGCGCAGCCCGCGAACCGCGATCGTGTCGATCTCGATGCCATGGGGCGGCACCAGCCGGGTTTCCATCGCGCCGTCGGCGCCGAGCCAGGTCACCGGCACGCCGCGATTCATCAGTTCGCGCGCGACCGCGAGGCCCGGGAAAATGTGGCCGCCGGTACCGCCGGCGAGGATGGTGACGGGACCGGTCATGCGCCGGTCCTCCCGAGCACCGGCTCGATGCGCTGGCGCAGGCGGCTGGTGCCACGCGCGGCCTTGGCCGATGCGGCGGCGGCAGGCTTGGCCACCGAGGGCAACGGCTGGGCGGTCGGCGGCACGCCGGTGGAAGGCTGCATCGCCTCGCCGCGCAGGCGCGCGACCTGCCGCTGCGCGCGGTCGAGCTCGTACGACACCCGCAGCAGCACGCCGAGCGCCGCGCAGGTCATGAGCACGCTCGAGCCGCCCGAGGACACCAACGGCAAGGTCAGACCCTTGGTCGGCAGCAGGCCCAGGTTGACGCCGATCGAGACGAAGCTCTGCAGGCCGATCCACAGCGCGATGCCGAACGCGCAGTAACCCGCGAAGTAGCGGCGCATCTCCACGCATTTCAGTCCGACCCAAAGCGCCCGGCCCACGAGCATCGCGTACAGCCCGATCACCGTGCACACGCCGACGAAGCCGAGCTCCTCGGCGATGACGGCGAGGATGAAGTCGGTGTGCGCCTCCGGCAGGTAGGACAGCTTCTGTACCGAGCCGCCGAGGCCGACCCCGAACCATTCGCCGCGGCCGACCGCCATCAGTGCGTTGGTCAGCTGGTAGCCGGAGTTGAACGGGTCCGCCCACGGGTCGAGGAAGGACGTCAGCCGGCGCACGCGGTAGGGCTCGGCAATGGCGACCACCGCCAGCAGCGGCAGGCCGACCAACACCGGGCCGAACATCCGCGGCATGTTGACCCCGCCCAGCACCAGCATGCCGCCGGTGATGGCCAGGATCAGCGACAGCGAACCGAAGTCGGGCTGCAGCACCAGCAGCACCACCAGCAACCCGGCCACGCCCAGCGGCTTGAGCATCGCCGACCAGGTCGCGGTGACCTCGTCGCTGTAGCGCTTGAGGTAGCTGGCCAGCCAGATGATGTAGAGCAGCTTGACCGCCTCGACCGCCTGGAAGCTGGACACGCCGAGGTTGATCCAGCGCCGCGCGCCGTTGACCTCGTTGCCCAGGCCGGGGATGAACACCGCCAGCAGCAGGGCGACGCAGCCCAGCAGCAGCCAGTGGTTGTAGTGCTCGACGGTCTTCAGCTCGGTGCGCATGAGCCACACCGCCAGTCCGACCCCGACCGCCAAGAACGCAACGTGCCGTACGAGGTAGTGGAACGGGCCGACGCCGTAATCGATCGCGATGGAGATCGAGCTGGAGCCGACCATCACCACGCCCAGGCACGCCAGCGCGCACGCGACCCCGAGCAGCCAGCGGTCGTAATGACCGCTGATCGCGTCGAGTCGGGTGGCCTGGCGCGCGGTGTCGGTCATCAGCGCACCTTCAACGTCGCAAGGCCGACCAGCACCAGCACCACCGAGATGATCCAGAAGCGCACGATGACGCGCGGCTCCGGCCAGCCCTTGAGCTCGAAGTGATGGTGGATCGGCGCCATCCGGAAAACACGCTTGCCGGTGAGCTTGAACGACGCCACCTGGATCATCACCGACAGCGTCTCGATCACGAACACGCCGCCCATGATCACCAGCACCAGCTCCTGGCGGACGATCACCGCCATCGTGCCGAGCACCGCGCCCAGCGCCAGCGCGCCGATGTCGCCCATGAACACCATTGCCGGATAGGTGTTGAACCAGAGGAAGCCCAGGCCCGCGCCGGCGATCGCCGCGCAGATGATCACCAGCTCGCCGGCGCCGGGCACCTGCGGGATCTGAAGGTACTCGGAAAACACCGCGTTGCCCGATGCGTAGGCGAACACGCCCAGCGCGCAGGCCACCAGCACCGTCGGCATGATCGCAAGCCCGTCCAGGCCATCGGTCAGGTTGACCGCGTTGGAGAAGCCGACGATCCAGAAGTAGGCAATCGCCACGAAGCTGAAGGCCACCAACGGCAACGCGACGGCCTTGAAGAACGGGATGTAGAACGTGGTTTCGGCCGGCACCTCGGCGGTCATGTACAGGAACACGCCGGCGGCGAGTCCGAACAGCGACTGCAGCGCGTACTTGGTGCGCGACTTCATGCCGTTGGGGTCGCGGCGGACGATCTTGATCCAGTCATCCCACCAGCCGATCGCGCCGAACGCCACCATCACCGCCAGCACCAGCCAGACGTACTTGTTGCGCAGGTCGCCCCACAGAAGCACCGAGGCCAGCACCGTCACCAGGATCAGCGCGCCGCCCATGGTCGGAGTGCCTGCCTTGGAGAAGTGCGTCTGCGGGCCGTCCGTGCGGATCGGCTGGCCGCCCTTGTAGCTGGCCAGCTTGCGGATGACCGCCGGCCCCCACCACAGCGACAGCGCCAGCGCGGTGAGCGCGCTGAGGATGCCGCGGAAGGTCAGGTAGCCGAACAGCGCGAAGCTGCTCTGCAGTTGTTCCAGCCAGCGTGCCAGCTCAAGCAGCATCGTCGTCCCCTTGGTTGCCCGGGCCTGCTTCGCGCCGGCCGGCGTCGTCGGCCAGCAGTGCCGCGACCACCCTGTCCATCGCGCTGCCGCGCGAGCCCTTGACCACCACCCGGACGCCGTCCGCCAGGCCGGCGCGCAGCGCGTCGACCACTTCGGCGTGGGTCGCGAACGCCTGGCCGCCTTCGCCGAACGCGTCGGCCGCGGCCGCGCTGAGCGGGCCGAGCGCGAACAGCCGCTTGATGCCGGCGGCTTTCGCGCGGCGACCGGCTTCGGCGTGCATCGCCTCGGCGTCGTCGCCCAGCTCGCGCATGTCGCCGAGCACCAGCCAGCCCTCGCCCGCTGTCTCGGCAACGGTGTCGATGGCCGCGGCGAGCGACCCCGGGTTGGCGTTGTAGCTGTCGTCGATCAGCACCGCGCCGCTGGCGAGGCGGTGCGTCGCGAGCCGGCCGGCCACGACCCGGGCGGCGGCCAGGCCACGTGCGATTGCGTCGAGGCCGATCCCGAGGCCGAGCGCCATCGACGCCGCGGCCAGCGCATTGCGCACGTTGTGGCGACCCGGCATTGCCAGTTCCACCGGGACATCGCCCGCCGGGGTGGCCAGCAGGAAACGCGTGCCCGCGCCGGTGACGGCGATATCGCGGGCGCCGACGTCGTGACTTGCCTCCAGCCCGAACCGGATCAAACGACGGCCATGCGCGCGCTCGGCGAAATACGGGGCAAAGGCGTCGTCGGCGTTGATCACCGCCACGCCCTCCGGCGCCAGCGCGTCGTAGATCGCGGCCTTGGTGTCGGCCACGTTGAGCAGGCTGCCCATGCGCTCCAGGTGCGCCGGCGCCACGTTGTTGACCAGCGCCACGTCCGGCCGGACCACCGCGGTCAGGTAGGCGATGTCGCCGGGCTTGCCCGCGCCCATCTCGTACACCGCGAAACGGGCGTCGTCAGGTGCATCGATCACCGCCAGCGGCAGTCCGATCTCGTTGTTGCGGTTGCCCGGGTTGGCGTACACCGCGTCGTCGGCGGCCTGCAGGATCGACAGCAGCAGCGTCTTGACGCTGGTCTTGCCGTTGCTGCCGGTGATCGCCGCGACCTTTGCGCTACGGTTGCGCTGCATTGCGCGGGCGAGGTCGGCCAGTGCGCGCTCGGTATCGGCCACCTGCACCTGCGGCAGTCCGGTCCCGACCGGGCGCGACACCAGCAGCGCCGCCACGCCACCGGCGGCCGCGGCCTCCACGTGGTCGTGGCCGTCGAAATTCCCGCCCCTCAGCGCGACGAACAGCGCCGCACCGGTCGCCGGCAGCGTGCGGGTATCGGTCGCGATCGCATCGACCTGGCGGTCCATCCCGTGCAGGCGACCACCGGTCATGCGGGCGATGTCGGACAGCTGCAACGGCCTCATGCGCGCGCCTCCATCGCCGCGCGGGCGACCTCGGTGTCGTCGAACGGATGGCGCACGCCGTCGATCTCCTGGTACGGCTCGTGGCCCTTGCCGGCGATCAGCACGATGTCGTCCGGGCCGGCGATGCCGATCGCGCGGCGGATCGCGGTGGCGCGGTCGCGCTCCACCGTGACCTCGCGCGCGTCGATGAACCCCGCGACGATCTCGGCGACGATCGCGTCGCCGTCCTCGCCGCGCGGGTTGTCGTCGGTGACGATGACCACGTCGGCATGGGTCTGGGCAATCGATGCCATCTGCGGCCGCTTGCCGCGGTCGCGCTCGCCGCCGCAGCCGAACACGCACAGCAGCTGCGCCGACGCATGCGCACGCAGCGAGACCAGCGCCTGCTCCAGCGCATCGGGGGTGTGCGCATAGTCGACCACCACCAGCGGCTGGCGCCGGCCGCGCGCGTCGGCTCCACCACCGAGGCGGTTCATCCGGCCGTGCACGGGCTGTAGGCGCGACAGCAGCGCGGCGATGTCCGCGGTATCGGTGCCGAGCGCATGCAGCGCGCCGGCCACCGCCAGCAGGTTGTCGACATTGAAGCGTCCCAGCAGCGGCGAGGTCACCGGATGGCGCCTGTCGCCGACCACCAGCTCGAAGCCGATCCCGCCGTTGTCGAAGTGCAGCGCCTGCGCCTGCAGCTGCGCACCCGGCGCGCCGCGCGAGCTGTAGCCGATGGCACGGACGTCGTCCGGCAACGCGGCATGGATCGCCCGGCCGTGGGCATCGTCCAGGTTGACCACCGCGGCCTGCAGGCCCGGCCACGCGAACAGCCGCGCCTTCGCCGCGCCGTAGCCGGCCATGTCGCCGTGGTAGTCGAGGTGGTCGCGGCTGAGGTTGGTGAAGACCGCCACGTCGAAGTGGACGCCGTCCACGCGGCCCTGGTCGAGGGCGTGCGAGCTGACTTCCATCGCCAGCGAGTGCGCACCCTGCGCGTGCAGGTCGTCGATCAGATCGTGCAGCTGCAGCACCAGCGGGGTGGTGAAACCGGTCGGCACGACGTGGCCGACGCGGCCGGCGCCGAGCGTGCCGATGGTGGCGGCGGGTTCGTCCTGCATCCGCCAGGCCTCGCCCAGCAGTTGCACCGTCGAGGTCTTGCCGTTGGTACCGGTGACACCGACCACGCGCATCCCGGCGCTCACGCGGCCATGGAAGCGGTCGGCCAGCTCGCCCATCCGTGCCCGCAGGCGCGGTACCGCGATGGCGTCGGCCGGCGCGGGCGTGTCCTCGCTGTCGGGCGGCTCGAACAGGATCGCGACCGCCCCGGCCGCACGGGCCTGCTCGACGAACTTGAGCCCGTGGGTGCCAAAGCCGCCGATCGCGACGAACGCGTCGCCCGGCTTGAGCGCACGGCTGTCCTGGACCAGGCCGGTAATGGCGAGATCGCCGGGGATGCCGGCGACGTCGGGCAGCAGCTCGGCCAGCAGCATGCGGCGACGGCTCATCGCGCACCCCCGACCGTGACCGGTTCGGGCAGCGCATCGGGCAGCGATGCGGGACCGGACGCGGTTCCGGCCGTCGATGCAGCGACCGCCGTCGGCAGTACGGGCCCGCTTTCGCCCGCGCCACCCGCGGCCTTCGCACGCTTGGCCTGCTCGGCCGCCTGTGCCGCGAGCCAGGTCTCGATGTCGTCGGGCGGGACATCCATCAGCCGGAGCGCACCGGCCATCACGTTGCGGAACACCGGCGCGGCGACCGCGCCACCGCCGTAGCCGTAACCCTTGCTGGAGTCGGGCTCGTTGATCACCACCACCATCGAGAAGCGCGGGTTCTCGACCGGGACCACACCGGCGAACAGCGCGATGTACTTGTTGGAGTAGCCGCCGGTCGGGCTGAACTTGCGAGCAGTGCCAGTCTTGCCGCCGACGTGGTAGCCCAGGATCGCCGCGCCGGTCGCGGTGCCGCCGGTCTCGGTGACGGTCTGCATCATCCGCAGGACCTGGTCGGCCACCCGCGCATCGACGACCCGCTCGCCTTCGTTGCGCTGGCCCTTGACGAAGGTCGGCGCGGTGAGCACGCCATCGTTGGCAAGCGCCGCGTACGCCATCGCGATCTGCAGCGGCGTTGCCGACAGGCCGTAGCCGTAGGACATGGTGCGTTTGTCGGTGCCGCTCCACTGGCCGGGCCCCGCCAGCACGCCGGACGACTCGCCGGGGAAGCCGCTGCCGGGCTTGTCGCCGTAGCCGAAGCCGTGCACGAAGTCGTAGAAGTAGTCGTCGGGCAGGCGCTCGGCGAGCTTGGCAACGCCCACGTTGGAGCTGTGGGTGATGATCCCGGTGATGGTCAACGCGCCATAATTGCGGAAGTCGTTGATCGTGTAGCGGCCATTGGCCATGTAACCCGGCGAGGTGTCGACCACGGTCGCCGGGGTCACGATGCCCTGGCTCAGCGCGGCCGCGATCGTGATCGGCTTCATCGTCGACCCGGGCTCGACCACGTCGGTGACCGCGCGGTTGCGGCGCGCGTCGCTGCGGTCGCCGTCCAGGTCGTTGGGGTTGAAGCTGGGCAGGTTGGCCATCGCCAGCACTTCGCTGGTCGCGATGTCGAGCACCACCACCGAGCCGCTGCTGGCGTCGGCCTCGAGCAGGGCGTTGCGCAGCTCACGGTAGGCCAGGTACTGGATGCGTCGGTCGATGGTGAGCGTCAGGTCGCGGCCCGGCTCGGCGGGCCGCAGCAGGTCGACGTTCTCGATGATGCGGCCCTGGCCGTCGCGGATGACGCGCTTGGCGCCCGGCGTGCCGCGCAGCCATTCGTCGAACGCCAGCTCAAGACCTTCCTGGCCGGCGTCGTCGATGTTGGTGAAGCCGAGCACGTGCGCGAGCGCCTCGCCCTGCGGGTAGAAGCGTCGGAACTCGCGCTGGCTGGACACGCCCGGGATCCCGTGGGCGAGGATCTTCCGGGCCTGGCTCGGGTTGATCCGGCGCTGCAGGTACATGAACTCCTTGTCCGCGCGCTGGGTCAGTTTGCGCGTCAGGTAGTCGGCCGGCACGTCCAGCGCTTCGGCCAGCTCGGGGATGCGGTCCGGGTGCTTGAGCAGCTCCTGCGGATTGGCCCAGACCGACTCGACCGGCGTGGACACCGCGAGGGGCTCCCCGTTGCGATCGGTGATCATCCCGCGCGACGTCGGGATCGGGATTTCGCGCAGCGCGCGGGCGTCGCCCTGGCGCACGTAGAAGTCGTTGTTGAGCACCTGCACGTCGAACGCGCGGCCGACCAGCGCCACCGAGCACAACGCCAGCGTGCCGCCGACCATCGCCAGGCGGTGGCGCGGGTTGTAGCGCACGCCCCGGCGGGCGCCCCGGACTTCTTCGCCGCGGAAGCGCGCAAGCAACGCCGCCCACGCACCGCCATGCGCAGGGTTGCTGCGGGCGGCGTCACGGCGGCGGTCGCGGGCGCTCATGGACGGATCACCACGATCTCGGCGCCTTCCGGGAACTTCATGCCGAGGCGGTCGCGCGCGACCTGGTCGATGCGGTTGCTCTCCGCCCAGGTGGCCTGTTCCAGCTGCAGCCGGCCGAAATCGATGTTGAGTTCGTCGCGCGCCTTCTCCAGCCGGCTGGCCTCGACAAACAGCACGCGGTGACGATGGCGCGCGTGCACCACCGCCAGCGCCGTGGCGACGTTGGCGACGACCAGCACGGTCAGCAGCAGGCGCGTGGTCATGCGGCCTCCTGCAGCGCCGGCTTCTCGGCCACGCGCAGCACCGCGCTGCGGGCGCGCGGGTTGGCGGCGGTCTCGGCATCGTCTGCCTTCTGCGCGCCGCCGATCGCCAGCAGGTCGGGGGTGAAGGCGATCTCCACCGGCATGCGGCGGTTGGCCGGCGGCGCCTTGGCGTGGCGGTTGATGAACTGCTTGACGATGCGGTCTTCCAGCGAATGGAAGCTGATCACCGCCAGCCGTCCGCCGGGCCTGAGGCGCTCCAGCGCAGCGTCGAGCCCGGCTTCGAGGTCGGCCAGCTCGCGGTTGATGAAGATGCGGATCGCCTGGAAGCTGCGCGTCGCCGGATGGCGGCCCTTGCCCGGTCCGGTGTGAGCGGTTCGCGGCAGTGCCGACGCGATGAGCTCGGCCAGCTGCGCGGTGCGCACCAGCGGCTCCTCGTCGCGGCGCGCAACGATCGCGCGGGCGATGCGACGCGACTGGCGCTCCTCGCCGTAGGTCCACAGCACGTCGGCGATCTCGCGCTCCTCGGCCTGCGCCAGCCACTCGGCGGCGCTCTGGCCGGCATCGGGGTCCATCCGCATGTCGAGCGGGCCGTCGCGGCCGAAGCTGAAGCCGCGCTCGGCCACGTCGAGCTGCGGCGAGGACACGCCCAGGTCGAACAGGATCCCGTCCAGCCCGCTGGCGGTGGCATCCCACCGGGCGAGGTCGGCGAAGCTGCCGCGGAAGATCGACACGCGCGGGTCCGCCCCGAACTCGCGTTCGGCGACCGCAATCGCTTCGGGATCCTTGTCCATCACCAGCAGCCGTCCTCCGGCGCCGAGTTGGTCGAGCACGCCCCGCGCATGGCCGCCGCGGCCGAACGTGCCGTCGAGGTAGGCTCCATCCCCACGCACCCGCAGGCCTTCCAGGACCTGCCGGTACATCACGGGAAGGTGGCCGGAAGTCGCCGAGCGCTCCATGCCACCGTCCGTCATAGCTGCAGGTCGAGCAGTTCCTCGCTCAGATCCCCGTCAGACACCGTCTGCTGGATCTGCGCGTGGTGCGCCTGCTCGCTCCACAGTTCGAACTTGTCGCCCATGCCCAGCAGCACCGCCTTGCGCTCGATGCCCACCGCGGCGCGGTGGCTGGCCGGGACGGTGATGCGGCCGTTGCCGTCGAGCTCGACGAAGGTGGCCGCGCCGACCAGCTTGAGCTGCAGGTTGCGGTTGACCTTCTTGGCCTTGGGCAGCTTGTTGACCTGGTCGCGCACCCGCTCCCAGATCGCCCGCGGGTACAGATAGAGGGAGCCGGACTCGAACGGGTTGTAGGTGATGACCAGCTGGTTGCCACAATCGCGCGCGACGGCATCGCGGTGGGCGGTGGGCACCGCCAGCCGGCCCTTTTCGTCGATCGTGATGGCGGTCTCGCCCTGGAACATTGCGCACCTGGTTGTTGGCCCGCCTCTGTTGGGCGGTTTGCCTTACGGGCATACGGTCACTCGAACCGTCTGCGGCCACCGAAAACCACTAAAAACCCGGCTTTCCCTCGGATGTCCACCTTAGGCACCGCAAAAATGGTTGTCAACAACTTCCGGGGGCAAATTTCACTAGGCACATCAAAGGCTTGCAGCGAACTTCAGAGTCTTATTCAAGACTTATCCACTAACCGTTGTTTCGTCTCACATTTTGAGATTTCGGGCGCGTGGAGGCCTTGTGAAGAGACGACGCGGCACGCGGGCCCGTTACGGTGCTGCAGCGCAGCATCGGCATCCCATGAAAAAGGCGCGCCCGGGGGCGCGCCTTTCCTGGATCAGGGCGGAGCCGGCCGATAAGCCGGGTTCTGTCGTGGGCAATCATTCCTCTAGGCGCATCGTCACCGATACGCTCAAGCAACCTACCCGGAGGCACCGCGGGCCGCGGCATTGCCTCCCTATTTGGTCTTGCTCCCGGTGGGGTTTGCCGTGCCGGTCTGTTGCCAGACTCGCGGTGCGCTCTTACCGCACCGTTTCACCCTTGCCACGCACGTCTTGCGACGCCGTTCGGCGGTCTGCTCTCTGTTGCACTTTCCGTCGGCTCGCGCCGCCCAGGCGTTACCTGGCACCGTGCCCTGTGGAGCCCGGACTTTCCTCGGCATCCCGAAGGATGACGCGACTGCCTGGCCGACTCCGCGGGCGCAGTCTACCGGGGTTGGGTGGCTTTGCGGCCGGGCGGGGTCGATCCCGGGAGGGCGAGTTCAGGCTGGCCGGACGGTCCCGCTGCCACCTCAGCTCTCGCCGGCGCCATACAGCGCCTTGCGCGGGGCCCCGCTCAGTTCGGCCGCCAGCTTCGCCGCGGTCGACGGTGGCAGGTGCCCTGCCAGCTTCGCGTACAGCCGGCGCCCCTCTGCCAGGCTGGCATCGGCATCGTCACCGGCGCCCTCCACCACCAGCACGAATTCGCCCCGGCGCTGGTTGGGGTCCGCCGCAACCGTCTGGCGAAGCCCCGCCAGGGTGTCGTCGAGCACGGTCTCGAACAGCTTGGTGAGTTCGCGCGCCAGCACCGCGTGGCGTTCATTGCCGAACACCGCTGCCAGGTCGGCGAGCGACTCCTCGATGCGGTGGGCCGACTCGTAGAAGATCAGCGTCCGTGGCTCCGCCGCCAGCCGCGAGAGGCGCTCGCGCCGCGCGCCCGCCTTGGCCGGCAGGAAGCCTTCGAACACGAACCGGTCCGACGCCACGCCGGCCACGCTCAGCGCGGCGATTGCCGCGCACGCACCCGGGACCGGGGAGACCCGTACCCCGGCCGCGCGTGCCGCGCCGACCAGCCGGAAACCCGGATCGCTGACCAGCGGTGTGCCCGCATCCGACACCAGCGCGAGCGACTCACCGCCCTGCAGCCGCGCCACCAGCTGGGCCGCCTGGGCGTCCTCGTTGTGCTGGTGCAGCGCGAGCAGCGGCCGCTCGAGGCCGAAATGGCTCAACAGCTGCCGGGTATGGCGGGTGTCCTCGGCGCAGATGGCGTCGACCGTGCGCAGGGTCTCCAGCGCGCGGGGGCTGAGGTCGCCGAGATTGCCGATCGGGGTCGCGACGACGTGGAGGGTGCCGGAGGTCTGCATCGAGACGATGGTAGGGGTGGTCGGCGTGCTTGTCTTGCGGGCCACGCAACGGCGTCGCGGACGCCATGCAGGGGCATGGTTAGAATCGCCGGGTCCCCCAAGGAGCGCCGCGTGCGGTGCGCAAGCGATGAATCCAACGCCTTCGATCCCCCGGTTCCACTGGCTTTCGGCGCTGCTGGTCGCCACCGCGCTGCTCGGCGGCTGCGTCGTCGGTCCGACCCGGACCAGCTCGACCACGCCGGTCCGCGCGCCGCAGCACCCGCTGGTCGCGCAGGCCAGCGCCCTCGCGGGCGACCCCGCCAATGCCGCCGCGATCAACGCGCTGCTGGCCCAGCTCGACGACGCCACCCTGGCCGCCGAGGCCGCGGCGCTGGCCGAGGGCGATCCGCTGTATCCGTATGCCGGCCGCGCCCTGTTGCGTCGCGGGCTGCCGCTGCCCCGCCCGTTCGACCGGGTCGCGTGGCAGTTCGATGCCAGCGCCCGCCCGCCGGCCGAGGCGGACGGCTACCGACCGCCGGTGCGGCTGGCCGTGCTGCTGCCGCTGTCGGGTGACCTCTCCGCAGCGGCCGCACCGGTCCGTGACGGCCTGCTGGCCGGCTACTACGGCGAGTCCCGCCGCCGCCCGGAAGTGCGCTTCTACGACACCCACGGCACCGCCGGTGGTGCACTGGCCGCCTACGACCGTGCCGCGGGTGAAGGCAACGACTTCATGGTCGGCCCGCTCGGCCGCGACGAGGTCGGCGCGTTGTTCAACCGCGGCGCCCTGGCCGTGCCGGTGCTGGCATTGAACCGCGCCGGCGACGTCCCGCCGGCGGGCAACGCGAGCTTCTCGCTGTCGCCCGAAGACGAGGGCATCGCGGCCGCCGGCCTGCTGCTGGAGCGCGGTGCACGACGGGTGCTGGTGATCGCCGGCAGCGATGACAGCCAGCGTCGTGCGGTCGATGCGCTGCGCAACCACCTCGCCGAGCACGGTGCGACGGTCACCGGCATCGCCAGCGCAGGGATCGCCGACTACAGCCCCTACGCCCAGGCGGAGGGCGGCGTCGACGCGGTGTTCCTGGCGGTGCGCGGCAACGTCGCGCGCGAGGCGATGCCGCGGCTGGCCCTGGCCGGCCTGGCCGGCGTGCCGCGGGTCGCGACCTCGCACCTGCTGTCGGGCACCGGCAAGCCGGAGGAGGACCGCATCCTCGACGGCATCGCGTTCCCGGGAGAGCCCTGGACGAGCGGCGGCTACGTCGCCGGGCTGGCGCCGGAGGCCTCGGTCGCCGAGCGGCTGCCGACCGCGCGCGGCGGTGGCGCCCGCCTGTTCGCCTTCGGTCATGACGCGTGGTTGCTGACCGCCTATATGGAAAAGCTCGCGCTGTCGCCCGATGCCAGCGTCAACGGTGCGACCGGCATGCTGCGCATCGACGGCTCGGGCAACGTGCAGCGCACCCCGGCGTGGTCGACCTTCAGCGGCGGCGTCGCGGTACCGCTGGCCAATGCCGGTCGCTACTGACCGGCGCCAGCGTGGCGCAGCGGTCGAGGCCGCGGCGCGTGCCCACCTGATCGACGCGGGCCTGCGACCGGTCGCCGCCAACGCCAGCTACCGGTTGGGCGAGCTCGACCTGGTCATGCTCGACGGCGACACCCTGGTGTTCGTCGAGGTCCGCTACCGCCGTGACGACCGCTTCGGCGGCGGCGCGGTGTCGGTGGACTGGCGCAAGCAGCACAAGCTGGTGCGCGCCGCGCAATTGTTCCTGATGCGGCATCGCCGCTACGCCGATGCGCCATGCCGGTTCGACGTCGTCGATGCCTCCGGCGACTCCGGGGCGCCCGTGCTGGACTGGATCCGCGACGCCTTCCGGCCCGGCGACTGACCACCCCACCTGGCCCGTCGCGACGAAAGCGCAGAATGGGCCGCCACGGCCCGCCTCCTTCCGCCATGCCCTTGCCACACGAACTCGACCGCGAACTGGCCACGCTGCTCGGCGAGGGCTGGCTGACCGATGCCAGCGAGCGGCTCACCTACGCCTACGACAACTCGCGCCGGCACGCGTTGCCCGACGCGGTGGCGCTGCCGCGGACCCGCGACCAGGTGGTGGCGCTGGTGCGCGCGTGTCGCCGCCACCGGGTGCCTGTGGTCGCGCGCGGTCGTGGGACCAACACCACCGGTGCGGCAGTGCCGGTCGAGGGCGGCGTCGTGGTGTCGATGGAGCGGATGGACCGGGTGCTGGACATCCGCCCGGGCGACCGTTGCGCGGTGGTCGAACCCGGCCTGCTCAACGGCGACCTGCAGGCCGCGCTCGCGCCGCATGGGCTGTTCTGGCCACCCGACCCCACCAGCGCCATGTTCAGTACCGTTGGCGGGAACCTGGCGTGCAATGCCGGTGGCCCGCGCGCGGTGAAGTACGGCGCAAGCCGCGACAACGTACTCGCGATCACCGCGGTGACCGGTGCGGGTGAGCTGGTCGAATGCGGTACCGCGACCACCAAGGGCGCGACCGGCTACGACCTGCAGCGCTTGCTGGTCGGCAGCGAAGGCACGCTGGCGCTGATCGTCGAAGCGAGCCTGCGGCTGACGCCGGCGCCTGCCGCGCGACGCGCGATCCGCGCGATCTACCGTGACGTCGCCGCCGCGGCCGCAGCCGTCGCCCGGCTGATGGCGCAGCCGGTCACCCCGTCGATGCTGGAATTCATGGATGCCGACGCGGTGCGGCTGGCGCGCGACGTCGGCGGCGCCGACCTGCCTGCCGACGCCGGAGCGCTGCTGATGATCGAGGCCGATGGTGACCCGGACCAACTGCCGCGCGACATCGAAGCGCTGATGGCGGCTGCCGGCGGCGACGGCCTGGTCTCGCTCGACGATGCCGCCGACGAGGCCGCGCGTGCCCGCCTTTGGGCCGCGCGGAAGGCCCTGTCGCCGGCGTTGCGCACGCTGGCGCCCGGCAAGATCAACGAGGACGTGGTGGTGCCGGTGTCGCGCATCCCGGCCCTGGTCGATGGCGTGCAGGCACTGTCGCGAGAGTTCGCGCTGCCGATCGTCTGCTTCGGCCATGCCGGCAACGGCAACCTGCACGTCAACCTGCTGTACGACCCGGCCGACGCCGGCCAGGCCGAGCGCGCCGCGGCAGCGATGTCGCGCGTGTTCGCGCTGGCCCTGTCGCTCGGCGGCACGCTGTCGGGCGAGCACGGGATCGGCCTGGCCAAGCGCGAATTCATGACGCAGGCGGTGCCGCCGGCGACGCTCGCCCTGATGCGCCAGCTCAGGGCAGTGTTCGACCCCGACGGCATCCTCAACCCCGGCAAGCTGCTGCCACCGTGAGCGGCGGGGCCGACACCCTCGACACGCTGCTCGCCCGGATCGACCGCTGCCGGCTGTGCGCGTCATCAATGCCGCACACGCCGCGGCCGGTGCTGCGCGCGCATGCCGACGCGCGCCTGCTGGTGGTCGGCCAGGCCCCCGGCCGCAAGGTCCACGAAAGCGGCGTGCCCTGGGACGACGCCAGCGGCCGGCGCCTGCGCGAGTGGATGGGGATCGATTCCGACACGTTCTACGACGCCTCGCGCGTGGCGATCGTGCCGATGGGTTTCTGCTACCCAGGCAAGGCCGGCTCGGGCGATGCGCCGCCGCGCCCGGAATGCCGGGCCACCTGGCACCCGCAGCTGCTGCCGCTGCTGCCCAACGTCGAACTCACCCTGCTGATCGGCCAGTACGCGCAGGCGCACTTCCTGGGCCGCCGCCGCAAGGGCAGCCTGACCGCGACCATGCGCGCATGGCGCGAGTACCTGCCGACCCACCTGCCGCTGCCGCACCCGAGCCCGCGCAACGTCGCGTGGTTCAAGGCCAACCCGTGGTTCGAGGGCGAGGTGTTGCCGACGCTGCGCGAGCGGGTGGGTGGATTGTGGCGGAACGCCGGTCACCACCCCGATGCAGGAGCGACGTAAGTCGCGAGCGGAGCATCGCGTCACGGGGTCGACGGGTCGCGACTACGTCGCTCCTACATCGCGCGTTTCTTTGCCGTCCTATCCGGAGAAGTGGACGTAGCCGCTCTGCCGCGGCTGCCACGGGGCACCGTCACCATCCACTGCCCGCACACCCTCGCCTTCGACCATCCGGCCGACGCGGGTGACCGGCACCACGCCCGTTGCGAGCGCCTCGATGCGCTCGCGCATCGCCGGTGCGGCGGTGAAACACAACTCGTAGTCGTCACCGCCGGTCGCCTGCAGTTCGCGTCGTCGCTCCGCCTCGAAGCTGGCCGCCAGGGCCGGTGAGCACGGCAGCCGGTCCACCTCGACGTCCGCGGCGAGCCTGCTTGCCTGGCAAATATGGCCGAGATCGGCGATCAGCCCGTCGGAGATGTCGATGGCCGCGTGGGCCATGCCGGCCAGTTGGAGCCCGAGTTCGACCCGCGGCGTGGGCCGGTCGAGGCGCGGACGCAGTGACGCGAGGCGCCCTGACCCGCCGTCGGGGTCCGCGGCCAGCAACGGACCTGCTTCGCAGGCGACGACCACCGGCTCGTCCGCCGCCTGCAGCAGGGCCAGCGCCGCCGCGGCGTCGCCCAGCCCCCCGCTGACCCAGATGTCGTCGCCGGCGACCGCACCGTCGCGCCGCAGCGCGCGGCCGGGTGCCACCAGACCGTGCACGGTCACGCATACCGACAGCGGCCCACGCGTGGTGTCGCCGCCGACGAGGGCGATGCGGTGGCGCGCCGCGAGGTCGAGGAAACCGTCGAGGAACCCGTCCAGCCAGCTCGGGTCCGGCTCCGGCAAGGACAGCGACAGGGTGCACCAGGCCGGCTCGGCGCCCATCGCGGCCAGGTCGGACAGGTTGACGGCCAGCGCCTTCCAGCCGATGTCGGCGGCGGCGGTCCCCGGCGGGAAGTGCACGCCCACGTTGAGCGTGTCGGTCGCGACCGCCAGCTGCGCGCCCGGCGGCGGTTGCAGCAGGGCGGCGTCGTCACCGATGCCCAGGACCACGTCGTCACGGGGGGCGACGCGGGCGCGGATGCGTTCGATCAGCCCGAATTCCATCGCGCTACCTCGGTGACGTCGACGGGGTCAGCGGTCGCGCGGCGCCTGCGCCTCGACCGCGCGCCACTCCGCCGCGGCGCGGTCGAGCACGCCGTTGACGTAGGTGTGCCCGTGCTCGGCGCCAAAGCGCTTGGCGGTCTCGATCGCTTCGTTGATCACCACGCGGTACGGCACGTCGGGCCGGTGGCGCAATTCGTAGGCGGCGATGCGCAGCACCGCGCGCTCGATCGCGTCGACCTGCTCGATCTCGCGGTCGAGGAACGGCGCGAGCGCGCCGTCGATGTCGACACGGTGGTCGTGCACGCCGTGAACCAGGTCCTCGAAGTAGGCCAGGTCGGCCACTTCGCGTGCCTGCTCGTGGGCGAACTGGGCGACCACCTCGCGCACCTTGGCGCCCGACAGCTGCCAGGCATAGACGGCCTGCAGCGCGCGGCGACGCGCGCGCGAGCGGGCGACGGGGTCAATGCCATCGGCGCGACGTCGGTTCATGCCAGTTGCTCCAGAAGGTGGGCCATCTCGATCACCGCCTGCGCGGCTTCCTCGCCCTTGTTGCCGTGGTTGCCGCCGGCACGCGCCTCGGCATCCTCGAACCGCTCGACCGCGAGCACGCCATTGCTGACCGGCACCCGGTGGTCGATCTGCGCGCGCATCAGGCCTTCCGCGCAGCGGTCGGCGACGTGCTCGTAATGGCGGGTGTCGCCGCGGACCACGCACCCCAGCGCGACGATGCCGGCATGGCGCCCGGCCTGGCCGAGCCGCGCGGCCACCAGCGGCAGCTCCCAGGCACCCGGTACCCGGACCACGTCGACCGCGTCCTCGGCGACGCCATGGTCGGCGAACGCCTTGCGCGCGCCGGCCACGAGGGTATCGGTGATGCGGGGGTTCCAGCGGCTGGCGATGATCGCGAAGCGCGCGCCCGGGGGGCTGCGCAGGTCGCCTTCGATATGGGGCATGGGCGGGTCGGTGGCGATTGGAGGGGTAGTTTAGCCGGCTTGGGCAGCGGGGCCCGGCGGCCCGGACCTGCCGACGCGGCGGTGCGATGGTGCGCGTGACCGGATCGGCGCTACACGTACTCGACCACTTCCAGGCCGAAGCCGGCCAGGCCGATCTGCTTGCGCGGGGTGCCCAGCACGCGGAGCTTGCCCAGGCCGAGGTCGGCGAGGATCTGGCCACCGGCACCGTTGCGCCGCCATTCGCTCAGCGCCTCGCCGCGCGCAGGCTTGCCGTCGGGTTCGGGCTGTTCGCGGATGCGGGCCAGCAGGGCGTCGGGCCCGACGCCCTCGCCGAGCAGCACCAGCGCACCACACCCTTCGGCGGCGATCGTCGCGAGCACGTCGCCCACCGCAGGGCCGAAATCCGCGCGGCGCCAGTGCAGCGCATCGCTCAGCGGGTTCTGCATGTGCACCCGCACCAGCGTCGGCGTCGCCGGGTCGGGCCGGCCGCGTAGCAGCGCGAAATGCAACCCGTGGCTGAGCCGGTCGCGGTAGGTCACCAGCTGGAACGGGCCATGGTCGGTCTGGATCTCGCGCGCATCGACCCGCTCGACCGTGTGTTCGGTCTCGAGCCGATAGCGGATCAACTCCTCGATCGAGCCGATCTTCAGCCCGTGCTCGGCGGCGAACCGCTCCAGCTCCGGCCGCCGCGCCATGGTGCCGTCCGCATTGAGGATCTCCACCAGCACGCCGGCCGGTTCCAGACCGGCCATCAGCGCAAGGTCGGCGGCGGCCTCGGTGTGGCCGGCACGGTTGAGCACGCCGCCGGGTTGGGCCTGCAGCGGGAAGATGTGGCCGGGCTGGCTGAGGTCGCGCGGCGCTGCGTCCGGCCGCACCGCGGTGCGGATGGTGTGGGCCCGGTCGTACGCGCTGATGCCGGTGGTGACGCCCTCGGCCGCCTCGATGCTGACGGTGAAGTTGGTGTGGTGGGCCGAGGTGTTGTCGCGCACCATCGGCGGCAGCCCGAGCTGGGCGCAGCGCTCGCGCGTCAACGACAGGCAGACCAGCCCGCGCGCGTGGGTGACCATGAAGTTGATGTCGGACGGCTTGACCAGCTCGGCGGCCATGATCAGGTCGCCTTCGTTCTCGCGGTCCTCGTCGTCGACGATCACGACCATGCGGCCGGCGCGGATCTCCTCGAGCAATTCGGGGACGGGGGCGAAGCTCATGGTTGTTCTCCGGTGGCGAGCAGGCGCTCGACGTAGCGGGCGACGAGGTCGACCTCGAGGTTGACCGGGTCGCCCGGCCGGGTGGTGGCAAACGCGGTGTGGGCGACGGTGTGCGGCACCAGCGCGACTTCGAAACCGTCGGCATCGACCGCGTTGACCGTAAGGCTGACTCCGTCGACGCAGATCGAACCCTTGCGCGCCACGTAACGCAGCACGCCGGCCGGGGCGGTGAAGCGCCAGCGCTGCGCGCGCGCGTCGTCGGTGACCGACTCGACCGTGCCCATGCCATCGACATGGCCGCTGACCAGGTGGCCGCCGAGGCGATCGTCCGGGCGCATCGCGCGCTCCAGGTTGACCGCTGCGCCGGCCGGCAACGCGCCCAGCGTCGTCAGCGCGAGGGTCTCGGTGGACGCGTCGGCCTCGAAGCCGTCGGCGTCGAACGCCACCACGGTCAGGCAGGTGCCGTTGACCGCGATGCTCTCGCCGAGCCGCACGTTGTCGAACGGCAGTGTGCCGGCCTCGATGCGCAGGCGCGCGTCGCCGCCACGTGCCTCGCGCCTGGCCAGCCGGCCGACGCCCTCGATGATGCCGGTGAACATCAGCGCGCCTCCCGGTGGTGGGTGGCGAAATCGGTTCGGGTGGGGCTGGACATGGCTACGTTTCCCGCAAGGTGAGCGAAAAACGCCACAAGGCATGGCCGGCGCACGGCGGGTGCCGGGCGCGAGCCGTCTTCTTTCATCCGGACTGTGACCGTCGGCTCCGGCATCGGACCGGATCTGCTGACCCCCCGGCGCTGGATTGCCGGGGGCGCTCGCGGGCTCGTCGTGGCTGCTGGAGCCGGTCGACCTACCGCCGGTGGGGAGTTTCGCCCCGCCCTGAAGACGTTGGTGGTGCCGCCTGGGCGGCGCGGCGATTCTAGCACCGGGACCCGCCGCAACCGGCCCGTCGGCGGAACGCTGCGTCCGGCCGGCGCGCCCGGGTTCAGCCGCGCGGGCGCAGCAGCAGCCGGATATCGCCGCCGAGCTGGCGCGAGTCGACGATGTCCATCTGCAGCCGCTCGTCCATGTGCTCGATGTTGAGGCCGTCGAACAAGGGGCGCGCTTCGGACCCGAGCAGCACCGGGGCGACATACAGCAGCAGCTCGTCCACCAGCCCGGCATCCAGGAACGCCGCCGCGAGCGTCGCGCCGGCCTCGACCTGGACCTCGTTGATCCCGCGCTCGGCCAACAACTTGAGCACCCGGTTGAGGTCGAAACGGCCCCGCTCGACGTCGACCACCGCCAACTGCGCACTGATCCCGCGGCCCAGCTTGGTATGGGGCGCGTGCACGTACAGCGTCGGCGCATCGCCCTCGCGCACCCGGCCGCGGTGGACGGTCGCCAGCCCCGGGTCGAGCACGACCCGCAGCGGCGGCTCGAACGGTTGCGCTTCGTCGAGCCGCACGGTGAGCGAGGGGTCGTCGGCCAGCACGGTGCCGGCACCGGTCACGATGGCACCGGCGCGGGCGCGCCAGTGCTGCACGTCATTCCGCGAAGCCTCGCCGGAGATCCACTTGGACTCGCCGTTGGCGAGTGCGCTGCGCCCGTCGATGCTGGTCGCCAGCTTGACCCGTACCCACGGCCGCCCGCGTACGACGCGCGACACGTAACCGCGGTTCAGCTCGCGCGCCTCCGTTTCCATCAGGCCGTCGACCACGTCGATGCCGGCGGCGACCAGGCGGTCGAATCCGGCGCCGTCGACCTGCGGGAACGGATCGCGCATGGCCGTGACGACCCGCGCCACCCCGGCCTCGACCAGCGCATCGGCACAGGGGCCGGTGCGGCCGGTGTGCGCGCACGGCTCGAGCGTCACGTAGACGGTGGCGCCGCGGGCCTGCTCGCCGGCCGCCTGCAGGGCGACCACCTCGGCGTGCGCCTCGCCGGCGCGCTGGTGGAACCCCTCGCCGACCACCTCGTCGCCGCGCGCGATGACGCAGCCCACCATCGGGTTGGGCCGGGTCGTATAGGCGCCCCGTTCGGCCAGGCGCAGCGCACGGGCCATCATCAGGTGGTCGGTGGCGGTGAAGTCGGACATCGGTACTCCCTGGTGCGACGCCGGCCGGAGCTCAGCGCCTGCGTGGCTTGCCCGGCGCGATGGCGTCACCGCCCAGCAGCGGCAACTGCCCCTCGCCGGAGTTGTCGTTCTCGAGGCGGTCGAGTTCCTCGCGGAAATCGGCCACGTCCTCGAAGGCGCGGTAGACCGAGGCGAACCGGACGTAGCCGACGTGGTCGAGTTTGCGCAGTTCGGCCATCACGAACTCGCCGACGCGCATCGACGCCAGCTCGCGCTCGGCGGTCATGCGCAACTGGTGCACGACCGCGCGCACCGCGGCTTCGATCTGTTCTTCCGAGACCGGCCGCTTCTGCAGCGCACGGTCGAAGCCCGAGCGCAGCTTGCGCGCGTCGAACGCCTCGCGCCGACCATCGGACTTGATGATCACCGGCAGCTTCAGCTCGATCGTCTCCAGCGTGCTGAAGCGCTCGCCACAGGCCTCGCAGACGCGGCGCCGGCGGATGGTCGCGCCATCGTCCGACACCCGCGAGTCGATCACGCGGGTGTCGGCGTGCTGGCAGAAGGGGCAATGCAAAGGGTCAGCCCGGCCGCGGCGGCCGGCTCAGCCGTACACCGGGAACTTGCGGCACTGCGCGGTGACCGCGTCGCGCACGCGGGCGATCACCGCCTCGTCCCTGGGCGCGTCGAGCACGTCGCACAGCCAGTTGGCCAGCTCGACGCAGTCGGCCTCCTGGTAGCCGCGGGTGGTCACCGCGGGAGTGCCGATGCGCAGGCCGGAGGTCACGAACGGCTTCTGCGGGTCGTTGGGCACGGCGTTCTTGTTGACGGTGATGTGGGCCTTGCCCAGCGCCGCCTCCGCGTCCTTGCCGGTGATGCCCTTGCCGATCATGTCGACCAGCATCAGGTGGTTCTCGGTGCCGCCGGAGACGATCTTGTAGCCACGCTCGACGATCACCTTCGCCATCGCCTGCGCGTTCTTCACGACCTGCTGCTGGTAGGCCTTGAACTCCGGGTCCAGCGCTTCCTTGAAGGCCACCGCCTTGGCCGCGATGACGTGCATCAGCGGGCCACCCTGGATGCCCGGGAACACGATGCTCTGCAGCTTCTTGACCAGCTCCTCGGACGGGTCCTTGGCCACGATGATGCCGCCGCGCGGGCCGCGCAGGGTCTTGTGGGTGGTCGATGTCACCACGTGCGCGTGCGGCAGCGGGTTCGGGTAGACGCCGGCGGCAACCAGGCCGGCGACGTGGGCCATGTCGACGAAGAAGATCGCGTCGACCGAATCGGCGATCTGGCGCATGCGCGCCCAGTCGATCTTCTGCGAGTAGGCGCTGAAGCCGCCGATCAGCATCTTCGGCTTGTGCTCCGTGGCCAGGCGCTGGATCTCGTCGTAGTCGATCAGGCCATCGGCGTCGACGCCGTACTGGACGGCGTTGAACAGCTTGCCGGAGATGTTGACCTTGGCGCCGTGGGTCAGGTGGCCACCATGGGCCAGGCTCATGCCCAGGATGGTGTCGCCCGGCTGCAGCAGTGCGAGGTAGACCGCCTGGTTGGCCTGCGAGCCCGAGTGCGGCTGGACGTTGGCGTAGTCGGCGCCGAACAGTTCCTTCAGCCGGTCGATCGCGAGCTGCTCGGCGACGTCGACATGTTCGCAGCCACCGTAGTAGCGCTTGCCCGGATAGCCCTCGGCGTACTTGTTGGTCAGCACGCTGCCCTGTGCCTCCATCACGCGCGGGCTGGCGTAGTTCTCGCTGGCGATCAGCTCGACGTGGTCTTCCTGCCGCTGGCGCTCGTCGGCAATGGCCTGGGCGAGTTCGGGATCAAAGCCTTCGATGCGTGCGTCGCGCGGGAACATTGCCGCTCCGGGAGTGAGGTGGGGGGTGGCGTCGAGTTTAGCCGCCGGCGGGGGCGCCGGGCCATCCGGCCGGTTCCGGGCCCGCCCACCGGGGCGCCCCGGTTCTGAACGGCCTGCGCCCCGCCCGATGCAGCCGCGGCCGCGATCCGCGATAATGGCGGGCTATCGAATCCCCCTCACCCCGGCCCTGCCCCGCAGGCCGCCGGGCGCACGCCTGCGGAGCACCCATGTCGCAATACATCTACACCATGAACGGCGTCAGCAAGACCGTTCCGCCCAAGCGCCAGATCATCAAGGACATCTCGCTCTCGTTCTTCCCCGGCGCCAAGATCGGCCTGCTGGGCCTGAACGGCGCGGGCAAGTCGACCGTGCTGAAGATCATGGCCGGCGTCGACACCGATTTCTCGGGCGAGGCGCGCCCGCAGCCCGGCATCAAGGTCGGCTACCTGGCGCAGGAACCGGAGATCGACCCGGAGAAGACCGTGCGCGAAGCGGTCGAGGAAGGCGTCGGCGAGGTGCTCAATGCCCAGGCCGAACTGGAGAAGGTCTACGCGGCCTACGCCGAGGACGGCGCCGACTTCGACGCGCTGGCCAAGGAGCAGGAGCGCCTGGAGGCCATCCTCGCCGCCGGCGACGCGCACACCCTGGAGAACCAGTTGGAAGTGGCCGCCGATGCGCTGCGCCTGCCGCCGTGGGACGCGGTGGTGGGCAAGCTGTCGGGTGGCGAGAAGCGTCGCGTCGCGCTGTGCCGCCTGCTGTTGCAGAAGCCGGACATGCTGCTGCTGGACGAACCCACCAACCACCTCGATGCCGAGTCGGTCGAGTGGCTGGAGCAGTTCCTGGCGCGCTACAGCGGCACCGTGGTGGCCGTCACCCATGACCGCTACTTCCTCGACAACGCGGCCGAGTGGATCCTCGAGCTCGACCGCGGCCGCGGCATCCCGTGGAAGGGCAACTACACCGACTGGCTGACCCAGAAGGAAGAGCGCCTCAAGCAGGAAGAGTCGCAGGAGAAGGCGCGCCAGAAGGCGATCCAGAAGGAGCTCGAGTGGTCCCGGCAGAACGCCAAGGGCGGCCGTTCCAAGGGCAAGGCGCGCCTGGCGCGGCTGGACGAGTTGCAGGCGGTCGACTACCAGAAGCGCAACGAGACCAACGAGATCTTCATCCCGCCGGGCGAGCGCCTGGGCAACTCGGTGATGGAATTCCGCAACGTCAGCAAGAAGTTCGGCGACCGCCTGCTGATGGACGACCTGAGCTTCATCGTGCCGCCCGGCGCGATCGTCGGCATCATCGGCCCCAACGGCGCCGGCAAGTCGACCCTGTTCAAGATGATCACCGGGCAGGAGAAGCCGGACACCGGCGAGATCGTCACCGGTCCGACCGTGCAGCTGGCCTATGTCGACCAGAGCCGCGATGCGCTGGAGGGCGACAAGAACGTGTGGGAGGAAGTGTCGGGCGGGCGCGACATCCTCAACATCAACGGCATCGAGATCCAGTCGCGCGCCTACATCGGCCGCTTCAACTTCAAGGGCCAGGACCAGCAGAAGCGTGTCGGCTCGCTGTCGGGCGGTGAGCGTGGCCGCCTGCACATGGCCAAGACGCTGCTGCAGGGCGGCAACGTGCTGCTGCTCGACGAGCCGTCCAACGACCTCGACATCGAGACCCTGCGTGCACTCGAGGACGCGCTGCTGGAGTTCCCCGGCAACGTGTTCGTGATCAGCCATGACCGCTGGTTCCTGGACCGCATCGCGACCCACATCCTCGCGTTCGAGGGCGACAGCCACGTGGAGTTCTTCCCGGGCAACTACCGCGAATACGAGGAAGACAAGAAGCGCCGCCTCGGCGACGACGCCGGTCCGCACCGGCTGCGTTTCAAGGCACTGAAATAACGACGCACGCCCGCGGCGACGCGGGCGTTCTTTTCGGCATCGGGTCTTCGTAGGAGCGACGTAAGTCGCGACCCGGCGGACGCCCGGGACGCCGTACAGGGTCGCGACTCACGTCGCTCCTACAATCGTGGCGACGCACTGCCTGTCGACAACACCGAGGAACGACGATGGAATTCATGCAGGCACTGCGGCAACGCTGGTCGAACGCCGATTCGCTCGTCTGCGTCGGCCTCGACCCGGAACCGGCGAAGTTCCCGGCCCGATTCGGCAGCGACCCGGACGCGGTGTTCGCATTCTGCCGCGCCATCGTCGACGCGACCGCCGGGCACGCGTGCGCATTCAAGCCGCAGATCGCGCATTTCGCCGCGCTCGGCGCCGAGGATGCGCTGACCCGGCTGATCGCCCACATCCACGCCGCGCACCCGGGCATCCCGGTGATCCTCGATGCCAAGCGCGGCGACATCGGCAGCACCGCCCGGCACTACGCCGCTGAAGCCTTCGACCGGTACGCCGCCGACGCGGTGACCGCCAACCCCTACCTCGGCCGCGACTCGGTCCAGCCGTTCCTCGACCGCGCCGACCGCGGCGTGGTGATCCTGTGCCGCACGTCCAACCCCGGCGCCGCCGACCTGCAGGACCTGCCGGTGCAGGCCGCCGGTGGCACGCAGCGCCCGCTCTACCAGCACGTGGCCGAGACCATCGCGCGTGACTGGAACGGCCACGGCAACTGCGCGCTGGTGGTCGGCGCGACCTGGCCGGAACAACTGCGCGAGGTCCGCGCCATCGTGGGCGACATGCCCTTCCTGGTGCCCGGCGTCGGTGCCCAGGGCGGCGACGTCGAGGCGGTGGTGCGCAATGCCCGCACCGCCGACGGCACCGGCCTGATGGTCAGCTCGTCGCGCGCGATCCTGTACGCGTCGCAGGGGGACGACTTCGCCGATGCCGCGGCTGCCGCGGCGCAGGCGCTGAAGGAACAGGTCAACCGGTATCGGTGATGGCGGTTTTGCCGTGATCGGGTGGTGTTTCTTGTAGGAGCGGCTTCAGCCGCGATCGTGCGTCCTGCCATACGATCGCGGCTGAAGCCGCTCCTACAGACCGCGGGTTTACCGGCTGCGCCACCACGCACGCGCGGCGGCGAACGGGAAGCGCAGCCAGATCGCCGCCCAGACCGCGGCCCGCAACGGCCATCCGCGCCGATGCGCCTCGAACCGGTTGAAATAGCGCCACAGGCCACGGTGCTTGTGCCATTCGACGAACAGCGGCCGCGAGCGGCTCGACACGCCGCGCACGTGCACCACGCGCACGTGGTTGGCCACGGCCACGGTGGCACCCGCCATCCGCGCGCGCCGGCACAGGTCCAGGTCCTCGGCGTGCAGGCGGTAATCCGGGTCGAACCCGCCGATCCGCTCGAACAGGGCGCGCGGCATGAACATCAGCGCCCCCGACACCGCATCGACCGGCTGCACGTCGAGGCGATCGTCGGAGTCGACCGCCATGCCCGTGCGCTGGCCAGTGCTTCGCATCGACCGCGCCGTGAGCCCGCCGGCGAGCATCCGGCCAAAATCGGGATCGCGCCGCCGCGCCGCCGGGTCGCGCATGCCGTCCTCGCCGACCAGGTCGGCGCCGAGCAGCACCTCGCCGGCCCCGGCCAGGCCGAGGAGGCGTACCAGCGTGTCGTCCTCGACCATTGCGTCGGGATTGACGAACGCCAGCCAGTGGACCGGCACGGCCGCCGTCGCCAGTTCGGCAACGCCCTGGTTGCAGGCCACGCTGAAGCCCGGATTGTCCGGGTTGGCAACGAAGCGCAACCGCGGGTCCGCACTGGCGTGGCGCTGGGCGATGGCGAGGGTGTCGTCGGTGGACTGGTTATCGATGACCCGGATCGCGGCCACGCCCGCGGCTGCCCGCAGGCGCTGTAGGCATTCGTCCAGGGTCGACGCGCTCTGGTGGGTCACCACCACCACGCCGATGTCGGCGCCGGCCATGGATTGTCCGGTGCTGGCGGTCATGGGCGCGCGGGAGAGGCGGCCACAGGGCCGTCGTCGACCGTTACCGGGAACAGGTCCGGCTGCGGCTCCGGCGGGCCGACCGTCGCGAACAGGTCGGCCAGCTCGGCGCGGGTCGCACGCAGCGGGTCGCGCATCAGGAAACAGGCCACGCGGGCATGCCAGTCGGGCCAGCGCACCGCCAGCCGGTCCATGTCGCCCTCGAACGGCACGCCTTCTACCGGGCGTGCGACAAACGCCGACTCGCACAGCACGTTGCGCCAGCCCAGGCCGGCCAGCCGCAGCGACAGGTCGATCAGGCCGGCGCACCAGGAGCCGTAGCTTTCCGCGTCGAGCCCACGCGCACGCTGGCGGGCGCTGCCACGCAGCAGCACGCAATGGCCGACCGCGGCCGGCAATTCGGGGTGCGTGGCGGGCATCCGCGCGGCGGCACGCGCCAGCCGCGCGGGGTCGCGCGGCATTGGTGCTATCTCGCCGATCCGCGGCCATCCGGCGGTCTCGCCGGCGTTGCTCCAGGGCGTCGCGCTGGCGATGGAACCGTCGCTGGCCAGGCAGGCCGCCAGCCGTTCGAGCCAGCCGGGCAGCGGCACCGCGTCGGGTGCGAGCACCGCAACGTCCGCGTCGCCGCAGGCCGTCAGCACCTCGTCCAGGTGCGCGACCTCGCCGATCGTGCGCTGGCGCCGGGTGTAGTCCGCGCGCAACCGGGTGTGCGCCATCCAGTGTTCGATCACCGCGCAGCCGCGCGGACCCGCGCAGGCATCGTCGGCAAGCCACAGCCGGGTGCCGGGTGGCGTGCCTGCCTCCAGCGCGGCCAGGCAGGCGTCCAGCGCAACGTCGTCGCTGCCGACCGGCAACACTACGATCGGCAGCTCAGCCATGGGCGGGGCCACGCCTCACTTCATGCCGCGCCTCACCAAGCGCCACGGCTCACGGCTCGCGATGGAGCGGCTCCAGCGCGCGGAAGCGGCGGCCGTACTCGTCGGTCAGTTCGCGCGCTTCCAGCGGGTTGCGCACGATGGTCGGGGTCAGCAGGACGATGGTTTCCTCGCGACGGGTCGCCGACGACTGCGTGCCGAACAGCCCGCCGATCACCGGGATCCGGTTCAACCCCGGGAAGCCGGACGAGCCGCGGCTGACGCTGTCGCGGATCAGGCCGGCCAGCATCACCGTGTCGCCGCTCTGTATCGCCGCCTCGGTCTTGAGCTTGCGGGTATCGATGCGTACGTTGCCGAAGCGGTCCGGCTCGCCGCCCGGCGCGCTGACCTCCTGCACGATGTCGAGGAACACCATGCCGTCGCGGGTCACGCGCGGGCGCACCTTGAGGATCACGCCGGTATCGAGGTACTGCACCTGGCTGTAGCTGGTGTCGTTGCCGATACCGGGGTTGACGGTCACCGACGCGACCGGGATCCGGCTGCCGACATTGAACGTCGCCTCGGCGTTGTTGCGCACCACCACCGACGGGGTCTGGAGCATGTTGACGTCGGTCACCGAGTCGAGCGCGCTGATCACCGCCGCCGCGTTGCGGCCGAGGAATTCCCAGACCACCCCACCGGGGTTGTTGACGCCGCGCCCGATGCTGCCGGCCAGGCCGCTCCACGTGTCGCGGTCGACGGTGTCGGGGAACCCGTTGTCGGTCACCGCGCGCTCGAAGAACCAGTTGACGCCGTACTCCAGCGCGCCGCTGAGCTGCACTTCCACCACCTGGGCCTCGATGTGCACCTGCATCGGCATCACGTCGAGCTGGCCGATCACGTCCAGGATCGACTGCCACGCCTGCGGGCTGGCACGCACCAGCAGCGAGTTGGTCTCCTCGACCGCGGACACGCCAACCTCGTCGCCGTCGACCTCCAGGCTGACGCTCGCGTTGCCGTCCTGCGCCGCGCCGAGCGACATCTCGCCGCCACCGCCGCCGGAGCCTCCACTCGTCGCGTCGCCACCCTTGCCGCCGATCGTCGCGCTGGCCATGCCGTCCTCGCCCGAGCGCAGCTCGACCGAATCCAGCCCGGGCATCAGGGATGGCGGGCCGCTGTCGCCACCGCCGCCACCCGAAGACGAACCGCCGAAGACCTCGGCCAGCCGGTCGGCGAGATCGCGCGCA